>NZ_JBDGLI010000015.1:84971-161807 GCF_057655955.1 Pseudomonas sp. Soil_N_39
AATGGACTGACGCTATCGCGAGCAAGCTCGCTCCCACAATGGTTCCAGGGCGTTCACGGAATTGGAGTCCGCCACAATCCCCTGTGGGAGCGAGCTTGCTCGCGATAGCAGTGGGTCAGTCTATGAAGATGCCAGATGGATTCAGCGCCACGCCGTAACCCTCGATGAATTCCTGCGGCATGCGCTTGGGCCGACCGGTGGACAGTTCGATGCAGACGAAGGTGGTCTGGGCCCGCAGCAGCGTGACGTTGTCGCTGGGACGGACCAGCTGGAAATGCCGGGTCATTTTCAGGCGCTGGTCCCAGTCGACGATCCAGGTCGCCAATTGCAGTTCGTCGCCTTCATAGGCGGCCGCCAGGTAATCGATTTCATGCCGCACCACTGCCATGGCCCGGTCCAGGCGCCGGTATTCCACCAGATCCAGGCCCAGGCGTTGGGAATGGCGCCAGGCACAGCGCTCGAGCCAGGTGACGTACACCGCGTTGTTGGCATGGCCCAGCCCGTCGATGTCTTCGGCATTGACCTGAAGATCAATGATGAATGGCGTTGCCCGATCCCAGCCCATGCCCCTCTCCCGGTCGAATTTGGATGGGGGCAGTGTAACGGATGATCAAGCCGATTGCCGCGCTTGCAGGCTGCGACCGGCCAGCAGTGATAACACCCCATCAATCACACGAGGATCGGCCAGCACCCGCTGATGCCCGCCCTGTGGCAGTCGCAGCAGCCGACTGTCGAACCACGCCTCATGAATCAATTGCGACTCCTTGACCGAAACCGACGTGTCGTCCTCGGCATGGACGATCAACCCCGGCACGTCCAGTTGATAATGCGCCACGTCCATCTTCGAGGCCGGCATGCCCACATCGCTTTCTACCTGGCGAATGAAGGCCGAACGCGCCTTGGGCGGCAGGCCCATCATCCGGGAGAAACCGCGCAGCACCCCAAGAATGCGAGCGGGCGCGGCGATGCTGACCAACGTCTCGGTACGCAACCCCAACTGGACGGCCAACAGGGCACTGGCGCCGCCCATGGAGTGCCCGATCACGGCCTGCAACGGCGGCAACTCGGCGGCGGCTTCGAGCATGGCCCTGGCGAACAACAGGACATTCGCCTCACGACCCGGCGAGCGACCATGAGCCGGGCCGTCCAGCGCCACCACCATGTAACCGGCATCCACCAAGGCCGTGATCAGCGCCGCGAACTGGGTCGGCCGCCCTTCCCAACCGTGCATCAACAAGACCGCCGGACCTTTGCCCCAGCGCAAGGCCGAGAGACCGAAGCGTAAGGTGATACGTTCGGACGTCGCCAGCAACGGCAGCTCCCAATCTCGCGGCGGCAAGTTCCGAGGGCGCATGAACAACGAACGCATCTGCTTCGCCACCAGGTGCGGAGCCACCCAGCCAAGCGTGCCATTGACACTACGAATCCAGCTCAACCTGTCCATCGCTCATCTCCAGGGCTCGCGCCTCAGCTCAACGCACCGCCGACTTGGCGGCGCGCAGCAAACGATCCGATAACTCTCCCGGGCCCAATGCCCGCGCCAGGGCCAAGCCACCCACCATCAAGGCGATGTCGGCCAAAGCCTTGTCGGCGTCCTCCGGGCTGGCCGCCAACTGCGCGACCATCAACTCGATATGCTCATTGAGCACCTCACGAAACGCCTCCGGCAGCCGCCCGAGTTCGCCGACCGACGCAGGGATCGGGCAGGCTTGCTCGGTGCAATCGCGGTGCTTTCGCGACAGATAGAACGCGGCAACCAGGGCGCGCCGTTCTTCGCCTGTCAGCTCGCCGTCCATATCGGCGATCAAGCCGCGGCGCCGATTGAGCAATTGCTTGAAGGCCTCCAACATCAAGGCATCCTTGCTTTCGAAATGGGCGTAAAAACCGCCCACCGTCAGCCCGGCCGCGCCCATCACCTCGCCCACGCTCGGCTCTGCCGGCCCACGCTGAATCAGCGCATCGCTGGCGGCCTTGAGAATGCGTTCACGGGTTTGTGCCTTTTTATCGCTCATCGTCGCCTCCGAATATTACGACTGAAATATTATCCATGTAATAATTTTCCGCAAGCGGAAATTTTCACCGCTGGTCAGAAGACTTTTTCAAAGGATAAGGGAATTGGCCGAACGCCAGACAAACAAAAGGGCCATTCAAGAATTGAATGACCCCTATAAAATCCCGCAGAGCGGGTAATCGTGGCGTCCCCTAGGGGACTCGAACCCCTGTTACCGCCGTGAAAGGGCGGTGTCCTAGGCCACTAGACGAAGGGGACACAAACCTTCTAACTTGATCAGTGCTGAGAACTGATCGATTCAAAGCCGGTGTGGCCAAACCTTGAACCTGTAATTGGTGGAGCTAGACGGGATCGAACCGTCGACCTCTTGCATGCCATGCAAGCGCTCTCCCAGCTGAGCTATAGCCCCGGATTTTTCGCCTCGCGGCGGAGCGACGTCTTTCAACATCGCTTCTGTAAAACTGGCGTCCCCTAGGGGACTCGAACCCCTGTTACCGCCGTGAAAGGGCGGTGTCCTAGGCCACTAGACGAAGGGGACGCAAACCCTTCTATACACTGATCAACGCTGAGTGTTGATCGCTTCAAGACCGGTGTGGCCAGGCCTTGAAGTGTAAATTGGTGGAGCTAGACGGGATCGAACCGTCGACCTCTTGCATGCCATGCAAGCGCTCTCCCAGCTGAGCTATAGCCCCTCATCGCTGAGGACGGGGCGAATCTTAAGGGCGTATCGGAGGGCTGTCAAATTTATTTTCAACAAATCTAAAAATTTTTTGCCGGGATAACAATCACTTACCGACAAACCCCGGAAAACCGGGGTATGCCCTGCCTCATCGAACGCTTACGCGATCGCGCCCAGCAGTTTTTCCCACTCCTTGTTCTCCTTCTTCGACACGCCACCGAGCAGATCGATGGCCTGGCGCAGGCGGAAACGGGTCAGGTCCGGCCCGAGGATTTCCATCGCATCGAGCACCGACACAGAGCTGGCCTGACCGGTAATGGCGGCGAACATCAGCGGCATGGCATCGCGCAATTTCAGCTCCAGGGACTCGACCACGGCCTGGATGGTCGCGGTGATGCTGTCCTTCTCCCACTGACGCAGGCTTTCGAGCTTCCACAGGATCAGTTGCATCAACTGGCGCACCTGGTCGCCGGAGAGCTTCTTGGATTCGAACAGCTTCGCGTCCGGCGTCACGCCACCGGCAAAGAAGAAGCCGGCCAGCGGGGCGATCTGGCTGAAGGTCTCTACCCTGCCCTGCACGTGGGGAGCGATCTTCATCATGTACTCAGGGTTCAACGCCCACTTCTGCACACGAGCGGCGAACTCCTCCACCGGCAGGTCCCGCAGCCACTGGCCGTTGAGCCACGACAACTTCTCGATGTCGAAGATCGGCCCACCCAGGGAGACGCGCGACAGATCGAAGTGCTCGACCATTTCCTGCAGCGAGAACTTCTCACGCTCGTCCGGCATCGACCAGCCCATGCGCCCCAGGTAGTTGAGCATCGCCTCGGGCATGAAGCCCATGCGCTCGTAGAACGTCACCGAGGTCGGGTTCTTGCGCTTGGACAGCTTGCTCTTGTCCGGGTTACGCAGCAGCGGCATGTAGCACAGCTGCGGTTGTTCCCAGCCGAAGTATTCGTAGAGCAGGATCAGTTTCGGCGCCGACGGCAGCCATTCTTCGCCGCGCAAGACGTGTGTGATGCCCATTAGGTGATCATCGACCACGTTGGCCAGGAAGTACGTCGGCAAGCCGTCGGTCTTCATCAGGACTTGCATGTCCATGCGATCCCACGGGATCTCGACATCGCCACGCAGCATGTCCGGCACCACGCAGACGCCTTCGCTCGGCACTTTCATGCGGATCACATGGGGCTCGCCAGCGGCCAGGCGACGGGCGACTTCTTCCTTGGACAGCAGCAGCGCCCGGCCATCGTAGCGCGGGGTTTCACCGCGAGCCATTTGCTCGGCGCGCATCTGGTCCAGCTCTTCGGCGGTGCAGAAACATGGGAACGCATGCCCCATGTCCACCAGTTGCTGGCAATACTGCTGGTAGATATCGCCGCGCTCACTCTGGCGGTACGGACCGTGCGGGCCGCCGACGTCCGGGCCTTCGCTCCAGTCGATCCCCAACCAGCGCAGGGCATCGAAGATCTGCTGTTCGGACTCGCGGGTCGAACGCAACTGGTCGGTGTCCTCGATCCGCAGGATGAACTCGCCGCCATGCTGCTTGGCAAAGCAATAGTTGAACAAAGCGATGTAAGCGGTGCCGACATGGGGATCGCCAGTGGGCGAAGGCGCGATGCGGGTGCGGACGGTGGTCATGGCATGTCTCGGAAAGAATATAAAAGCAAAGATCAAACAGGGGGCGAATGGTAACAGGCGATGGCGGGCGGGCTCCAGTGAGAGCGGGATTTGTGTGGCCAGTCGTCGACCGAGTCGCGCCCATCGCGAGCAAGCTCGCTCCCACAGGGGTTTTGTGAACGCCGTAGATCCAGTGTGGGAGCGAGCTTGCTCGCGATGAGGCCCTCAAAACCACCACAAAACCTCAGACAGCCAGCAACCGCTCGCGCAACTTGCCAATCTCATCACGCAACTGCGCCGCAGCCTCGAACTCCAGGTCCCGGGCCAGCTGGTACATTTTCTCTTCCAGTTGCCGGATACGCTTGGTGATTTCGCTCGGCGAGCGCAGTTCGGCCTCGTAGCGGGCGCTCTCTTCGGCGGCCTTGGCCATGCCCTTGCGCTTCTTGCTGCGCGAGCCGGGCACGGTGGCGCCTTCCATGATGTCGGCGACGTCCTTGAACACGCCCTTGGGGGTGATGCCGTTGGCCAGGTTGAAGGCGATCTGCTTGTCGCGACGACGCTCGGTCTCGCCGATGGCCCGCTCCATGGAGCCGGTGATGCGATCGGCATACAGAATCGCCCGGCCGTTGAGGTTACGCGCCGCGCGACCGATGGTCTGGATCAACGAGCGCTCGGAACGCAGGAAACCTTCCTTGTCGGCGTCGAGAATCGCCACCAGCGACACTTCCGGCATGTCCAGGCCTTCGCGCAGCAGGTTGATGCCCACCAGCACATCGAAGGTGCCCAGGCGCAGGTCGCGGATGATCTCGACCCGCTCCACCGTGTCGATGTCCGAGTGCAGGTAACGCACCCGCACGCCATGATCGGCCAGGTAATCGGTGAGATCTTCGGCCATGCGCTTGGTCAGCGTGGTGACCAGCACCCGCTCCTCCACCGCCACGCGCTTGCTGATTTCCGAGAGCAGGTCATCGACCTGGGTCAACGCCGGACGCACCTCGACTTGCGGGTCCACCAGCCCGGTCGGCCGCACCACTTGCTCGACCACCCGGCCGGCATGTTCGGCTTCGTAGTTGCCGGGGGTGGCCGAGACAAAAATCGTCTGCGGGCTCACGCTTTCCCATTCGTCGAAGCGCATCGGCCGGTTATCCAGCGCCGAAGGCAGGCGGAACCCGTACTCCACCAGGGTTTCCTTGCGCGAACGGTCGCCTTTGTACATCGCGCCGACCTGGGGCACGCTGACGTGGGATTCGTCGATCACCAGCAAGGCATCGGCCGGCAGATAGTCGTACAAAGTGGGCGGCGGCGCCCCCGCCGGACGACCCGACAGGTAGCGCGAGTAGTTTTCGATGCCGTTGCAGTAGCCCAGCTCCAGGATCATCTCCAGGTCGAACCGGGTCCGTTGCTCCAGGCGCTGGGCTTCCACCAGTTTGTTGTTCGAACGCAGGTATTCCAGGCGCTCCTGCAACTCGACCTTGATCCCTTCGATGGCGTCCAGCAGGGTTTCCCGGGGCGTCACGTAGTGGCTCTTGGGGTAGAAGGTGAAGCGCGGCAACTTGCGGATCACTTCACCGGTCAGCGGGTCGAACGCCGAAATGCTCTCCACTTCATCGTCGAACAGCTCGATGCGGATCGCTTCCAGGTCCGATTCCGCGGGGTAGATGTCGATCACATCGCCGCGCACCCGGAACGTCGCCCGGGCGAAGTCCATGTCGTTGCGGGTGTACTGCAAGTCCGCCAGGCGACGCAGCAAGGCGCGCTGGTCGAGTTTGTCGCCGCGGTCCACGTGCAGCACCATCTTCAGGTAGGTTTCCGGACTGCCCAAGCCATAGATGCACGACACCGTGGTGACAATGATCGCGTCCTTGCGCTCGAGCAACGCCTTGGTCGCCGACAGGCGCATCTGTTCGATGTGGTCGTTGATCGAGGCATCCTTCTCGATGAAGGTGTCCGACGACGGCACGTAGGCCTCGGGCTGATAGTAGTCGTAGTAGGAAACGAAGTACTCCACGGCGTTGTTCGGGAAAAACGCCTTGAACTCACCGTACAGCTGCGCCGCCAGGGTCTTGTTCGGCGCCAGTACCAGGGTCGGGCGCTGAATCTGGGCGATCACGTTGGCAATGCTGAAGGTCTTGCCCGAGCCGGTCACACCGAGCAACGTCTGGTGCGCCAGCCCGGCCTCGATGCCTTCGACCATCAGGCGGATGGCTTCCGGCTGATCGCCGGCGGGCTGGAAGCGGGTGACTAGCTGGAATTCAGACATGACATAACCTCTGGATTCACCCCTGTCGGCCAGCCGACAGGAACGAGAAAGACCGAAACGACTGATGTCGCCCGAGGAAAAAGCTGGGATGCACACAATGTGGAGGTGAATGCCTTCGCTTTCAAGACGAGCGTCCTACACGCCTTGAAGACTTTGACGCTGCGAGAGGACTAACGGTCGAAAAAAATCGTAAAAACTTAGCGTAAAAACCGAATCGCCTGTCGCCGTGCCGGGTGATGGCCTCTATACTAGCTCCCCGTTTGTGCACCGCTCTAGTGCATTCGGCTGGAGCGTCACACGTCCCCTCATTCTCCATTCAGAGCCGCGCACTAATGAGCCTGTTTTCCGCTGTCGAATTGGCACCCCGCGATCCTATCCTGGGCCTCAACGAAGCTTTCAACGCCGACACCCGTACCAATAAGGTCAACCTGGGTGTAGGTGTTTACTGCAACGAGGAGGGGCGCATTCCACTCTTGCGCGCCGTTGTCGAAGCCGAGACGGCTCGCGTGGCTCAGCACGTTTCCCGTGGTTACCTGCCGATCGACGGCATTGCCGCCTACGACCAGGCTGTGCAGACCCTGCTGTTCGGCAAGGATTCGCCGCTGATCACCTCCGGTCGCGTCATCACCACCCAGGCCGTGGGCGGCACTGGCGCACTGAAGATCGGTGCCGACTTCCTCAAGCAACTGCTGCCTGACGCCGTCGTCGCCATCAGCGACCCAAGCTGGGAAAACCACCGCGCCCTGTTCGAAACCGCCGGCTTCCCGGTGCAGAACTACCGCTACTACGACGCCGCCACCCACGACGTGAACCGCAGCGGCCTGCTGGAAGACCTCAACGCCCTGCCCGACCGCTCGATCGTTGTGCTGCACGCCTGCTGCCACAACCCGACCGGCGTGGACCTGAGCCCGGAAGACTGGAAAAACGTGCTGGCCGTGGTCAAGGCCAAGAACCACGTGCCGTTCCTGGACATGGCCTACCAGGGCTTTGGCGAAGGTATCGACGAAGACGCGGCGGCCGTGCGCCTGTTCGCCGAGTCGGGGCTGACCTTCTTTGCCTCCAGCTCGTTCTCCAAGTCGTTCTCGCTGTACGGCGAGCGCGTCGGCGCCCTGTCGATCGTCAGCGAATCGAAAGAAGAAAGTGCCCGCGTGCTGTCCCAGGTCAAGCGCGTGATCCGCACCAACTACTCCAACCCGCCGACCCACGGCGCCAGCATCGTCGCCGCCGTGCTCAACAGCCCGGAGCTGCGGGCCCAGTGGGAAGCCGAACTGGCCGAGATGCGCCTGCGCATTCGCGGCATGCGCGACCAGATGGTCGACATGCTGGCCAAGGCCGCCCCGCAGCACGACTTCAGCTTTGTCGCCCGCCAGAGCGGGATGTTCTCCTACTCCGGCCTGACCGTTGAGCAAGTGACGCGCCTGCGCAACGAGTTCGGCATCTATGCCCTGGACACCGGCCGCATCTGCGTGGCCGCGCTGAACCAGAACAACATCGATGCGGTGACCAAGGCCATCGTTCAGGTGATTTGACGCTTTCGGCACTGGATGAAAAACGGGAAGCCATTGGGCTTCCCGTTTTTTTTTGAGTGTGCCTATCAGGTCCGGTAGCCCCCCCAACCTGTGGCGAGGGGATTTATCCCCGCTGGGGCGCGAAGCGGCCCTAAACCAGACCACCCGGTATGTCAGGCCGAGTGAGTTGACTGTCTTGGGTCTGCTTCGCAGCCCAGCGGGGATAAATCCCCTCGCCACAAAGGCGTCTGGCCTGACACTCCTATTCAAATCAGGCTAAAGCTCCGTCGCCCGCTGACTCGCCGCATCGTCATAGATGACATACAACGACTCGGCCACTTGGCTCTTGATCGCCTTGGTGCTTTCCAGCCCCAGGACAAACCCCTCGGCCTTGCCGCCGGCGCGGTTCAGCGCCTCGGCGGTGCTGGCCTGGATGATGGCGTCGTACAGCTTCTCGGCGTGAGGCCCCACACCCTTGGGTAAACTGATCTGGGCGGTGCTCACAGGCACACCTCGGCGCAACGAGCTGTGTGAAGCGGTAACAGGTGGTTCATGGCACGTACCTCAATGTCGGCGAATGGCCGGCAGTGCGTCCTGCCACTTCCGGGCAACCATGGTAGCCCTCTCCTGTCCTTGCGGTAACTGCCAATCGTTGATTGACCGTCAATGGGCATCAGGAATACGCCGTCCGGCAATAGACGCTTGACTTCTCTTTTCCAATCAGTAACATACGCGCCATTCCGCGATAGCTCAGTTGGTAGAGCAAGTGACTGTTAATCACTGGGTCCCTGGTTCGAGTCCAGGTCGTGGAGCCAGACAGCAATACAAAAAGCCCCTGAATCGAAAGATCCAGGGGCTTTTTTTTGTGCAAAAAAACAGGTGAATGGCCATATAAGCCTGGCCGATGTCGCTGCCGGAACAATAATCCGGCGCCAAAAAGGCAATATGGTCCGGATCCTGCTTTCTTTTTCCGACCACCAAGCTGTCACATGAGCGTCATGACAGGGCCGCAAACTGGCACTGTCCGCCAACAACAGCTTCATAACAACAAGGACGAAGCTATGCCTACACAAAACCCCCATCGCATTGTCGGCCTGTGCACTTCCAGCAAGGTGTACAACGTACTGACCGAACTCAAGCAGCTGGAAGGCCACCGCAGCGCCAAGTTCCTTTCCCTGCTGGCGGAAAACCTGGTGCGCAAGGGCCTGCTCAACGAGCAGGAAGTGGTGCACATGCTCGACCTGGTCGTCGATTGAGCGGCATCGATTCCTACTATTGAGCCAGTTGATTTTCCGTCCTTCCCCCTGAGCCGTAAGGTAACCCCATCGATTGACGGAGGTTTCCCATGCCCAAGGTTCAAATCATGTCTGTCATTGGCAGCGCCGTCCCCGCCCCACTCCGGGAGCTCGGACTGCTGGCCTGCTGGTACCTGGTGCAGGACGGCGTGACCATCAGCGGCCCGCTGACTTCACTGCCCGCCGCCCAAGCACTGTCGCAACGTATCGGCCCCTACCTATTGAGTGCCTAGGGCAACTGCACACGCGGCGTGCTTTCGACGAACAAGGCCCAACAGGACATGAACAGCGCGGCGATCAGTGGCCCGATCACGAAGCCGTTCAGCCCGAACACCGCCAGTCCGCCCAGCGTCGAGACCAGCACCATGTAGTCGGGCATCTTGGTGTCCTTGCCCACCAGGATCGGCCGCAGGAAATTGTCCACCAGGCCGATCACGAACACCCCGAACAGCGTCAGCACCACGCCCTGCCAGATCGCCCCCGAGAGCAGGAAATACACCGCCACCGGCGCCCAGACGAGGCCCGCCCCCACCGCTGGCAACAACGACAGGAACGCCATCAGCACCGCCCAGGGCAGCACCGTCGGAATCCCCAGGATCCAGAAGATCAGTCCACCCAGCGCACCTTGGCTGATGGCAACCAGCAGGTTGCCTTTCACCGTGGCCCGCACCACCCGATTGAATTTCAACTGCAGGCGACGTTTTTGATGCTCCCCCAAGGGAATGGCCGTGCGCACTTTGCGCACCAGCTCCGCACCGTCGCGCAGAAAGAAGAACAGCAGATAGATCATCACGAAGAAGCTGACCAGGAACTGGAACGTGCCCTGGCCGAAACTGAAGGCCTGCGTGGCGAAAAATTCGCTGCCCTGCATCGCGCTCTTGACGATCTTGTCGCGCAAGCCGTTCAGGTTGCCCAGGCCGAAGCGGTCCAGCAGATGCTGGAAGTACGGCGGCAAGGCATCCTTGAAGCGGGCCAGGTAATCGGCAATGTCCAGCTCACCGCTTTCCAGGCTCTTGTACAGCGCCGCGCCTTCCTGGACCAGCAACGTACTGATGATGATCACCGGCAAGATCGCGCTGACCACACAAATGCTCAACGTGACCAGCGAGGTGACATTGCGGTGCCAGCCGAACTTCAACTGCAGGCGGCGCTGCATCGGCGCAAAGACGATGCCCAGGATCACCGCCCAGAACACCGCACCGTAAAACGGCAGCAGAATCCAGATGAAGGCGACCGTGACCAGCACCAGGAGCAACATCTGGGCTTTGTTTTGCAGCAACTTTCGATTCATCAGCTTTCCATGTCCAAAGGCGGGATACACATTAGTCCGCCAGGACTCGCCGGAGTGCCTTCACGTTTGCGTCGTGCATTGATTCAGGTCAATAAGTTCTGGCTGGCCCTGGCGTACCCTCGGCACTTTTGCGACCTGACCCCGCCATGACCTTCGCCGCCCCCGAACTGCTGGCGCCCGCCGGCACCCTGAAAAACATGCGCTATGCCTTCGCCTACGGTGCCGATGCGGTGTACGCCGGCCAACCGCGCTACAGCCTGCGGGTGCGCAACAACGAATTCGACCACGGGAACCTGGCCTTGGGCATTGCCGAGGCCCAGGCCATGGGCAAGCGTTTCTACGTGGTGGTGAACATTGCCCCGCATAACGCCAAGCTGCGGACCTTCCTCAAAGACCTAGAACCGGTGATCGCCATGGCGCCGGATGCGCTGATCATGTCCGACCCGGGGTTGATCATGCTGGTTCGCCGGCATTTTCCACAGATGCCGATTCACCTGTCGGTGCAGGCCAATACGGTGAACTGGGCGAGCGTCGAGTTCTGGCAGCAGCAGGGTTTGAGCCGGATCATCCTGTCCCGGGAACTGTCCCTGGAGGAAATCGCCGAGATCCGCGAGCAGGTGCCGGCCATGGAGCTGGAAGTGTTCGTCCACGGGGCGCTGTGCATGGCGTACTCCGGGCGCTGCTTGCTCTCGGGTTATATGAACAAGCGTGATGCCAACCAGGGCAGTTGCACCAATGCCTGCCGCTGGAAGTATTCGGCGCAACCGGCGGTGGAAAACGTCGTGGGCGACATTGTGCAGACCTATCAGCCGGAGCCGACGCTGGGCCTCGGCGCGCCCACCGACCAGGTGTTTCTGCTCCAGGAAGCCAACCGCCCGGAAGCGTCCATGCCGGCCTTCGAGGACGAGCACGGCACCTACATCATGAATGCCAAGGACCTGCGGGCCGTGCAACACGTCGAGCGCCTGGCGCGCATGGGTGTGCATTCGCTGAAGATCGAAGGCCGGACCAAGTCGCACTTTTATTGCGCACGCACCACCCAGGTGTATCGCCGGGCCATCGATGACGCGGTGGCCGGTCGGGCATTCGATCGCAGCCTGATGACCGACCTGGAGTCCCTGGCCCAGCGCGGCTACACCGAAGGTTTTCTAAGGCGCCATGTGCATGATGAATATCAGAACTACCAGACCGGCAGCTCGGTCTCGGAGCGCCAGCAGTTCGTCGGCGAACTGACCGGCGAACGGCGCGAACGCCTGGCCGAAGTGCGGGTGAAGAACCGCTTCGGCCTGGGCGATCACATGGAACTGATGACCCCCAAGGGCAACTTCCACTTCGACCTGCACCAGTTGCAGGACATCAAAGGCCAGGGCATCGACGTGGCACCGGGGGATGGGCATGTGGTGTACGTGCCGATCCCGGATGCGGTGGATTTGCGGTTTGGGTTGTTGATGCGGGATGTGCGCGAACCTTAGCTCTGACACTGATCCGATCATGCAGGCACCGCCAAACAACTGTGGGAGCGAGCTTGCTCGCGATGGCGCCGGATCAGCTAATACTCATTTGACTGACACACCGCCATCGCGAGCAAGCTCGCTCCCACAGGGTTTGGTTGTGTTTGTGCCTGTTGAGCCCGGCAGAAACTGCCGAAGGCTGCGATCCTCCGCTTCCGATAGGGCCTGGTAGCCCAGGCGAAAACATCTGGATCGAGAGCGAAAGATCGCAGCCTTCGGCAGCTCCTGCTGCGCCGGAATCAGATCCGGAACTGCCCCACCAGTTGACCCAGGCGCTGGCCCAGGTCGGCCAGGCTGCGGGAGGTCTGGGCGCCGAGTTGGGTTTCGTCGGCGACGCTGTCCACGGCCACGGCAATCTGATGCACGCTGCGGTTGATTTCCTCGGCCACCGCGGTCTGTTCTTCGGCGGCGCTGGCGATCTGGGCGTTCATCGAGTTGATGGTGCCGATCAACTGCGCCATGGTGTCGAGGGAGGCACCCGCCTCGTTGGCCCGTTCCGAGGTGCCATCACCGGCCTCGCTGGAACGGCGCATCGCTTCCACCGCCGCATGGGTGCCGGATTGCAGGCGGTCGATCATGCCCTGGATTTCCTGGGTGCTCTGCTGGGTCCGGCTGGCCAGGGCCCGCACCTCATCGGCCACCACCGCGAACCCACGCCCCGCCTCGCCGGCACGCGCGGCCTCGATGGCGGCGTTGAGGGCCAGCAGGTTGGTCTGCTCGGCGATCGAACGAATCACCCCGAGCACACTGACAATCGAAGCCACGTCCTGCTGCAGGCTGTCCAGGGACACGCCACTGCTGCGGATATCGTTCACCAGCGCATGAATCTGCTGGATGCTGCCGGCCACCACGCGCTTGGCCGACTGGCCTTCTTCGTCGGTCTGCTGGGCCGCGACGGCGGCGCCCTGTGCACTGCGGGCGACTTCCTGGGCGGCCGAGGACATTTCGTTAATCGCCGTGGCGACCTGATCGGTTTCGTGGCGCTGACGCTCCATGGCCTGCTCGGAGCGCTGGGCCTGCTCGGAAACTTGGGTCACCAGGCCGGTCAGTTGCGACGTCATGTCGGTGATCTGCCGCACCAGGCCGTGGATCTTGTCGACGAAGCGGTTGAACGAACCGGCCAGTTGGCCGAGCTCGTCCTGGCTGGTGATGGTCAGCCGACGGGTCAGGTCACCCTCACCCGCGGCGATGTCGTCGAGGTTGTCCTTCATCAGGTGCAGGGGACGCAGGATCGTGTTGGCGAGCACCAGGCCTACCACCGCGATCACCAGCAACACCACCGCAGCGATCCCGACGATGCTCAAGATCACGCCTTGCAGGCGATCGTGGACCTTGGCTTCCACCAGCGCCACTTGGGCTTCGATGCCGTCCAGGTTGACCGAGCTACCGACCGCCAGATCCCACTTGGGCAAGTAGTCGGTGTAGCCGAGCTTGGGCACCAAGTCCTTGCTGCCGGGCAGCGGCGAACTGTATTCCAGGTAATGCGTCCCGTCCTTGGCGACTTTCACCAGGTCACGGTTGACGTAGACACCGTTCGGGTCGCGGTTGTCCTTGAAACTCTTGCCCACGCCATCGGGGCTGTTGGCCTTGAACAGACGAATGGTCTCGGAATCGTAGCCGAAGAAATAACCGTCCTTGCCATAGCTGATATTCGACAGCAGCTTGATCGCCTGGGCGCGCGCCTCGTTATCGCCAGGCGCGGCGGCATCGTAGAGCGGCTTGATGGCGGTAAGGCCCACCGCCACGTAGTTCTGCAGCGTGGCCTTGGCCTCGCTGAGCAGGCGCTCGCGGGTCTCCTGGACTTCTTTACTCGCTTGCTCCTTCAAGATGAAGGCCGTGGTCAGGCTGATGATCACGGCGGACAGCAATACCGGCAGTATCGCAAGGGACAGGACTTTAGCCTTCAAGCTCAGGCGCATGCTGTTCACTCTTGTTGGTTTTATGGCGTGGTTAGCTGTATTAACGGCACCGCGCGGCAAAACTGTAGGACAAGGTGAACGGTCAGTTGGCAGAGTCGCTGAATTCAAGGGCCTCATCGCGAGCAAGCTCGCTCCCACAGGGCCCGGTGGCGTCCACAACACTTGTGTCCACACCGATCCCCTGTGGGAGCGAGCTTGCTCGCGATTGAGGCGACTCGGTCTCGAATTACAACACCATCGCCGCCACCCACCCAAACGCCAGCAGCGGCAGGTTGTAGTGGATGAAGGTGGGGACCACGGTGTCCCAGATGTGATGGTGCTGGCCGTCGATGTTCAGGCCGGAGGTCGGGCCCAGGGTCGAGTCCGAGGCGGGCGAGCCGGCGTCGCCCAGGGCGCCGGCGGTGCCGACGATGCAGACGATCGCCAGCGGGCTGAAACCCAGTTGCAGGCACAGCGGCACGAAAATCGTCGCCAGGATCGGCACCGTGGAAAACGACGAGCCGATGCCCATGGTCACCAACAGCCCCACCAGCAACATCAGGAGCGCGCCGATGCCCTTGTTGTGGCCGATCCAGGCCGCCGAGGTTTCCACCAGGCTCTGGACTTCACCGGTAGCCTTCATCACTTCGGCAAAACCTGAGGCGGCGATCATGATGAAGCCGATCATCGCCATCATCTTCATGCCTTCGGTGAACAGATCGTCGGTCTCGCGCCAGCGCACCACCCCCGACAGCGAGAAAATCAGGAAACCGGCCAGGGCACCGATGATCATTGAATCGAGTAACAACTGAACAGCGAACGCCGCCGCAATCGCCAGCCCGGCCACCAGCAGGCTCAGGGGGTTGTAGCGCACGGTCACTTGCTCGGCCCGGGCAATTTTTTTCAAGTCATAAACGCGTTTCTTGCGATAGGTAAAAAACGACAGCGCCAAGCCAAACACCATGCCCAACGCCGGGATGCCCATGGCATGCGTGATATTGATGCCACTGATGTCGACGCCGCTGCGAGCGACATTGGCCAGCAGGATTTCATTGAGGAAGATGTTGCCGAAACCCACCGGCAGGAACATGTAGGGGGTGATCAAGCCAAAGGTCATGACGCAGGCGATCAAGCGACGGTCCAGTTGCAGCTTGGTCAGCACGTAGAGCAGCGGCGGCACCAGCAGCGGGATGAAGGCGATGTGGATCGGCAGGATGTTTTGGGAAGCGACCGCGACCGTCCCCAGCAGGCCGATCAGCACCCACTTGACGCCCGTACCGCCAGCGGCATCCTGGCGATCCACCAGGGCCAGGGCTTTGTCCGCCAGGGCGTGGGCCATGCCGGACTTGGCAATCGCCACGGCGAAGGCACCGAGCAAAGCATAGGACAACGCCACCGTCGCACCGCCCCCCAGGCCGGCATTGAACGCCTTGAGCGTCGCCTCGATCCCCAGGCCGCCCGTCAGGCCACCCACCAGCGCGCCGATAATCAGCGCGATCACCACATGCACGCGGGACAGGCTGAGCACCAGCATGACGCCAACCGCGGCAATTACTGCATTTATCATCGTTACCTCAGAGCACAGCGATGGAAAGCCACCGGACAAAAAGGTCGCGACTTTGCAGCAAGCGGCGGCAAGCTGCAAGGGCCGTGGGGCGGGTTTTCAAGTCCTGCCCCCCCTGTATGGAGGGATTTGTGGGAGCAAAGCTTGCTCGCGATGACGTCGTCACCTACAACATCTGTGTTGGCCAAAAAAATGCTATCGCGAGCAAGCTTTGCTCCCACAGGCTCGCCCACAGGGAGGCTGTGCCATGGAATGGCTGTCAGCGCTTGGGCAACTCGATCACGACCTTCAACCCACCCCACTCACTGTCGTCCAACGCCAGCAGGCCGCCCCAGGTGTCGACGATATCCCGCACGATGCCCAGGCCCAGGCCGTGTCCATCGGTCTGTTCATCCAGTCGCGTACCCCGACTGAACACCTGCTCGCGGCGATCCGCGGGGATGCCCGGGCCGTCGTCCTCCACGGCCAGGCTGAAACCCTCGGCTGTCTCGGTCATGGTCAGGCGCACCTCGGCATCGGCCCATTTGCAGGCGTTGTCCAGCAGGTTGCCCAACAGCTCCAGCAAGTCTTCACGGTCCCAGGGCAGGTGCAGGCCTGGTGGCGCGACGTAGCTCAGGTGCAGGTGTTCGCCGTGGATCATGTTCAGCGTGGCCAGCAACCCTGGCAGTTCGGCGTCGCAGTCCAGGTGCGCACCGGGCAAGGCATCACCGGACAGGCGGGCGCGGTTGAGTTCACGGTTCAGGCGCTGGCGGACCTGCTCCAGTTGGTCGAGCAACAGTTTGCGCAGCTCGGGGTTCGGGTCGAGCTTCTCGTTCGACGCCAGGCTTTGCAGCACCGCCAGCGGGGTTTTCAAGGCATGGCCGAGGTTGCCCAAGGCATTGCGCGAGCGCTTGAGGCTGTCTTCGGTGTGGGCCAGCAGATGGTTGATCTGCGTCACCAGCGGTTCCAGCTCCCGTGGCACCTGTTCGTCGAGTTGCGAACGCTGTCCGCGCTGCAACTGAGCGATCTGCTCCCGGGCCCGGTCCAGCGGACGCAAGGCACGGCGCACGGTGATGCGTTGCAGCAACAGAATCAGCAACAGCCCCGCCAACCCGAGCCCGAGGCCGATCTGTTGCATCCGGCGGAAGCTGTCACGCACCGGTGTGTAGTCTTGGGCCACGCTGATGGAAATCGCCTGGCCCAGCCGCCGATAGTCGGTGCGCAGCACCAGCAGCTTCTGGCCCTCGGGCCCCAGTTGCAGGTTGCTGTGCAGGCCCGGGTGGTCGAGCCGGGGCAATTCCTGGTCCCACAGGGAGCGGGAGCGCCAGTGCACGTCGGCAAAATCGATGCGGAAATAATGCCCGGAAAACGGCCGCTGATAGGCCGGCGACAGGCGGCGCTCATCCAATTGCAAGCCCTGCGGGCCACGCACCAGGGCCACCAGCAGGTTCTCGCTGTCGTTACGCAGCCCGGCTTCCAGGTAACGCTGCAGGCCCAGCTCGAACAACCACAGACTGGTCTGCGCCAGGACCAGGCCGACCACCACCATCACACCGATCAGGCCCAGGCTCAGGCGCCGCTGGATGGATCTCACTGCGCCTGCCCGCCGAACAGGTAACCCTGGCCGCGACGGGTTTCGATCACGCTGCGTCCCAGCTTGCGCCGCAGGTGATTGACGTGGACTTCCAGCACGTTGGAATCGCGCTCGGTCTCACCGTCGTACAGGTGTTCGGCGAGATGGCTTTTGGAAAGGATCTGCTCGGGATGCAGCATGAAATAGCGCAACAGGCGGAACTCGGCAGCCGTGAGCTGGATGTCGGTGCCGTCGCGGACCACGCATTGGCGACTCTCATCCAAGTGCAACCCGGCGGCCTTGAGCGTCGGCTGGTTGACCTGGCCATGGGAGCGGCGCAGCAGCGCCTGGATCCGCAAGTGCAGCTCTTCAGGATGAAAGGGTTTGGTCAGGTAGTCGTCGGCCCCGGCCTTGAGGCCCTCGATGCGCTCGGCCCAGGACCCGCGGGCGGTGAGGATCAGCACCGGCGTGGCCAGGCCGCCGGCGCGCCATTGGGCCAGCACGTCGAGCCCCGGCACGCCCGGCAGACCGAGGTCGAGAATGATCAGGTCGTAGGGCTCGCTGCTGCCCTGGTACACCGCGTCGCGACCATCGGCCAGCCAATCGACGGCGTAGCCCTGGCGTGCAAGCCCGGCCATCAGTTCATCGGCCAGGGGCACGTGATCTTCCACCAGAAGCAGGCGCATCAGTCTTCCTTATCTTTGAGTAAGCGGCCGGTTTTGGCCTCCAGGTCCAGTTCGCGCACGACGCCGTCGGTGTCCAGCAGCTCGACCTCATAAATATAGACGCCGTGTTTCTCCTCCAACTCGGCTTCCAGCAGCTTGGCGCCGGGGTGGCGGTCCAGCGCCTGTTGCAGAAGCTGTTCGAGCGGCAGGATCACGCCCTGCTGACGCAGTTGCAAGGCCTCGTCCTGATCCAGGTCCCGGGCCACGGCCAGTGAACAAAACACCAGCAGCGCCAGCGCCCATCGGCTGCGGGCGCATAAATTAAGCTTCATTACAGATCCTGATGATTCTTGAGTACCTTGCCGTTGGTGGCGTCCAATTCCACGTCCCACTCAATGCCCTTCTTATCGTGCAAGCCCACCTGATAAATGTACTTGCCGTACTCTTCCTCCAACTCCGTCTCGGTCAAGGTGGCGCCAGGGTGTTTGGCCAGGGCAGCGGCATTGAGTCTTTCAAAGGACAGGATGGTACCAGCGTCTTGCAGTTTGCGGGCTTCGTCCGCGCTCAGGTCTCGTGCGTGAGCCAGGCTCGTACCGAGGGCCATGAGGGTCGCGATGAAAAAGGCAGTCAGGCGGTTCACGGGTTGTCTCCTTTTTATAATCTTTCACAGGGGGGACTGTATCGGGATGAACTTAACTGAAACTGAATCGCCATCATTGAACCCACATCAATGTGGGAGCGAGCTTGCTCGCGATAGCGCCAGCTCAGTCACATCAATATCAACTGACAGACCACCATCGCGAGCAAGCTCGCTCCCACAAGGTTTTGTGTCGCTATAATTGTCCGCTTGTTTGCATTCGAGACTGGTATGACCGCCATCCACATCAAGTTCCCCGCCCTCACCCTCAAGGCCGGCCCCCGTGCGTTCGGGCGCATTCGCCAGGCCGGCCTGAACGCCGCCGATGTTGGCATCCTGCCCGGTGCCGCCGGTGGCCCCAAGGCCCTGGGCATCCAGGGGCTGGACCTGGCGCTGTTCGGTGAATGGCTGCCCGCCGCGCCCCGGGAGCGCTCGCTGATCGGGGCTTCGGTGGGGGCCTGGCGCTTCGCCAGCGCCTGCCTGCCGGATGCCGCCGAGGGGATCCGGCGCCTGGGCACCTTGTACAACGAACAAAGCTTCGCCAAAGGCGTGACCATGGCCGGCGTCAGCCAGAGCTCGCAACGCATGCTCGATGACTTGCTCGACGGCCGCGACACTTCGATCCTCGATAACCCGCGGTACCGGCTCAACATCATGGTCGTCAAGAGCCACGGCCTGCTCGCCCAGGATCATCGCGGCCGGCTGGGGCTGGGGCTGTCGTCGGTGATCGCCGACAACCTGCGGGGTCGTGCGCGGCTGTCACGGCATTTCGAACGGTTGATCATCCACGACCCGCGCCTGGCCCCGCCCCTGCATCCGCTGAATGACTTTCCGTCGCGCTTCGTGCCCTTGGCGGCCGGCAACCTGCGCCAGGCTCTGCTGGCCTCGGGCTCGATCCCGATGGTCATGGAAGGCGTGCGCGACCTGCCGGGCGCCGGTGCCGGCACCTTCCGCGACGGCGGTCTGCTGGACTACCACCTCGACCTGCCGTACAGCGGCGAGGACATCGTGCTCTATCCGCACTTCACCGACCGGGTCATTCCCGGCTGGTTCGACAAGGGCCTGCCGTGGCGCCGGGGCAATGTCGACCGCCTGCAGGACGTGTTGCTACTGGCACCGTCGCGGGAATACCTGGCGCGCCTGCCCTACGGCAAACTGCCAGACCGTAACGACTTCAAGCGCTTCATGGGCGATGACCCGAGCCGCCGCAAATATTGGCGCACGGCGATGGACGAGAGCCGCCGGCTCGGTGACGAGTTCCTGGAGCTGACGGCCAACGGTGGCTTGGGCGAGCGTTTGCTGACCCTTTAGTCAGCACGGTCGCGCAACGCGGTTATCAAACTGATAAACTCCGCCGCCTGCCTCGCGACCGCTACCTTAAAGAGCCCGAACCTGTGGAAATTTTCAAAGAGTTTACCTTCGAATCCGCCCACCGCCTGCCCCACGTGCCGGACGGCCACAAGTGCGGCCGCCTTCACGGCCACTCGTTCAAGGTGGCGATCCACCTGAGCGGCGATATCGATCCGCACACCGGCTGGATTCGCGACTTCTCGGAGATCAAGGCGATCTTCAAGCCCCTCTACGAGCGCCTGGACCACAACTACCTCAACGACATTCCTGGCCTGGAAAACCCCACCAGCGAAGTGTTGGCCAAGTGGATCTGGAATGAGTTGAAGCCGTTGCTGCCAGAGCTCAGTGCCATTCGCATCCACGAGACTTGCACCAGCGGTTGCATCTATCACGGCGAGTAAAACCTTTGGGGCCCGCTTGCAGGGTCCCACCTGTGGGAGCAAAGCTTGCTCGCGATAAGGATTACACGGTCTCTTCGGAACCGAGGCGCCTGCATCGCGGGCAAGCCTTGCTCCCACAAAATCTAGCGCCGCCATTGGGTTTTCCTGTCCCGCCAGCATTGGCCTATGCTTGGTCCCCTGAGCCATTCTCAGGGGAGTATCGAGCATGACCCACTGGCCGCTGGATCAAACATACGACTTCAACGGACACCCCATCCGCTACGCCATCCACGGCGATGGCCCGCCGCTGGTGTTTGTCCACGGCACACCCTTCTCATCCTATGTGTGGCACCGGATCGCCCCGCTGTTCTTCACCACCCACCGGGTGCACTACTTCGACCTGCTGGGGTATGGCCAATCCGCGCAACCCGATGCCGACGTGTCCCTCGGCGTGCAAAATCTGTTGCTCGCACAATTGCTGGCGCATTGGCGTCTGGATTGCCCGGACGTGGTGGCCCATGACTTCGGTGGCGCCACGGCCCTGCGCACGCACCTGCTCAACGGCAAGGACTACCGCAGCCTGACCCTGATCGACCCCGTGGCGCTGTCGCCCTGGGGTTCGCCCTTTGTGCAGCATGTCCGCCAGCATGAAGCGGCCTTCAGCGGCCTGCCCGACTACATTCAGCGGGCGATCGTGCCGACCTACATTCGCGGCGCGATCAAACGGGACATCCCCGACGCGGAACTGGCGCCCTACGTGCAGCCGTGGCTTGGCGAGCCGGGGCAGGCGGCGTTCTACCGGCAGATCGCGCAGATGGACGAGCTTTACACCCGCGAGGTCGAAGGCCTGTACCCGAACGTACGCTGCCCGACCCAGATACTGTGGGGCGAGGACGACCAATGGATCCCCATCGAGCGCGGCCAGGCCTTGCACCAGCTGATTCCAGGCGCGCAACTGCACCCTGTGCCGAACGCCGGACACCTGGTTCAGGAGGATGCGCCGGAGGCCGTCGTCGCGGCGGTGTTGCGCTTTTTGACCTGAAAAAACCGTATCCCCTGTGGGAGCGAGCTTGCTCGCGATAGCGTCAGTTCAGCCACATAAATGTCACTGACACACCGCCATCGCGAGCAAGCTCGCTCCCACAGGGGGCGGATCATGAACAGTGAGAACTGTGTTCCAACTTGAATCACCGCCGCACCGCTTTCGCCCCTTTCGCCCACCCCATCCCCAGGATTGTCTATAAATAATCTCGCGATCACCCGTTTGGCACGGCCGCTGCACGCTTGCGACATCCCTCACCCGCAAGGACCGCCCCATGACTCAGAACGATCCAGGCAATGACTACCCCCTGAGCGAAGTCCCGCTGCACGCTCGCAAGGGCCTGGCCTCCACGGCCATGGTGCTGCTGGGTTTCACCTTCTTCACCGCGACGATGTTTGCCGGTGGCAAGCTGGGCGTGGCGTTCGGTTTTGCCGAGATGCTCACGGTCATCGTCATCGGCAACCTGCTACTGGGCCTCTATGCCGCCGGCCTGGGCTACATCGCCTTCAAGAGCGGGCTCAATTCGGTGTTGATGGGGCGTTTCTGTTTCGGCGAGGTGGGCAGCAAGCTCAGTGACTTGATCCTCGGGTTCACCCAGATCGGCTGGTACGCCTGGGGCACGGCGACCGCCGCGGTGGTGCTGGGCAAGTACTTCGAATTGGGCCAGGGCACGGTGCTGTGGCTGATGGTGTTGTTCGGCCTGGGGTTCTGCGCCACGGCCTATGTCGGTTATCGCGGGCTGGAAATCCTCTCGTACCTCGCCGTGCCGGCCATGATGTTGCTGCTGATGCTGTCGATGTGGGTGGCGACGGTGAAGGTCGGCGGCTTCGAAGGCTTGCTGGCGGTGGTGCCCACGGGCAGCCTCGATTGGTCCACCGCCATCACGCTGGTGTTCGGCACCTTCGTCAGCGGCGCGACCCAGGCGACCAACTGGACGCGATTCTCCCGCTCGGCGAAGGTCGCGGTGCTGGCGAGCCTGATTGGCTTCTTCCTGGGCAACGGCCTGATGGTGCTGATCGGCGCCTACGGGGCCATCGTCTATCAACAACCGGACGTGGTCGAAGTGTTGCTGCTGCAGGGCTTCGCCATGGCGGCGATGGCGATGCTGCTGCTCAACATCTGGAGTACCCAGGACAACACCATCTACAACTTCGCCGTGGCCGGTTGCAACCTGCTGCGCACCCGCCGACGCAAGACCGTGACCCTCTGCGGCGCGGTGATCGGCACGTTGCTGGCACTGCTGGGCATGTACGACATGCTGGTGCCATACCTGATCCTGCTGGGCACCGTGATCCCCCCCATTGGCGGGGTGATCATGGCCGATTTCTTCTTCCGCTGGCGCGGCCGCTATCCACGCCTGGCCGAAGCCCGGTTGCCGGCATTCAACTGGCCCGGGCTGCTGGCCTATGGGCTCGGCACGGTCGCCGCGTTCAATTCGCCGTGGGTCGCGCCACTGGTAGGAATCGCTGCCGGCGCGCTAACGTATGTGCTATTGATCGGCGTAATGGGTATTCGCACCGCTGACGCGCCCCTACAAGACCTCTAAAGGATTCGCCCGATGCACATCATCAACGCCCGCCTGCGCAACCGCGAAGGCTTGCATGAACTGCACCTGGAAAACGGCCTGATCGCCAACATCGCCCGTCAGACCGAAGCCCCCAGCCTCGGCCCGGAAGACCTCGATGCCGGCGGCAACCTGGTGGTCCCGCCCTTCGTCGAACCGCACATCCACCTGGACGCGACCCTCACCGCCGGCGAACCGCGCTGGAACATGAGCGGCACGCTGTTCGAAGGCATCGAGTGCTGGGGCGAACGCAAGGCCACCATCACCCAGGAAGACACCAGCACCCGCGCCAAGAAAACCATCCAGGCCCTCGCCGCCCATGGCATCCAGCATGTGCGCACCCACGTCGACGTGACCGACCCCGAACTCACGGCCCTCAAGGCGATGCTGCAAGTGCGCGAGGAAAGTCGCCACCTGATCGACATGCAGATCGTCGCGTTTCCCCAGGAAGGCATCGAGTCCTACCGCAATGGCCGCGAGCTGATGGAAGAAGCGATCCGCATGGGCGCCGACGTGGTGGGCGGTATTCCTCACTTCGAGTACACCCGCGACCAGGGCGTCAGTTCGGTGAAATTCCTCATGGACCTGGCCGAACGCACCGGGTGTCTGGTGGATGTGCATTGCGACGAAACCGACGACCCGCATTCGCGCTTTCTCGAAGTGCTCGCCGAAGAAGCCCGCAGCCGCGACATGGGCGCCCGCGTCACCGCCAGCCACACCACGGCCATGGGCTCCTACGACAACGCCTACTGCGCCAAGCTGTTCCGCCTGCTCGGGCATTCGGGCATCAGCTTTGTCTCTTGCCCGACCGAAAGCATTCATCTGCAAGGCCGCTTCGACACCTTCCCCAAACGCCGCGGCGTCACCCGAGTCAATGAACTGCTCGAAGCCGGGATGAACGTGTGTTTCGGCCAGGACTCCATCGTCGACCCGTGGTACCCGCTGGGCAACGGCAACATCCTGCGGGTGCTGGAAGCCGGGCTGCATATCTGCCACATGCTCGGCTACCGCAACCTGCAAAGCGCCCTGGACCTGGTCACCGACAACAGCGCCAAGGCCATGAACCTGGGCGAGCGCTACGGGCTGGAGCCCGGCCGCCCGGCGAACCTGCTGATCCTGTCGGCGGACAGCGACTACGAAGTGATCCGCAGCCAGGGCTTGCCGCTGTACTCGATTCGCAACGGTGAAGTGCTGATGAAGCGGCAGATGCCGGTGGTGGAGTTCGGACCGCAGCTGGGCTGATGTCCCCACCCACCTGTGGGAGCGAGCTTGCGATAGCGTTCTGTCTGTTGAAATGCATTTGACTGACCCGCCGCCATCGCGAGCAAGCTCGCTCCCACAGGGGATCTGTGTTGGACACAACATTTATGTCCACTGAAGACCCCTTGTGGGAGCGAGCTTGCTCGCGATAGCGGTATAAGCCGCACCGCAAAACGTCCAGAAATCCCTATGCCACAAGCCGCGCCGTACCAAACAACCTGACCCGCACCAACTCACCCGCCTCCTCTTCCAGCAAAATCGGCGCAGTGCCGCCGGGCATCACCACCCTCACCGCCCCCGCCTTCACCCAGCCCACCCGCCACGCAGCACTGGCCACCGCACTGGCGCTGGTGCCCGAGGACGCGGTGGGCCCCTCGCCCCGCTCGAACACCCGGGCAACGATCCGCCCTTCGGCCTCGCGCCAGGCCCATTGCAGATTCACCCCCGCCGGGCACGGAACGCCGGCCCCAGCGGGCACCGCATAAGCGATGCGGGTCAGGTTTTGCGACAACGCCGGGGCGCGCATTTGCGTGTTGCTCGGAAGCGCCTCGGCAGCCTCCGTCAGGGTCACGCAATGCGGATTGCCGATGTTCACGAACTGACTGTTGCCCCACGCCGGACTCAATGCGTGGAGTGCCGCCACCCGACTGACATCGCGCTGATTGAACACCACGCTCTCCACGCGTTGGGCAGCGACGGCTTGAGGCCCAAAAAGCGGGTTCCCCAAGTCCAGCCAGAAGCCCTGCACACCCTCGAATTCGGCGGCTCGCACCGATGTCTGCAGCGGCGACAAGCCCTGGTGTTTGTCGTGGTGCACCTGCAACAAGCAATCACCCTCGCTCGGCATCAAGCCTTGCTCTTTCAGCGCCTGGGAGAAAATCGTCAAGCCGTTGCCGCTGCGTTCGGCCAGGGTGCCGTCGGTGTTGACGATCAAAACGTCAAAGGGCGGTTCATCCTGGAACGGGCCGACCAACAGGCCGTCGCTGCGATGGGCCTTGGCATCCGGCGGTGCTTCGCCCGGCGCCCAACCGCAGAAGGCATGCACGGCGGCCGTGGTCCAGGACTCGCGCCGCTGTGCCGCGAGGGCGGCTGACGGCGGCAGATCAATACCATGGTCACGCACCTGTCGCGGGGAGACGACGCCATACATATTGCCGCGTGCATCATAAAACTGCGTCATGGACCAGACCCAAAATCAGCCAGCAAGGGCCGGTACTTTATGCTGGCACAGGCTGCGGGAGCAAAGCCTGCGCGTTGATCGGCACCTTGGGGTCGCGGTGCGGTCAGTGGATATGCAAGCATAGGCCCCCTGCCTGCACCACCGCACCGCACGAAAGCCAAGGACGTTTCATGACTGCCATCACGCCCCCGCCCACCTTTATTCCAGGACGCCTGGAACAGATGTCCACCCGCATCGCTTACCTCATCGCCGGCATCGGCATCGCCGCCTGGGCGCCGCTGGTGCCTTACGCCAAAGTGCGGGCGAACCTGGATGAAGGCACCCTCGGGTTGCTGCTGTTATGCCTGGGGGTCGGGTCGATCCTGGCGATGCCGATTTCCGGCGCACTGGCGGGGCGGTTCGGCTGCCGTCGGGTGCTCAGCGGCGGCACGATTCTGATCTGCCTGGCGTTGCCGTTGTTGGCGACAATGACCTCCCTGCCTTGGCTGGTGGCCGCGTTGTTCCTGTTTGGCGCCGGGCTCGGCACCGTGGACTCGACCGTGAACCTGCAAGCGGTGATCGTCGAGCGGGCCAGTGGCAAGACCATGATGTCGGGTTTCCACGGCATGTTCAGCCTCGGCGGGATCATTGGCGCGGCTGGCGTCAGCGCCTTGCTCGGCCTGGGGCTTTCGCCGCTGGGGGCGACGTTGGTGGTCAATGGCGTGCTGCTGGTGGCGCTGTTCAAGGCCGCGCCGCACCTGTTGCCCTACGGCAGTGAAAGCTCGGGACCGGCGTTTGCCATTCCCCATGGCGTGGTGTTGTTCATCGGCATCCTCTGCTTCATCGTGTTCCTGGCCGAAGGCGCGGTGCTGGACTGGAGCGCAGTGTTCCTGACCACCGAGCGGGGTGTGGATACCGCCTATGCCGGGCTGGGTTATGCCGCCTTCGCGCTGACCATGACCGTCGGCCGCCTGACCGGCGACTCGGTGGTGCATCGCCTGGGTGCCAAGCGCGTGATCATCTATGGCGGGTCAATCGCAGCCGCGGGGTTCCTGCTGGCGACCCTCGCACCGATGTGGCAAGCGGCGCTGCTGGGGTATGCGTTGGTCGGGGCCGGGTGTTCGAACATCGTGCCGGTGCTGTACACCGCCGTCGGCAAACAGACCCTGATGCCCGAAGCGATCGCCGTACCGGCCATCACCACCATCGGCTATGCCGGCATCCTTGCGGGGCCGGCGCTGATTGGTTTCGTGGCCCATGGCAGCAGCTTGAGCATTGCCTTCGGGCTGATTGCGATATCGCTGGTGGCGGTGGCGGCCAGTGGGAAAGTGTTGAAGGTCTGAGGCCTCTCACCATCCTCAGTGGACAGGAGATTTATCTGTGGCGAGGGGATTTATCCCCGCTGGGCTGCGAAGCGGCCCCAAACCAGCTCCCTCAAACATATCTGACACACCGAGGTGTTGATGATTGGGGCTGCTGCGCAGCCCAACGGGGATAAATCCCCTCGCCACAGATCAACCCCTCGCCACAAAAGTACGCATCAACCCTGGATTTTCATCAAAAACCCACACTGGCCTGCACAAAGAACGTACGCGGTGCGCCGACATAGATGCCCGAGTTGTTGTCGCTGGAACGGGTGTAGTACTGGTGATCGAACAGGTTCTTCACCCCGGCGCCGACTTTCAGGTTCGACAACTGTGCACCGAAGTCATAGCCGGCGCGCACGTTCCAGAGCACGTAGCCCGGCATGTCGCCGTACTGCCCATCGGCGGCGCCATCGGTGATGTAGTCGCCGCTGAAACTGCCATCGGCGTTCACGCTGTTGCCCGGTGCTCGCTGCTTGGACTGGGCGAAAGCGTCGAGGTTATAGGTCCAGCGGTTGACGTCGTAGCGCAGGCCCACGTTGGCCACCTGGCGGGAGTAGAACGGCAGGTCACGGCCCTTGAAGCTCGGGATCTGGCCTTCGTAAGTCGCGCGGGTGTAGGTGAAACCGGCGTTGGCGGTGAGGCCTTCGAGACGTGGGTCGAGCGCGGCCATGTCGTAATGCACCGAAGCCTCCAGCCCCTGGTGTTTGGTCGCGCCCATGTTGGTCCAACCCACGTCGTTGCTGATGTACTGCAGCTCATCGTCAAAGTCGATGTAGAACAGCGTCACTTCGCCGCCCCAGACGTCATCGTTGTAACGCGTGCCGATTTCGTAGGTCTTGGCCTTTTCCGGGCTCAGGCCGTTGGCGGTGTTGTTGCCGTCGCCGCCCTGGCCGAGCTGGAAGTATTGCAGGCTGCCGAACGAGGTCTCGTAATTGGCGAACAGCTTCCAGGCATCGGACAGGTGATACATCACACTCAGGGCCGGCAACGGTTCGTTGCTGTCGATGCTGCGGCGTTTTTCCTGCACGGGGCGGCCGGCGGTGTCGAGCACCGGGCGGTCATGCCATTCGGTGCTGATGCTTTCGAAGCGGATGCCCGGGGTGATAGTCCATTTGCCGACGTCGATCTTGTCATCGATGTACACCGCGTGGGCTTCGGTGCCGCCAGTACGGTCCTGGTAGACGTGGCCGTCGGCCCCCGGGCGCACAACCGGTTCGTTATTGCGCAACGCCAGGCGGCTGGCCTCTTCGTGCATGCCTTCCTTGAGGTAGCGATAACCGACGCTGGCTTCCTGGGTGGTAGGGCCGAGATCGAACACATGGGACACCCGGGGCTCGATGCCGAAGGTGTAATAGGTGCGCGGGTAGGACACCAGGTTGCGCTGATCCCGCGAGGCGATGGTGCTGCCACGGTAGCTGTCGGAGTAATAGGTCAGCACTTCGGCCTGGGTGCGCTCGTTGATCTCGCGGATCCACTTGAACGACACATCCTTGCGCCGGCCGCTGAAGTTGTCCCAGTCGCGGTCGGATTGGTACGGATCCGCGTCGTACTGGGCCTGGGTCAGGCCACCGGGCATGTCGGCCTTGGCGTCGTAGTAGTGGAAATTCAGCGAGAAGTCGTCGACATCGGTCGGCGCCCAGTGAGTCTTGAGAATGACATCGTCGATGTCGTTGCCGTTGTTGCTCTGGCGATACCCGTTGCCGTTGACGCCGGAATACAGCAGTGCCACGCCCAAGCCGTTGTCGGCTGTGCCGCCGAGGAAAGCCGTGTCGATGTGTTTCCAGCCGCCGCGTTGGGAGGTTTCCAGGGTGGTGCCGATTTCACCGGTGGCTTTTTCCGGAATGGCACGGGTCACGAAGTTGATCACCCCGCCGACGTTCTGCGGCCCGTAGCGCACGGACCCGGCGCCGCGCACCACGTCGATGCTGTCCAGGTTGCCCGAGGAAATCGGCGCCATGGACAGTTGCGGTTGGCCATAGGGCGCGAACGCTGCCGGTACGCCGTCGATCAATACCGTGGAGCGTGGCGACAAGCGCGAGGTCAGGCCACGCACGCCGACGTTCAGGGAAATGTCGCTGCCACCGGTGCCGTTGGCCTCTTGCACCTGCACACCCGGCACCCGCCGCAGCACGTCGCCGACGTTCATGGCGCCCTGCTCCACCATCGCTTCGCGGCGGATCACCGTACGCGCACCAGGGTGGTTCTGCACCACTTCGGCGTTGGCATCGCCGAGCCAGTCACCGACCACCTGGATTTCAGTGGCACCCAGCTCCAACGGGCCGGCACCGGATGCCGAGGGTGCCGGCAACACGGTCGCCGAACCGTCATTGATCTGGTATTGCAGGCCGCTGCCTTGCAGCAATTGGCGCAAGGCCGCTTCCGGGGACAGGTTGCCATCCACCGCCGGCGCCTGCTTGCCCGCCACCAGCTCGGGGCTGAAGAACACTTGCAACGCGGTCTGCTGGCCGAGCTGGCTCAAGGCTTGCCCCAACGGCTGCGCCTGGATGTGGATGGCGGTGGCGGCCTGATCGGCGAACGCCTGGGGCACGGCGGCGCTGACCGCCAGGGTCAGGGCCAGGGGCAGCCAGCGTACGGAGGTACGGTTGTTGTTTTTGGCGGTTGTTTTCACGTCGAACCTTGTCCTGTTGATCGCAAGAATACGCGTCTGTTAATGCAAACCAGTTGCAGTTGGACAAGAAGACGAAGAACTCGGAAAAAACCTGAATTTATCGTGCGATTATTTCCTGGCTGCCGTCATCCAGACTGCGCACGGCCACCGGCAGGATGTTCGGCAGCGCCTTGAGCAATGCCTCGGGATCGTCGGCGCGGAACACGCTGGTCAGGCGCAGCTTACCCACCGCCGCACTGCCGACCCGCAGGGGCTGGAGGCGATAACGGGAGACTTCTTCAGCCACTTCACTCAAGGGCGCGTCATTGAACACCAGCTTGCCGTTGCGCCAGGCCGTGAGTGCATCGGCGTTGATCGCGTACGGTGCGGCGACGTTGCCCTGGGCATCGATCTGGGTGCCGAGGCCCGGCGTGAGGCTGACGAACGGTGCCTTGGGCGCGCCGCGTCCCCGGACCTTGACGCTGCCCTGCGCCACCGCCACCCGGGTCTTGTCGGCATCGCGGCGCACATCGAAGCGCGTCCCGGTGACCGTCACCTGGCCGTTGCCCGCATCGACGGTGAAAGGCCGGCCGGCATCATGCTCGACCGTGAACAACGCCTCGCCTTCGGCCAGTTCCACCCGACGTTGACGGTGTGCGAACTGAATCCGCACCCGGCTACGGCTGTTGAGGTCGATCACCGAACCGTCCGGCAAGGCAATATGCCGACGCTCGCCGAGCGCGGTGGCAAACTCACCGCTGTAATCGGTAGAAGAACTCAAGCCACTGAACAGACCCAGGCCGACCGCCACCGCCAGCAACCCGGCGGCGACGGCGTAGCGTAACAGCGGCCGGCGCTTGGGACGTTCGGCAGGTGGCTCGCACAGCGCTCGCAGACGGTCCTTGGGCAGCAAGTCCGTGGCGCTCCAAATGCCCTGGAGCAATTGAATCTCGTCACGGTGATTGGGATGCTCGTCCAGCCAGGCTTCGAAACCCTGACGCTCCTCGACACTCATGGCAGGCGCTTGCAAACGCACGAACCATTGCGCCGCCGCGTCGCGAACCCTGTCCTGCCCGCACGGGCATTCACGGCTATCCATCATGGAAGGTCCTGTGGCTCAGGTGAAAGAGGGCGACGGATCATTGGCCTGGACCGTCCAGGCGATCGCGCAGATGCCGCAGGGTGCGGATCATATACTTTTCCACCATGTTTTTTGACAGGCCCAGGCGCTCGGCGATTTCTGCCTGGGTCAGGCCTTCGATCTTCTGCCATACGAACACCGTGCGGCAGTTGGCCGGCAGCTCGGCAAGCGCCCGTTCGATGGAGTCCGCCAGTTGGATCGCATGCATGAAGTGCTCCGGGTCGCCCGAAAACGACTGACCAGGGTCGATGACAGCCTCTTCCATGGCCCCCCGTCGATCTTCGCGCCGATAGCCATCCACTGCAATGTTGCGCGCCGTCTGATGCAGATACGCCCGTGGCTGCTCGACCCCACTCGAATCGGACTCGAGCACCCGCACGAAGGTGTCATGGGCCAGGTCCTCGGCCTGCTGGCGATTACGCAGGCGACGGGTCCAGGTGCCGATCAACTCTTCGTAGTGCTCGAAAAAGCCGGGTCTGCGGGGCAGCTTGGGGGTCATCACGGCGCGCTGTGGGAACGGGGCGTGAATAGTAATGGTTACTATTAATGAGAAGCAAACCTATTACGGCGCCTGTCGTCCGAAGCTTAAAATGAGGATTAAATCTATGTGGGAGCAAAGCTTGCTCGCGATGGCGGTGTGTCAGTCAATGGTGCATGGACTGTTGGACCGCTATCGCGAGCAAGCTTTGCTCCCACAGGCTACCCACACAGGTATTTTTTCTCTGATTACGCCTCAGGCATCTTGCGAAACCCCACCGCTAAGCGGTTCCAGCCATTGATGGCGTTGATCGCCACGGTCAGGTCGACCATTTCCTTGGGGCTGAAATGCTCGCTCAGCAAGGCATAGTCGGCGTCCGGTGCGTGAGTGTCGCTCAGGCGGGTCAGGGCTTCGGTCCAGGCCAGTGCGGCGCGCTCGCGGCCGGTGAAGAACGGCGCTTCGCGCCAGGCGGTCACGGCGTACAGGCGACGTTCGGTCTCGCCGTCCTTGCGGGCGTCGGCGGTGTGCATGTCGATGCAGAACGCGCAGCCGTTGATTTGCGAGGAGCGCAGCTTGACCAGTTCCAGCAGGGACTTCTCCAGGCCCAGGTTCGAGGCGGCGTTTTCCAGGGCCAGCATGGCTTTGAAAGCGTCGGGGGAAGCGGTGTAGAAATCGATACGCGGTTGCATGGTGAACTCCAGGACAATTGGGTGTAGCGCTACGTTAGCCGTGCAGTGGCGCGGTACAAATAGCCAATTGTTGGGAAGTTCGGGTGGCCAATGGCAGACCGATGCTATTCCTTTGGGAAGAACACGAATCTATCGTGGCGACGGGATTGTGGGAGCAAGGCTTGCCCGCGATGGGTGCGATGCAGTCCTTCAGAGATCGAGGCGCCTGTTTCGCGAGCAAGCTTTGCTCCCACACAGCGAGGGAGCGGTGCTTGTCGTTCAGATAGGCTTCAGGCCCGGCTGCGCAACCATTGCAGAAAGCGCTTCTTGGCGATTGGCTTGGGGACTTCGCGGGTCAGGTTCTGGGCCAGGTGCATGCGCACGTCCAGGAGGTTTTTCATCGCGTCGTTGATGTCGCGACGGGCCTCCAGGCACGGCTTGAGGTAACTGTTTTCGATGCGGTACAGGGTACAGAAAGTCTTGGCGGAAAAATTCGCCAGGGCCGCCTGCTCGGCGACGATCCCGGCTTCGCCGATCACTTCCCCCGGCCCCATGCGGCCGCCCTCGAGTGGCTGGCCGTTGCGCATGAGGGTCACGCTGACCACTCCCGACTCGATGATGAACAGATGATCACTGACCTCCCCCGCTGCCAGGATCACGTCGCCGGCGCGGAAGGTTTGCAGGGTCATGTTCTGGCTGAAGGTGTCTTTCTCATCCTGGCGCAGGGTGGAGAAAATGTTCGAGCTTTCCAGTAAGGCCCGAGGCCGCGACGCCACCTGGGGCGTGGCGCTTTCACTGGTGGACAGCAGGCTCACGCCCGATGCTTGCAAATGCCGGAACGCCAGGTCGAACAACTGATTGCGCACCGTGCGTTTCAGGGCCATGGAGGCAACGAACCCGCTGATTTCATACTCCGCCCCGCCGCTGCCGCTGCTTTTGAGGGCGACGCTGGGGGCCGGGATGGCGAGTAGGGAACGACAGCCGATCATGGCCCGCTCCAACGCGTCGATCACGGTTTGTGGCCGCGCGTGAGGGCTGACCTGGATGCTGATGGACAAGCCATGGACATCGCTGGGTCGGCTGAAGTTGATGACCTTGGCCTTGGCCGCCAACGAGTTGGGAATCACCGCCATGCTGCCCTGGGCGGTCTGCAAGCGCGTGGCCCGCCAATCGATGTCAGTGACCCGGCCTTCGGTGCCGTCGATGGAAATCCAGTCATCGAGCTGGTAGGGCTTGGTGGTGTTGAGCACGATCCCGGAGAACACGTCGCTGAGGGTGCTCTGCAAGGCCAGGCCGACGATGATCGCCATCGCACCGGACGTGGCCAGCACGCCCTTGACCGGCAAATCCAGCACATAGGCCAGGGCCGCGATGACGGCGATCAGGAAAATCACCGCGCCGAGCAAATCCTGCAACAAGCGTCCGGTGTGGCCGACCCGCTGCATCAACGCCACCACGATCAGCACCGTCAGGGTTCGCGCGGCGAACAGCCACCAGGTAATCTGCAAACCGGTAGCGGCCAGGTGCCGAGGCACGTCGTCGACCCACTGCGCCGGCACCATGGGATTGAGGCCTTCATTGAACAGCAGCACGCTGAACAACGAAAAAATCACCAGCCTTGCGCCGACTTTCCAATAGATCCGATCCGCACTGACCAGGTGCCACATCAGTAGGTCGAAGACCAGCAGCGCCAGGGCACAGAGCAGCGGGTGCTCGGAGATCAGAAACAGCATCGGGACAGCTCCAGGAGGGCGATTGGCGAAGATTGGCACAGATTGACGACGCTGTAGAGATCCCCGCAGATCCCCATGCAGATACCCATGTGGAAGATCCCCATGTGGGGAGCGAGCTTGCTCGCGATTGCGGTGTGTCAGTCAATGATGCATGGACAGTTCGATCGCTATCGCGAGCAAGCTCGCTCCCACAGTGGGTACTAAGTGGCTGTTGTTTTCGCGTTCAGTCATCCATCCGGCCAAAGCGCCCGGAGTGGAAATCATTGAAGGCCTGGTGGATTTCCTGTTCGCTGTTCATCACGAACGGCCCATGGCCAACGATGGGTTCGTCGATCGGCTCGCCACTGAGCAACAGCACCACCGCGTCGTTATTGGCTTGCAGGTTCAGTTGGTCGCCGGCCCGGTCGAACAGGGCCATCTGCCCGGCCTCGACCCGTTCGCGGCCATTGGCCTGGACCGAGCCCCGCAGCACCACCAGGGCGGTGTTGTGGCCTTCGTGCAGGTCAAGGGTGAGGGTTTTCCCGGCATTCAAGCGGATGTCCCAGACGTCGATGGGGGTGAAGGTCCGCGCCGGGCCTTGGTGCCCCTCGAAGCGCCCGGCGATCAGGCGCAGGCTGCCGGCGTTGTCCTTCAAGGCGATGTTCGGAATATCGCCCTTGAGGATTGTCTGATAGCCGGCCGGGGCCATCTTGTCCTTGGCGGGCAGGTTGACCCACAGTTGGACCATCTCCATGAACCCGCCCTGCCGGGCAAAGGCTTCGGAGTGGAACTCTTCGTGGATGATGCCGGACGCGGCGGTCATCCATTGCACGTCGCCGGGGCCGATCTTGCCGCCGCTGCCGGTGGAGTCACGGTGCTCCAGTTCGCCCTGGTAGACAATGGTCACGGTTTCGAACCCACGATGGGGGTGCTGGCCGACGCCACGACGCTCGCTGGTCGGCGTGAATTCGGTGGGGGCGGCGTGGTCCAGCAGCAGGAATGGGCTGATGTGCTTGCCCAGGTTGTCGTAGGAAAACAGCGTGCGCACCTGGAAACCGTCGCCGACCCAATGGGGCCGCGGGCTGGTGTAGAGGCCGATGATGTTTTTCATGCTGTGTCTCCAAAATCAGGTACTGCGATTTGATGGACACAGCTTAAAACCGACACCCTTTATGCACTAGACGGTAAAAACCGGCCTTAGCGTTCTATCCAGAGAACGACGAATAAAAACCTGTGGGAGCGAGCTTGCTCGCGATAGCGGTGTCTCAGCCGAAGATGCATCGACTGACAGAACGCTATCGCGAGCAAGCTCGCTCCCACAGGTTTGGGGGTAGCTCATTCAAAGATGATTGCGCTTGGCAAACTCCGACAGCCCCACCAAGGATTGCAACCCGAGTTTTTCCAACAGCCGAGTCTTGTAGGTGCTGACGGTTTTCGGACTCAGGAACAGGCTTTCAGCGATGTCCTTGCCGCGCATGCCCATGGCCAGCATGCGCAAGATGGACAGCTCGCGGGTGGAGAGGCTTTCCAGCGCCTGTTGCTCACTGCGTTGCTGGAAGTCCAGCCGGACGGACATCTGGGGAAAATAGGCATAACCGGACTTCAATGCCTGGATGGCCTTGGTCAGTTCCTTCAGGTCGCTTTTCTTGGTCACAAAGCCTCGGGCTCCGGCCGAGATGCAGCGGTTGCAGAAGTGCTGCGCATCCTGGGAGGTGAACACCAGCACGCCGCATTCAGGAAACTGGGCGATGATCCAGACCAGCAGGTCCAGGCCGTCGAAACCGTTCATCACCAGGTCCAGGATCACCAGGTCTGGCGCGCCCTCCTTGATGAGGGCCCTGGCATCGGCCGCGCCGCTGGCGTCCCTGATTTGGGTGAACGCCTCATTCTGGCAAATAAGCCGCAGCGCCCCTCGTATGACAGGGTGGTCATCCACGATCAACACGTCTTTCAAGGCAGTTCCCCAAAACAATACAAACGGCACCGGCGCCATGACCACACCGGACTCTTGCACAAGCGCCGGGCCTTGCCACCTGTCAGGCCTGACAGGGCAGACCAACGGTCAGGTTCAGTGTCCATGCCCCTGCCTGAGGGGACGCCCCCATGCTGGCAGCGGCTCATGGACCTGAGGATCAACCCGCTCCATCAAGCGCCGCAGTGAAGCCAGGTCAGGCAGTGGCGCCTGGCTCAAGTGCAGGCTCGATCGACGCGCGACAGGCACCGGCGACTGACTGGCCGGTTGCGTGTTGTAAATCATCCCGTGGCGAACCTGTGGGTTATAGACAACAAAATCGTGCAGATCCAGTGCACCACCGGCCAGTTGGGCGTTGACGACAATCAGGTCGAACGGCTCGCTGCCGTATTCCACCAGCGTCAGCAACTCCTGCAAATGGCTCACGGGGACAATCCGGAAATAGCCCTGTTGGTTGAACAGACGCTCCAGCACGATTCGATGGGTATGTTGGGTATCGGCAATCAGGATACGGAGTGCTTTGTTCGGCATGGCAAGCTTTCCAATAGCAATGCGCCAGGTAGGCACCGGCTCAAGAACATTAAGGGCGCTCAGGCTAGAGGAAGCGTTTGAAGGGCGATGTAGGACTATTCCTAAAATGAAGCCAGACACAGCCCCTATGACGATGGAATTTATCCTGCACGGCGCTTTGTAGGCGCTGGCGAAGCCTGCGATCTTTTGCTTGGGATTCAAGTGTCTGGGGAAAGATCGCAGCCTCGTTGCACTCGTCAGCTCCTACAGTTCCTACTCGGCTACGACGCCTTCCATGTAGGTCTTGAGTCGTTCCGCCAGGTGCTCGATGGCTTGGCGAAGGTCTTCCACGGCTTCAGCAAGCAGCGACCTGTCGCCTTCTCGACAAGCGCTTTCCAGTGCCTCGCAGGCGGCGATCAGACGTTGCGCCTGGATGATCCGCGCCCCGCCCTTGATCCGGTGTGCCAGGTCCGCCAGGCCTGGCAAGTCCTGTCGGGTGGCCAACTGCAGCAGTCGCGCTTGATCTTCGGCATTGCTGTTGACCAGCTCCTCCAACAGCGCCCTGATGGCGCGCGTGTCACCACCGGTCAATTGCTCCAGGCCGGTCAAGTCGAGGCCATCGCTGGACTGGGGCGCCCGCGCATCCGGCATGACCGAGGCCAGGCACGCATTGAGTGCCCTGAGGCCGATGGGCTTGAACAGGCAATCATCCATCCCGGCCTCGGCGCAACGCTCCTTTTCCTCGGGCTGGGCGTTGGCCGTGAACCCCAGGATCAGCACCGGCGACAGGTTGCGGTCGCGCTCTTCGTCGCGAATGGCCCGGGCCAGTTCGTAACCGCTCATCAAGGGCATGTTGCAGTCGGTGATGACCACATCGAAGTGTTCGCCGCGCCAGGCCTGCAGACCTTCGACACCGTTCTGTGCCTCGCGGACGCGATGCCCCAGGTAGCCCAGTTGCTGGGACAACAGCAAGCGGTTGGCCGGGTAGTCGTCGACCACCAGAATACTCAGCGCCGGGACCGGCAGCAGCGCCTCGACCTCGGCAGGCGCCGCCGGCAGCGCATCGAGCAAGGGCAGGTCCAGCAGAACCTCGACCTGCGTGCCCTCCCCCGGCACGCTGCGCAACGTCAGGGTGCCGCCCATCATCTCGCATAACGTGCGGCTGATGACCAACCCCAACCCGGAACCGCTGCGGACCGATTGAGGGTGATGGCCGGCCTGGGTAAAGGGGCTGAACAAGCGGCGCTGATCCTCGGGGGAAATGCCGCAACCGGTGTCCTCGACTCGCAGGCAAATGCCAAGACGCCCGTGTTCAGCGTCCAGCTCGCCGTGCACACTCAGGTGCACTTCGCCCTGGTCGGTGAACTTGATGGCGTTGCTCAACAGGTTCGAGACGATCTGCTTGAAACGCAATGGATCAATCAACACGTCGCGGTTGACCCCGACGTCCAGCACCCAGTGCAAACGCAGGTGCTTCTGCCAGGCCAGGCCCTCGAAGATCCGCGCCACCGACTCGATCAACGTGTGCAGATTGGCCCGTTGCGGCGCCAGCGACAGCTTGCCCGACTCGATGCGGGCGATGTCGAGGATGTCGCCGATCAAGTCCAGCATGCCGTGGGCAGCACCCGACGCGACTTCGATGGCGAATCGGTCCACGACGCCCTGGTCGGCTTTCTTCAGCGCCAGCTCCAGCAGGCCGATCACCGCATTCATGGGTGTGCGGATCTCATGGCTCATGGTCGCCACGAAGGTGGTCTTGGCCCGATTGGCCTCGTCGGCGCTTTCCTTGGCCACGCGCAATTGTTCCAGCAGGCGCCGCAGATAAACACCCCAGCCCAAGGCCACCAGCAACAGCAGCGCAGCAACGGCGAATCCCTGGAGGATCGTGGTGCGGTTGCGCAGCCAATAACTGTCGTCGATCACCACCTCACTGCGCCAGCGGTTGGTCAGTTCGTCCATCTCTTCCGGCGTGATGCTCAACAACGCCTTGTCCAGGATCGAGTAAAGCTCCAAGGCGCCCCGGTTCGTCGCCAGGGCAACGTGCGCGGGCAACGTGCCCACGGTGCTGGTGACTTGCAGCGTGTCGCGGTACTGGCGGGAGATCATGTAGCGGGCGCTGATCAGCGGATTGATCGCAGCGTCCGCCGTGCCGGCGGCGACCATGGCCATGGCGTCGGCCGCATTCTGCGCCGCCACCAGCTGCACGCGGGGGAACTGCTCCAGCAGGAACTCGCGCAGCACATTGCCACGCACCAGGGCCACGCGCTTGCCCGCCATCTGGTCCAAGGTCAGCGCCTTGGCCCTGACCGGCACCACCAGCACGAACGGGTTCGCCAGGTACGGTCGGGTAAAGCGCAACTCGTCCTCGAGTTCGGCACTGGGGATGGCGGTCGCCAGGACGTCGGCCTTACCGCTCTTGATCTGCCCGATCAAATCATCAACCGAATCACCCCGCTGCACATCGAATTTCAAACCAGTGCGCAGGCTGACGCGGGCCAGCACATCGGCGCCGATGCCGCGCAAATGGCCTTGCTCGTCGAAGAACGTCAGTGGCAGGAAGTTTTCGTTGACCGCCACCCTGATCCGCGGATGGGCATCCAGCCAACGCTGCTCGTTGACGCTGAAATGCAGCGCCTGCTGACCGGGCATGCTCGCCCCGCCAGCGCTCCAACGCCGCAGGATGATCATGCGTTCGCTGGCGGGAATGGCTTGCAACGCGGCGTTGACGATGCGCAACACGCGCCCATTGTCGCGATTGACCGCAAAGGCGAACGGCTGCACTTCCAGGCGCGAGAAATCAGCCAGTTGGACGTTGTTCAGATAATTTTTGCTGATCAGGTAGTTGGTACTGATCGAGTCCCCCAGGTAGACGTCGGCCTGACCAAACGCCACGGCGCCGATGGCGCTCAAGGTCGAGGGGAACAACTGCAAGGAGGCCTCGGGATAAAACGCCTCGACGGTTTCCGGCGGCAAGTAGTGATAGAGCATCGCCACCCGCTTGCCCGCCAGGTCCGTGGGCAAGTCCTGGCTGTCGTCGATGCGGGCCACGAGGGTCGGCAAGTCATCGGCATAGGGCTGGGACATCGTCAGGTCCGGATCGGCGGCTTCGAAGCCGTTGGCGGTGCCGAGCAGGTCGATCTCACCGCCGCGCAAGGCCTGGAGCAATTCGGCGTGGGACGGATAGCGCTGGACCTGCACCTTGACGTGCAACAGTTGCCCCAGCAATTGCGCATAGTCGGCGGTCAGGCCTTCGTAGTCGCGACCATTGCCGGTGATGCTGAAAGGCGCATAGTCCGGCGCCGAGGCACCCAGCAGCAACGTGCCCTTTTGGCGCAGCCAGGCCCAGTCGGCGGCGTCGAGGGACACCGAATAATCATCCACGTGGGAGCGCCCGAGCACCTGCAACGACTCAGGCGCCGCGTCCACCGGTGGCGCCACACTCAAAGAGCCCAGCAACAGCGCCACCAGGCCTGTGCGTAGAAGCAGCATCATCTGGTCAGGGTGTTTCGCTTGGCGTAGTCGGCCCGGAACACCGTCGACTGCACATTCAGTCAGGGTGACCGGCTGCGGGTTCAGACTGCCAATACGAGGGAACAGCGAACCGTCGATGCGCCTGTCGAACAGACGCATGACATGAGTGTAGGAAGTTTCTGAAGAATTTCCTGTGAGTGACTGGAGGCCAGGACCCGAACCTGTGGGAGCGAGCTTGCTCGCGAAGGCGTCAGCTCAGCCAATATTGAAGTGACTGACACGACGCCATCGCGAGCAAGCTCGCTCCCACAGGGGGGTGCGTTGACTGATAGATTTCTTGCGAGTGACTCGCTCCCACAGGGCCTATACGGCGGCGAGCAACCGATCACGCACCGGACGCGCCTGCCCGCGATTGTTCCCATGCTCATACAGCGAACCGGCGATCTCATCGGCACGCACCGGCAGGATCGACAGCAAGGTGTCGCTCAGGCCATGGCTGGCCTGGCAGAAGCCCTGCATGTAGATCGCCGCCTTGCAGCGTTCGTCGGTGATCAGCTTGTAGTTGCGATCCACCTCGAAATCCCCCAGGTACTGCGCCAGCGGCTCCAGCAGGGTGCGGTGCATCTGCCGCTCGTAACCGGTGGCCAGCACTACGGCGTCATAACGGCGCACCGTCAGCTCGCCGGTGGCATTGTTGCGCATCGCCAGTTCCACGCCGGCGTCAGTGGCCGTGGCTTTCTCGATCGTGGTGAGGGTGCGGAACGCATGACGGGCAATGCCAGAGACTTTCTGACGATAGAAAATCCCGTAGATGCGTTCGATCAGGTCGATGTCCACCACCGAATAGTTGGTGTTGTGGTACTCGTTGACCAGCCGCTCGCGCTCGCTGTGGGGTTGCTGGAACACCAGGTCGGTGAACTCCGGCGAGAACACTTCGTTGACGAACGGGCTGTCGTCCGCCGGCTTCAAGGCCGAGCCGCGCAGGATCATGTCGACCTGTGCCGAAGGGAAGCTGTCGTTGAGGTCGATGAAGGCCTCCGCCGCGCTCTGCCCACCGCCGATGATGGCGATGTTCATCGGCTGGCCCTTCACGCATGGCTGGCTCGCCATGCGTTCCAGGTACTGGGAATGGTGGAATACCCGCGCGTCATCCCTGAAGGCCTTGAACGCCTCGGGGATGCGCGCCGTACCACCGGCACTGACCACCAGCGAACGGGTGGTACGCACCAACTCTTCGCCCTGGGCATCCCGGGAAATCACCCGCAGCGCTTCGACCTGCTGGTTGTGCAGCACCGGTTCGATGCGCAGCACTTCTTCGCCATAGCGGCTCTGTTCGGTGAAGTGTCCGGCCACCCAGCGCAGGTAGTCATTGAACTCCATGCGGCACGGGTAGAAGGTGCCCAGGTTGATGAAGTCCACCAGGCGACCATGGTGCTTGAGGTAATTGACGAACGAATACGGGCTGGTGGGGTTGCGCAGGGTCACCAGGTCCTTGAGGAAGGAAATCTGCAACTCGCTCTGGGTCACCAGGGTGTTGCCGTGCCAGCGGTAGTCGGCCTGCTTGTCGAGGAACAGCACGTCCAGTTCACCCTGGACCGGCCCCCGCTCCTGCAGCGCGATGGCCAGCGCCAGGTTCGAAGGGCCGAAGCCAATGCCGATCAAGTCGTGAACGATGGGCGATGCAATTGCCTGTGTCATGTCCAGTGTCCTCTGGAAAAGCCCCTCAACAGGGCACGAAAAGCCTGGGGAACCTGACCGGCATTCGCGGCGCCGGCAAGTCGTCTGTTGAGAGGAACGAGGACAATGAAAAAAAATTTACCGCCGGGTGACCGGCGACGATCGAATCAGGGCGCGTCCCACTGACGCACGCGAACGCGACAGTGCTTCATGGCGTTGACGATGTGCTTTTCCACCAATGCCCGGGAAATGCCCAGGCGCTCGGCGATTTGCGGGTGGGACAGGCCTTCGAGCTTGCGCAGCAGGAAACTCTCGCGGCACAGCGGCGGCAGCTCGGCCAGGGCGCGCTGCAGCATGTCCAGGCGCTGGCCATGATCGAGGCTGGTGTGGGGCGACGGCGTGAAGAAGCGTTCTTCACTGTCCAGCACATCCAGGGATTCGACCTGGCGCAGGGTATTGCGCCGATGCCCGTCGATCACCAGGTTCAGCGCCGTGCGGTAGAGGAATGCCCGAGGCTGTTCGATGGGCGTGTCGCTGGCACGCTCCAGCACCCGCACGTAGGCGTCATGCACCACATCCTCGGCCGCCTGGCGGTTGCCTAGCTTGGCGTTCAGGAAACACACCAGCTCGCGATAGTAGTTTTCCAACATGACTCCCGTGCGCAATGACTGCGACAGCTATCCCTGTGCCACCCGGCATGCCGGAAAAGGGCATGGCACGATAGTGGCAGATTCAATCGCGTAATTTATAGTAATTCTCATATAGATTTAAAGCATTGGTTTGTATCTAGGCGGATTCGTTTATTTCCATTGGCGCCGAGTACCGCTGGTGTGGCGAGGGAGCTTGCTCCCGCTGGCCTGCGCAGCAGGCCCAAAGCAGGCGACACTTTTAAAACTGGGGACTCAGGTCCTGGGGCCGCTTCGCGGCCCAGCGGGAGCAAGCTCCCTCGCCACGGGCCATGTCGTTTCAACTGCTACCAAGTATTTCACCCCACTAAATTCCTGCCCGGAACGCTCGTTTACCAGAACAGCCCCCCGTCCCCGCCCTTCCTGGGATGGGCCCGATATCACCGGCCGGAACCCTGCATGAAACGTCCCCGCCCTACCCGACGCGCCTGGCTTCTCACCTTTGCCCTGCTTCCGGCCGTGGCCTTCGCCGCGTGGCAAGCGGTCGTGCCCAGCCGTGCGCCCCTGGTCACCGCGCCCGTTACCCGTGGCGATATCGAAAACAGCGTCACCGCCCTCGGCACCCTGCAACCCCGACGTTACGTGGATGTAGGCGCCCAGGCGTCCGGGCAGATCCAGAAGATTCACGTGGAAGCCGGCGACGAGGTGCGTGAAGGCCAACTGCTGGTGGAAATCGACCCGTCCACGCAAAAAGCCAAGCTCGACGCCGGGCGTTTTTCGATTGAAAACCTCAAGGCCCAGCTCCAGGAGCAGCGCGCCCAGCACGACCTGGCGCAGCAGAAATTCCGCCGCCAGCAGCAACTCAAGGCCGGCGGCGCCACCCGCGAGGAAGACGTGCAGACCGCCCAGGCCGAAGTGCGGGCGACCCAGGCGCGCATCGACATGTTCCAGGCGCAGATCCGCCAGGCCCAGGCCAGCCTGCGCAGCGACGAGGCCGAGTTGGGTTACACGCGCATCTATGCGCCGATGAGCGGCACCGTGGTCGCCGTCGGAGCCCGGGAAGGCCAGACCCTCAACGCCCAGCAGCAAACCCCGTTGATCCTGCGCATCGCCCGGTTATCGCCCATGACCGTCTGGGCCGAAGTCTCGGAAGCCGACATCGGCCACGTCAAGCCAGGCATGACCGCCTACTTCACCACCCTGGCCGGCGGCAGCCGGCGCTGGAGCAGTACCGTTCGGCAGATCTTGCCGGTGCCACCGCGCCCGCTGGAAGCCAGCCAGGGTGGCAGCCCCACCGGCGGGCGCAGTGGCAGCGAACGGGTGGTGCTCTACACCGTGTTGCTCGACGTCGACAACGCCGACCGCGCGCTGATGACCGACATGACTGCCCAGGTGTTTTTCGTCGCCGCCCAGGCCCAAGACGTACTGACCGTGCCCAGCGCCGCATTGCAAGACAATGCCGGCCAAGTGCAAGTGCTGGCCGAAAACGGCGAGGTTCAGCCGCGGACCGTGCGTACCGGCGTCAGTGATCGACTGCGCACCCAGATCGTCGACGGCCTGAATGAGGGCGAGCGGGTGCTGATCGGCTCGGCTGTCGGCAGCGGGGGCTGAATGAACACGCCCCTGATCGAACTACGGGACATTCGCAAGGCCTACGGCGGTGGCGACAGCCCCCGGGTGGAGGTGCTGCGCGGCATCGATTTGTCCATCCACGCTGGGGAATTCCTGGCGATTGTCGGCGCCTCCGGTTCCGGTAAATCGACCCTGATGAACATCCTCGGCTGCCTCGACCGCCCCACCAGCGGCGAGTACCGTTTCGCCGGCGAAGACGTCGCCAATCTGGGCAGCGATGAACTGGCCTGGCTGCGACGCGAAGCGTTCGGCTTCGTGTTCCAGGGCTATCACCTGATTCCTTCCGGCACCGCCCAGGAGAACGTCGAGATGCCGGCCATCTACGCCGGCACCTCCGCCGCCGAGCGCCACGTCCGGGCCAGCGCCCTGCTCGAGCGCCTGGGCCTGGCCAGCCGCACCGGCAACCGTCCCCATCAGCTCTCCGGCGGGCAGCAGCAACGGGTGTCGATTGCCCGGGCCTTGATGAACGGCGGCCACATCATCCTCGCCGACGAACCCACCGGTGCCCTCGACAGCCAGAGCGGCATCGAGGTCATGGCGTTGCTCGACGAACTGGCGAGCCAGGGCCACGTGGTGATCCTGATCACCCACGACCGCGAAGTGGCGGCCCGGGCCAAGCGCATCATCGAGATCCGTGATGGGCTGATCATCAGCGACAGCGCCACCGCTTTGCCCCACGACGCGCAAGCCAATCCAAAGGCGTTGCAAGCCGTGGACCTGCGCCAGCGCCTGAGTGCCGGCAGCGAACACAACGGTGCCTGGAAAGGCGAGCTGCTGGACGCCATACAGGCAGCATGGAGGGTGATGTGGATCAATCGCTTTCGCACCGCCCTGACCCTGCTCGGCATTGTCATCGGCGTGGCCTCGGTGGTGGTGATGCTGGCCGTGGGCGAAGGCAGCAAGCGCCAGGTCATGGCCCAGATGGGCGCCTTCGGCTCCAACATCATCTACCTTAACGGCAGCGCCCCCAGCCCGCGTGCCGCCAAGGGCATCATCCGCGACGATGACCTGGCCGCCCTCGCCGCCCTACCCGAAGTGCAACGGATCATGCCGGTCAACGGCGCCGAAGCCAGCGTGCGCTTCGGCAACCTCGACCACACCAGCTATGTGGGCGGCAACGATACGAACTTCCCGACCATCTTCAATTGGCCGGTGGCCGAGGGCAGTTACTTTACCGACGCCGATGAACGCGGCGCCGCGGCGGTGGCGGTGATCGGCCACAAGGTCCGGCAGAAACTGCTCAAGGACGTCGTCGACCCCATCGGCCGTTACATCCTGATCGAGAACATGCCGTTCCAGGTGGTCGGCGTGCTGGCGGAAAAAGGCTCCAGCTCCGGGGATTCGGACGCCGACAATCGCATCGCCGTGCCCTACTCCGCCGCCAGCGTGCGGTTGTTCGGCACGCGTCATCCCGAATACGTGGTGATCGCCGCCCGGGACGCCGGCAAGGTCAAGGAGGCCGAACAGGCGATCTCCCGCACCCTGTTGCGCCTGCACGACGGCAAACAGGATTTCGAGCTGACCAACAACGCCGCGATGATCCAGGCCGAAGCGCGCACCCAGGGCACGCTGTCGCTGATGCTCGGTGCCATTGCCGCGATTTCGCTGTTGGTGGGCGGCATCGGCGTGATGAACATCATGCTCATGACCGTGCGCGAACGCACTCGCGAGATTGGTATCCGCATGGCCACCGGCGCCCGCCAGCGCGACATCCTGCGCCAATTCCTCACCGAAGCAGTGATGCTCTCGGTGGTCGGTGGGGTCACCGGTATCGGCCTGGCCCTGCTGGTGGGCGGCGCGTTGCTGCTGGGCAAGATCGCCGTGGCCTTTGAATGGCTGGCGGTGTTCGGTGCCTTCGGCTGCGCCTTGGTCACCGGCGTCGTCTTCGGCTTCATGCCCGCCCGCAAGGCCGCCCGCCTCGACCCGGTCGCGGCCCTCACCAGTGAATGAACCCCACCCTATGAAAGCGCACCTGACCCTCCTGGCCGCCAGCCTGTTGCTGGCGGCCTGCGCCACCCCGGTGTCGGCACCGGACAGCGGCATCCAGCCGCCACCGGCCTGGCAGCACCTCGATACACCCAGCGCCCGCGCGGACAACCAGCAGTGGTGGACCCATTTCGGCAGCCCGCCATTGAACCGGCTGATCGAACAGGCGCGACGGGACAGCCACGACCTGGCCGCCGCCATGGCCCGGGTGCGCCAGGCCCAGGCCAGCGCGGTGATCGCCGGCGCGCCGTTGCTGCCAGCGGTCACGGCCGGGCTCAACGGTAATCGCCAGGAGTTGCTGCGGGGCAAGGGCTACAGCCAGCTGGACGTGGATCGGAACAACCGCACCATCGATTACTACGACGCCAACCTCAGTGCCACCTATGAGCTGGACTTCTGGGGTGGCAAACGGGCGGCTCGGGACAGTGCGCTGAGCACGCTGGCGGCCAGCCAGTTCGACCGGGCGACGGTGGAGTTGACTCTGCTCAGCGGCGTCGCCAACAGCTACACCCAGGCGTTGTCCCTGCGCGAGCAACAGCGCATCGCCGAACAGAACCTGGACAACGCCCAGCGCGTGCTCGACCTGGTGCAGACCCGCTACGACGCCGGCAGCGCCACGGCCCTGGAACTGTCCCAGCAAAAAAGCCTGGTGGCGGCCCAGCAACGCCGCGTGCCCCAAGTGCAGCAACAGGCCCGGGAAGCCGTGATCACCCTGGCGACGCTGCTGGGGCAACCGGTGCAGTCGGTCAGGCTCGATGACGACAGTTTCGACCGCCTGCACTGGCCGGCCATCGATGTCGGCGTGCCCAGCGAACTGCTGCGCCGTCGCCCGGACATCGCCGCCGCCGAAGCGCGCCTCACCGCCGCCCAGGCCGACATCACCGTGGCTCGCGCCGCCATGTTGCCCTCTGTCACCCTGGGCCTGAGCCTGGGCACTGGCGCCGACATCGCCGACCAGTTGCTGCGCAACAACGTCTACAACCTCACCGCCGGAATCGCCGCGCCGATCTTCAACAATGGTCGCCTGAAAGCCGAACGAAACAAAGCCAGCGCCCGTCAGGAGGAACTGCTGGAGCTCTACCGCGCCGCCATCATCAACGGCGTCGCCGACGTCGAAAAAGCCCTGAACGGCATCAACGGCCTCGACCGCCAACGGCAATGGCAAAGCGAAGAACTGCACCAGGCCCAGACCGCCTTCGACATCGCCCAACGTCGCTACCAGGCCGGCGCCGAAGACCTGCTCACCGTACTGGAAACCCAACGCACGCTGTACGCCGCCCAGGACATGAACGTGCAGCTGAGATTGGCGCGGGTGCAGGCGAGTGTGGCGTTGTACAAGGCGTTGGGCGGGGGCTGGCGGGTGATGTAGGCCTCGAACCCACCTTCAAGCCAAATAATACATTGCGGCTAGGGTGATCTCCTGTGGGAGCAAGGCTTGCCCGCGATGCAGACGACACGGTTTCCGAGGACCGAGGTGCCTGCATCGCGGGCAAGCCTTGCTCCCACAGATAAATCTCCTAGCCACAAATAGTGTTCGGCTTGGGTTCTGTTTATCCGGCCATGTAGGACTCCCGAGTGAGGCTACGTTGCCTTGCGTCATTGCCTACAACTACGCCAGAATCCGCCGGCTTGTGCGCCTAACCTCCTGTCGATAACTTGTTTCCCGTCACTGCCCATCAGTGATCGGGTCTGCAAGCCCGACGAAATACCAGGCGCATAGCCACAAGCCAATCGACACGTCCGTGTCGCTCAATGGCGGCTGTGTGCGGGAGACCTTCGGGTCTGCCGGGTTCCTGGTTTCCCGGTCTTGCAGACCCGCGCATAGCTGCCACCCATCATCTGCAAGTGATGTCTGGCAGCGCCCTTTGAATAATCAGGAGCTGCACCAATGTTCAAGATCACCCCCAATCCTCCCGAAGGCGATTCCAAAAAACTCGACGAAGCCGCCGACCGCGCCCTCTCCTACTACCTCGACCCCAAACCTGAAAAACCCACTCCACCGCCGGGCCAGTTGTTCACCGTTGCAGAGAGTGCGGACTTGGAATGCCTGCTGGCCAACCTCAGCGAAACCCTTGCGTCAGTCAATGTCATGGCCAACGAACTGGCCTTTGATCTGGAAGGCGCACGGCGGAGTTTTGCCCTGGGGATCCAGCAGATGGTCGAGCTGAGTGAGCTGCTGGCAAACCGTGCCTTGGACATTGCCGCGCCGCGTTAGCACCTCACACTAACCTCAAGCCAAGCGACATTTGTGGCGAGGGGATTTATCCCCGTTGGGCTGCGCAGCAGCCCCAAACCAGCTCCCTCAAAAATATCTGACACACCGAGGTGTTGATGATTGGGGCTGCTGCGCAGCCCAGCGGGGATAAATCCCCTCGCCACAACAGTGTTTGCCTTAAGTTCTGTGGACAGCGTGCAGAGGGAGTTAAACCGGTTTGGACTTGAGATTGCGCGCATACCACGGTCGTTGCGGCACACGGCGAAACAGTTCGGAGAGCTTTTTGTCATCGCTGCCGAACGTAATGCGCAGGGCAAGTTTCATGGTTTCCGGGTCCATTTCCACCGAGCGTCCGAGCTGCAGCCCCGGCGTGGTGCTGCAACCGTGGGTGTCCGGGCCCAGCCAAGGGTCGGCGATTTCCACCCAGCGGCCCGGGGCGAACCAGGGCACACCGCTGACCTTTAGCCGGCTCACTTCCCCCGGGTGGAAACGCTCGTGGGCGCGAAACCAGTCTTCGAGGCGGTCGTCGATCCAGCCGTGGAACGCCCAGAACACTGGGCTCACGTGGGAGGAAAACGGATCGCCGAGGAAGTCGTTTTCCGGGGCATACCAGCGCGCGGCGAAGTCGTCCGGGTCGCGGGCGAACGGCACTGGATGGCCGTTGGACGGGTCGCGCGGCACCGAGGCCCAGCGCATGTGCAGCCAGTCGTGCAGGCCCAGTTCCACTTCCGAACCGAACTGGCCAAGGGTCAGTTTCGACAGGTAGCGCGGGTCGCGATAGCGCGATTCCCAGACCTGGAAATTGCTGTGGTAGGTCTCGGCGGTCTTGATGTCGCTGACCCACTGGGCGTATTGCTCATCGCCATCGGCCAGCCAGGTAGGCGGCAAGGCCGTGCCGTCGTGGTTGTCGAAATAGCGGGCGAACCCCTGGCGATCACGCTCCAGCTCCGGTTGCGGCAAAGGAAAGCGCGGCCACGACGGCAGCGGCTGGAACGAACGGGCGGTGCCGAGCATGTGCCGGTGCATGAAAAAGAAGTCCACCCCCGAGCCGTTGCGATCCTTGCGCGGGCCGCGGGCGTCGCGCTCCTGATCCCTTGGGCCGGGCTGCCAGCCAATGCCGCGCAGGGCATTGCGCTTGTCTTCGTCCAGGGTGTGCCATTTGTCCCGCGAGGCGTGCCAGAGCTGGTGGAACAACCGGTGCTCGGGCGACACCAGCCAGGCCAGCAGCGCCGGGCTCAGCGGCGTGCGCTCGCGGGCCTCGGGGAAGCGCTGCTTGACGGCGACGAACTGATTGTCCTGCTCAGGCAACGCCAAGGGACGGTCCAGGCGCAACGCCCGACCGCTGAGGGTGGCGCTGCCGGCATTGCCGAAGCCGGCCCAGACTTCGTCCAGGGTCATGATGAATTCATAGTCCGGCGCGTCCTGTCGAGTACTCACCAACCGCCAGCTCAGTTGCTTCGGGTCGGTGCCGGCCAAGTCGCCCAACACCCGGTAACGCGACTCATCGGCACCGCGCAAGCGTTCGGCGCTGTCGAGGTACCCCACCAGGCCACGGCCCCTTTGGCCGATATCGAGGAAGATCTGTAGATCGTCCTGGGGCAAGCCTTCGAGACCGGCGTCGCGGCCGGTGAAACGGATCGTCCAGATGCCCCGCAACGTATCGGCCCGGCGCTGACCCGCCACGTCGGCCACGTCGAACGAGGCCTCGCCGGGGGTGATGGTCGGGTCCGGCCGGGTCAGTTCGCGATGCCCGTAATACACCGCAGGCACGGCGGCACCGGTCAGCGCCAGGCCTGCCATGAACCATCGTCGAGAAATCGTCATTGCCTTACCTGTGTTCGGCCCTGGAGCGGGCTTTATCCAAGCTAGAACGATGAGGGGGCTGTCAAATTTATAGGGGCTGTGAGGGCCTCATCGCGAGCAAGCTCGCTCCCACAATGAATCTGGTACATCCGCGAGAGATCGGTCGACTGTCAGACCGCCATCGCGAGCAGGCTCGCTCCCACAGGTTGACCGCGTTCCAATGTGGGAGCGAGCTTGCTCGCGATGGCGGCCCCAAGGGCACCTAAATTTCCCGCCCGACCACTCGTTCTCCCCAGATAGCAAAGGCCCCGCGCCTGTCCTTCCAAGGCGAACCTGACTGAGATCGGCAATGACAACACCTCGTTCGAAAAAGGCTCTTTTCATCGGCCTGCCCCTGGCCCTGGCGTTGGCCGTCGGTGCAGGCGTCGCGGCCTGGGACCACTGGTGGCGGGACAATCCCGGCTACCCGGTCAACGTGATGAAAGAGGCAAGGGAACTGCACGAACGCCTGCTGTCCTTCGACAGCCACATCACCGTGCCGCTGGATTTCGGCACCGCCGGCAATGAAGCCGACAAGGACGGCAGCGGCCAGTTCGACCTGGTGAAAGCCAACCGCGGGCAGCTGTCCGGCGCGGCACTGACGGTGTTCGGCTGGCCCGAGATCTGGAACGGCCCCAACGCCCCGCACAAGCCCACCGCCGGTTTCGTCGAAGAGGCGCGCAACCAGCAGGAAGTGCGCTACAAGATCATCACCGGCCTGATCCGGGACTTTCCCAACCAGGTCGCCATTGCCTACACCCCGGATGATTTCCGCCGCCTGCACGGCGAAGGCAAGTTCGCGATTTTCATCAGCATGCTCAACGCCTACCCCCTGGGCCACGACTTGAACCTGCTGGACCTGTGGACGGCGCGCGGCATGCGCATGTTCGGCTTCAGCTACATCGGCAATAACGACTGGGCCGACTCATCACGACCGCTGCCGTTCTTCAACGACTCGCCCGACGCCCTCGGCGGCCTCTCGGAGATTGGCAAGCAGGCGGTGACACGCCTGAACGACCTGGGCGTGATCATCGACGTGTCGCAGATGTCGACCCAGGCCCTGGAGCAAGTCGCGCAACTGAGCCGCACGCCGCTGGTGGCCTCCCATTCGGCGCCACGAGCGATGGTCGACATCCCGCGCAACCTCAGCGACAAGGAAATGCAACTGATCAAGGCCAGTGGCGGCGTGGTGCAGATCGTCGGTTTCTCCCAATACCTGCGCCCGCTGACGCAAAAGACCCAGGATAAACTCAACGCCCTGCGCGAACGCTTCGACCTGCCGCCGCTGCCCAACCTGGCGATGGCACTGATGCCCGGCGACCCGATCATCGCTGCCTGGCCGGAACAGAAGTTCGGCGAATACGCCGGCCAGCTCTACGGCATCCTCGAAGAGGAACCCAAGGCCAGCCTCAAGGACGTGGGGGACGCCATCGACTACACCGTACGCAAGATCGGCATCGACCACGTCGGCATCAGCTCGGACTTCAACGAAGGCGGCGGTGTGGAAGGCTGGGAGAACGTCGGCGACATCCGCAACGTCACCGCCGAACTGCTGACCCGCGGCTACTCCGAAGCCGACATCGCCAAACTGTGGGGCGGCAATTTCCTGCGGGTCTGGGATCAGGTCCAGAAAGCCGCCCGCCCCGCCATCGCCTCGACCCAGAAGGCGGCCCAGCCATGAATGAGCGTCGCACCTTCCTGAAGCAGGCCGCAATCCTCGCTGCCGGCCTGCCCCTGGCTGCCAGCCTGCCCAACACGGCCAGCGCCGATCCCCTGCCACCGCTGCCCAAGGATAAATGGGCACAGCTGCGCTCACTGTTCGACCAAGACCCCGACTACCTGCACTTCTCCAATTTCCTGGTCACCACCCACCCGCGCCCGGTGCGCGAGGCCATCGAGCGGCACCGCGCCGCCCTGGATAAAAACCCCGGGCTGTTGATGGACTGGGACCTGGGCGTCACCGAAGAACGCGAGGAAAACGTCCGCACCTGGGCCGGTCGCTACCTGCAAGCGACCCCGAAGCAGATTGCCCTCACCGGCAGCACCACCGAAGGCCTGTCGATCATCTACGGCGGCGTCCATGTGGCAGCCGATCAGGAAATCCTCACCACCACCCACGAACATTACGCCACCCACACCATTCTCGACCTGCGCACCCGACGGGACGGCACCCGGGTACGCAAAATCAAGCTGTTCGAGAACGCCCACAACGCCAGCCACGAGGAAATCCTCACGGCCATCGAGCGCAACATCCGCCCGGAGACACGGGTGCTGGGCATGACCTGGGTGCATTCGGGCAGCGGCGTGAAGCTGCCGATCGACAAGGTCGGCGCCCTGGTGGACAAGCACAACCAGGGCCGCAGCGAGGAGCAACGGATCATTTACGTGGTGGACGGCGTGCACGGGTTCGGCGTCGAGGACCTGAACTTCCCGGCGATGAACTGCGACTTCTTCATCGCCGGCACTCACAAATGGATGTTCGGCCCGCGAGGCACCGGCCTGGTGTGCAGCCGTAGCGAAGAGGTCAAGTACGTCACACCGATCATTCCGACCTTCTCCGAAGCCACGGCGTTTTCCACCACCATGACGCCCGGCGGCTACCACGCCTTTGAACATCGCTGGGCGGCGGATGAAGCGTTCAAGTTGCACCTGCAACTGGGCAAGGCCGAAGTGCAGGCGCGCATCCACGCCCTCAACAGCTACCTGAAAAAACAGCTGGTGGCACAGCCGCAGATCGAGCTGGTCACGCCCCTGAGCCCGGAGCTGTCAGCGGGTTTCACCTTCTTCCGGGTCAAGGGCCGCGACAGCGATGAGGTCGCCGCCTACCTGATGAAGAACCGTGTGATCGCCGACGCCGTGCATCGTGATGCGGGGCCGGTAATCCGCACCGCGCCGGGGTTGCTCAATACCGAAGCCGAGATCGATCGCTTCATGGGCTTGCTGGCCAAGACACTCTGAACCTGACTTTATCGAGAGAAATGGATGAACAGTTTTTCCTTGACGCTACTCCCGGCACTGGCCCTCGCCGCCCTGCTGCCCTCCGGCGCCCAGGCCTCGCAACCGGGCCAGGTCTTTCGCGATTGCAAGGACTGCCCGGAAATGGTCGTGCTGCCCACCGGCACCTTCCAGATGGGCACCCCGGACGACGAAGTGGGCCGCGAGCCCGACGAAGGCCCGCTGCACCCGGTGACGTTCGCCAAGCCGCTGGCGATCAGTCGCTTCCAGGTGCTCAAGGGCGAATGGTTCGCCTACCTGCGCGACACCGGCTACACCATGCCCGACGGCGATGAACGACCCGGTCGGGCGTGCAAGGCTGGCATTCCGGACTACCAGGGCAGCGACCCACGCAAGCAATACACCGACCGGCACCCGGCGGTGTGCATGGATTTCGCCGAGGCCAATGCCTACGTGGCGTGGTTGTCGAAAAAGACCGGCAAGCACTACCGGCTGGTCAGCGAATCCCTGCGTGAGTACGCGGCACGCGGCGGCAGCACCGGGCCGTTCCCCTTCCCGTTCGATGAAGGCAAGGAATACAGCATCGCCCAGCACGCCAACACCTACGGCGCGGCCGACGGCTACAACTTCACCGCCCCGGCCGGCAGCTTCGCGCCCAACGCCTTTGGTGTGTACGACATGCACGGCAACGTCTACGAATGGACCGCCGATTGCTACAACGAAAACTACGTGGGTGCGCCGAGCGACGGCAGCGCCTGGCTGACCGGCAAGTGCGAGTTCAAGCGCATTCGCGGCAACGACTGGGGTGAAGCACCGGTGTTCTCCCGCTCCGGCAACCGCAATGCGCTGGTGCCGGGTGATCGCGGCGACTGGATCGGTTTTCGGGTGGCGCGGGATATGTAAACCGAACGCAACGCGGCCCCATGTGGAGCAAAGCTTGCTCGCGAGACCCCATGTGGGAGCAAAGCTTGCTCGCGATACAGACACCTCGATCTCAAAAAAGAACCGCGTTGCCTTCATCGCGGGCAAGCCTTGCTCCCACAGGATAAATTCCCTCCCCTCCCAATCGTTCTACAGGTGGGCGCGCCCCAACCCGGCGTGCCGCCGTCCTCCAGCCATGTGGTGAATGCCCCGCGATGGCCTTCGCCCTTTTCATCTAGCAGGGAAACCTCCATGAGCCAACCAAAACGCGGGGTGATCAATGAATTGTTCACCCTGCTCAAACCCTTCCGGCTGATTGTCATCGGCGCCATCCTGCTGGGCATGGTCGGTGGCCTGAGCGTGACCGTGCTGCTGGCGACCATCAACCAGGTGCTGCACGCCGACGGTGGGCTGAGCCACACCGTGGTGGGCGTGTTCGCCGGGTTGTGCCTGCTGGCCCTGGTCAGTTCCATCTGTTCCGACATCGGCACCAACTACGTCGGCCAGAAGATCATCGCCAAGCTGCGCAAGGAGCTGGGGGAAAAAGTCCTGTCGGCCCCCATCCAGCAGATCGAACGCTACCGCAGCCATCGCCTGATCCCGGTGCTGACCCACGACGTCGACACCATCAGCGATTTCGCCTTCGCCTTCGCCCCCCTGGCCATCTCCCTGACCGTCACCCTAGGGTGCATGGGTTACCTGGCAGTGCTGTCGTGGCCGATGTTTCTGATGATGGTCGTGGCGATTGTCATCGGCACCGTGGTGCAGTACATCGCCCGCGGTCGTGGGATCAAGGGCTTCATGGACGCTCGCGACTCCGAGGACGAATTGCAGAAGCACTACAACGCCATCGCCGAAGGCGCCAAGGAACTGCGCATCCATCGTCCTCGTCGACAACGCATGTTCGTCTCGGGCATCGAGCACACCGCCGACAAGATCTGTGACACGCAGATCCGTTCGGTGAACATCTTCGTGATCGCCAAGACCTTCGGCTCGATGCTGTTCTTCGTGGTGATCGGCCTGGCCCTGGCCCTGCAATCGCTGTGGCCGAGCGCCGACAAAGCGGTGATGAGCGGTTTCGTGCTGGTGTTGCTGTACATGAAAGGTCCGCTGGAGCACCTGATCGGCACCCTGCCGATCGTCAGCCGTGCGCAGATCGCCTTCCGCCGCATCGCCGAGCTGTCGGAGCAGTTTTCCTCCCCTGAACCGCACCTGTTGCTCAACGACCAGGGCCAGCCGAAAACGCCAGTGCAGACGCTGGAACTGAGCAATGTGGCCTACAGCTTCCCGGCGGTGGAAGGCGCCGCGCCGTTCCGCCTGGGGCCGGTGAACCTGAGGATCGACCAGGGCGACATCGTGTTTATCGTGGGTGAAAACGGTTGCGGTAAAACCACGCTGATCAAGCTGCTGTTGGGCCTGTATGCGCCGCAACAAGGGGAAATCCGCCTCAACGACCACGTGGTGACGGCCGTGACCCGCGACGACTATCGCCAGTTGTTCACGACGATTTTCGCCGACTACTACCTGTTCGACGACATCGTCCAGGGCGACACCCATATCCCGGACGATGCCAACCAATACCTGCAACGCCTGGAGATCGCTCACAAGGTCAGTGTGCGCGACGGCGCCTTCACCACCACCGACCTGTCCACCGGCCAGCGCAAGCGCCTGGCGCTGGTCAATGCGTGGCTGGAAGAACGCCCGGTGCTGGTCTTCGACGAATGGGCCGCCGACCAGGACCCGACCTTCCGGCGGATTTTCTATACCGAGCTGCTGCCGGACCTCAAGCGCCTGGGCAAGACCATCATCGTGATTTCCCACGACGACCGTTACTTCGACGTGGCCGACCAATTGGTGCGCATGGAAGCCGGCCGCGTCATCACCGAACTGCAATCTGCGTAAATAATCACGATTCTCATTCTGGTTTTTCCGGGGTCGTGCGTCCTAATTAAGAATTGATAACAACTACACCCCTATTAAAACTAAAACCTGCAAGAGTGAAACACATGCCAGCAACTCCGGGGATTCCACGTTTTACCAAGGCACTGATCATGCGCCGCCTGTTGCAACCAGGCTTCAGCGCCACTGCGTTCAGCCTGGCGCTGGCCATGCCATTCAGCGCACAGGTCCAGGCACAGGAAGTCGACCTCAACATTCCAGCGCAGTCGCTGGCGAGTGCCCTGCAGGCATTGAGCAATCAATCGAACATGCAAGTGCTCTACAGCGCCGATGATGTCCAGGGCCTGCGCAGCCAGCCGGTGAGCGGCCGATTGTCGCCGGCGCAAGCGCTGTCGCAGATGCTGGTGGGGACCGGCGTCATGTTCACTATCCAAGGCAACACGGCCAGCGTGCGCGCCAGGACGGCGGGCGATTCCCTGGAACTGGGCGCCACGACCATCACTGGTAAATCCGCGGAATCGGCCTACGGCCCGGTGGACGGCTACGTCGCCACTCGCAGCGCCACCGGCACCAAGACCGACACGCCGATCCTGGAGATCCCGCAGACCATCAACGTGGTCACCGCCGACCAGATCGCCACCCAGGGCGCGCGCAACCTGACCCAGGCCTTGCGCTACACGCCGGGCCTGGACACCAGCGGCTTCACCGACCGCAACGCCATCGCCGACGAAATCACCAGCCGCGGGTTCGCCCCCACACAGCTGTACCTCGATGGCGCCTACCTGCCTTATGCCGGCAGCCTGGGCGGCGCGCCGCAAATCGATACGTATACCCTGGAGCGCATCGAAGTGCTCAAGGGCCCGTCGTCGGTGCTTTATGGGCAGAACCAGCCCGGCGGCCTGATCAACATGGTCTCCAAGCGCCCGACCACTGAACAGCGCAGCCAGATCAAACTGGGCGCGGGCAGCTATGACCGGATCAACGGCGCGTTCGACACCAGCGGCCCGATCGACGACCAGAAGGAATTCAGCTACCGCGTCATCGGCGTGGGGAAAAAAGGCAACCAACAAGTCGATCACACCCACAGCGAACGCATGCTGCTGGCGCCAAGCCTGACCTGGGCGCCCAACGAAGACACCTCGCTGACGGTGCTGGCGCAGATCCAGCGCGATGACGGCCTGGAAGACTATCAGGCGCTGCCGATGATCGGCTCCCTGAAGCGCGGCCCCAACGGCCAGCGGATCGACCGGGACTTTTTCTCCGGCGACACACGGTGGAACGACTACAAGCGTGACCAGTTCATCCTTGGCTACGACTTCAGCCACAACCTCACCGATGACCTGACGTTCCGCTCCACGGCCCGTTACACCGATGTGCGTGACCAGTATCGGGGCTTCTATCTGCGTGGTTTCGTTGGGAATGATCAGACCCAGGCCACTCGCAACAAACTCGACTGGCAACAGCACAACACTGCCTACACCGTCGATAACAACCTGGAATACAAATTCAACACCGGCGCCCTTGAGCACACCACCCTGGCGGGCGTGGACTATCGTCATTTCAACCGTAAATACAAGGGCTACAACATCACAGGCGCGCCAATCGACCTGTACGGCAATAACAACAACTACGACACCAGCGGCGTGACCCCGACGCTGGACACCCAGTGGGACAACACCGTTCGCCAGACCGGCGTCTACCTGCAAGACCAGATCAAGCTGGACAAGTGGATTCTGACCGTGGGTGGCCGCCAGGACTGGGCCGAAGTGGACAACAAGGATCTGCTGGCACGCACTGTTTCCTCACTGCGTGACAACAAGTTCACCGGCCGGATCGGCCTGACCTATGTCACCGATTTCGGCCTGGCGCCCTACATCAGCTATTCGGAATCCTTCCTGCCGACCACGGGCACGGACGCTAGCGGCAACGCCTTCAAACCGACCGAAGGCGAGCAATACGAAGTGGGTGTGAAGTATCAGCCGTTCGACAAAACGATGATTACCGCCTCGGTGTTCCAGATCAAACAGAAGAACCTGGTCACCGGCGACCCTGCTGATCCCCAGAACTCGATCCAGTCGGGCCAGGTGCGTTCACGGGGTGTTGAACTGGAAGTCAAATCCTCCATCGACAACATCGAAGTCATGGCCGCCGCCACCTACCTCGACTCGTTCTACACCAAGGACAACTACGGCAACGAGGACAACCGCAGCGAGCAACAGGCGCCGTTCTCCGCCACGCTGTGGGTCGACTACCACTTCACCCAGGCCGTCCTCAACGGCCTGACCTTCGGCGCAGGCGCCCGCCACACCGGCCGCAAGCCGGGCGACGCGGCCAACTCGTTCGACGTCCCGGCCTACACGGTGTTCGACACCACCATCAGCTACGACATGGGCAAGGCCACCTCAAGCCTGCGTGGCGTCACCACCAGCCTGAACGTGCAGAACGTCTTCGACCGCGAGTACGTGTCCAACTGCAACTACTCGTTCGGCTGCTACTACGGCCAGGAGCGCGTGGCCTCGCTGGACGTGACCTACGACTTCTAAGCAACACCACACACAAAAAAACCGGGCCAGGCCCGGTTTTTTTGTGCCTGCAAATCCTGGAACCATCACATAACCACTGTGGGAGCGAGCTTGCCCGCGATGGCGGTGTATCAGGCACTTAAGTGCTGGCTGACCTGCCGCTATCGCGAGCAAGCTCGCTCCCACAGGAGATCAGTGGCATATGCAAATCCTGAGACCATCCCACAGCGGATCTGTGGCATATGCAAATCCTGTGACCACCCCAAACCACTGTAGGAGCTGTGGCATATGCAAATCCTGAGACCACTCCCATCAAGGGATTTGTGGTGTTTCAGGCAGTGAGTGCAGTCCGCAAGGCTTGGCTCAATTGCGCGTACACTTCGTCAATCTCCGGCACCACGCTCTGCAAGCGCAGGTAGTCGTGGATCAGGCCGGTGTATTCGATCAGCTCCACGCTCACCCCCTGCTCTCGCAAACGCTGGGCGTAGGCGCGGCCTTCGTCGAGCAGCGGGTCATGGCCGGCCAGGGCGATCAGGGCCGGGGCCATGCCTGGGTAACCGGGCGCCAGCAACGGCGAGAAACGCCAGTCCAGACGATCGGTGGGCTCATTGGCGTAGTGCCGGTAGAACCACTCGAGGGTTTCGCTCTCCAGCAGATACCCCTCGCCGAACAGCTCGGTGGATGGGCTGCTGGTGGACGCATCGGTCACCGGGTAGCAGAGCAATTGAAAGCACGGCTGGATCGCCAGGGAAGCGGGTTCCCGGGCCGCTTGCAGCGCAAGCACGGTTGCCAGCGTCGCGCCGACGCTGTCGCCACCGAACGCCACACGGCTGAGGTCCAGGCCTTCGGCGCGGGCCTGCCGGGCCAGCCAGTCGAGGGCATCGGCGCCGTCGTTCAGCGGGGTCGGGAAGGTGTGCTCCGGGGCCAGGCGATAGCCCACCGACAACACCACGCACGGTGTCCGGGCGCAGAATTCGCGGCAGACACCATCGTGGGAGTCCAGGCTGCCGACCACATAGCCGCCGCCGTGAAAGTACACCAGCACTGGCAGTGCCTGGGCCGCAGCCGTGGCCGTGGCCGTGGCCGGACGGTACAGACGCAGCGTCAGCGGCGCGCCGTCACGGGCGGTGAATGCGTGAACGGCGCACTGCACATCCGCCGGAGCGTTCCAGCGCAATTGCCCGGTGGTGCGCTCGAACGCCTCACGGGCCTGGGCCGGCGTCGACAGGTGAAACGGCCCGGGACCGTCGGCCTGGCTTTCTTCGGCCAGGTCGAGAAAGGCGTTGAGTTCCGGATGCAGGGACATCGCAGGGGTTCCTTGTGAAAAACTATAGAAGACAGAAAAATCCATGAGACCGGTTACAGAACCCTGTGGGGGTGAGCCTGCTCGCGATAGCTTTGGTTCAGTCAACATCGAGGTTGACTCATACACCGCCATCGCGAGCAAGCTCGCTCCCACAAGGGAATGGTGGTGGGGCATTGCATGCATGAGCACCAACGATCCACTGTGGGAGCGAGCTTGCTCGCGATAGCTTTGGTCCAGCCAACATCGAGGTTGACTGATGCGCTGCCATCGCGAGCAGGCTCGCTCCCACAGACCCACCCCAAGACTTAAGCGGCCTGCGCCACGCAGTGCTCGATCAACGCTTCCAGTTCCTCCTGGTACGCGCGCATCAATCCCTCGACGGTCTCGGCACGGTAGCGGCGAGTGCTGAAGATGCAGCGCAGCGCCAGGCGCCCGTCGTACACCTGTCCCACCACTTCCAGCCAGTTGCCCAGCGCAGCATGGGGGCTGTAGCAGCTGCCGTAGCTTTCCGCCGCCGGCACCAGCAGTGCCTTGTCGTCAAAGCTCTGGTCGAACTGCCCCAGGTAGTTGAACGTCACCCGCGCCTGGGGCGCGCGGCCCAAGGTCGCGGCCATCGGCTCGCCGCTCATGTAGCGCAACACGCCATAGCCCAATCCCTTGTTCGGCACGGCGGCCAACTGCCGTTGCACCGCCCGCACCGACGTGCCGATGTCGGCTTCAGGGCTCGGGGCCAGGCGCACCGGGAACATGCTGGTGAACCAGCCGAGGCTGCGGCTCAGGTCGATGTCCTTGACCAGGTCCTCGCGACCATGCCCCTCCAGCTGGATCAGCACCGAAGGCTGCTGGCTCCAGCGGCACAACACCCGACTCAACGCCGCCAGCAACACGTCGTTGATCTGCGTCTGGTAGACCGCCGGCACCTGTTTGAGCAATTGCTGGGTGTGCTGCTCCGACAGGCTCAAATGCGCGACCGACTGGTACTGCACCTGGTTCTTGCCCCGCAGGTTGTCACACGGCAACTCGCTGCCCGGCTGGTCGATCTGCTCCAGCCACCAGGCTTTTTCCTGCGCCGGATAATCCCGTGCATAGGCTTGCAAGCCCTCGGCCCAGGCCCGGTAGCTGCTGGTGCGAATCGGCAGGTTCGGTGTCTGGCCGTCGCAGTAGGCCGTATAAGCCGTCTGCAAATCCTGCAACAACAAACGCCACGACACGGTATCGATGACCAGGTGATGAATGACCATCAGCACGCGGATTTCACCACTGCCCAAGGTCACGTGCGCGGTGCGCCACACCGGCCCGTTGTGCACATCAAGGCTGCGTTGCACCTGTTCGGCATACAACTCCAGCTCGGCTTCATCGGCCACGGTGTGCTGCCACAGCAAGGGTTCGCTGGCCCACTGCGCCTGCATCTCTTCCAACGCCTGGTAATGTTGCAACTGACGCCCGCCGACCTCACTGAAGCGCAGGCGCAAGGCGTCGTGCTGCTGCAGCATGCCACGCAACGCCAGTTCCAGCGCCGTCAGGTTCAGCGCCTGGCGCGCCCGCAACATCAACGCCTGGTTGTAGTGATGGGGTTCGCTCATGCGCTGGTCGAACCACCATTGCTGGATCGGAATCAGGTTGAATTGCCCTTCGGCGGCCACCTGGGTCACGTCCTCGACCGTCACGGCGAGCGTGTTCGAACGCTGGTCGAAAATCGCCTCGATGGTCTGGCCGCGCATCAGGTCCCGCAGCTTGAGTTCCATCTTCAGCTCCCCATGGTTGCGTACCCGCGAGACCACTTGCAGGCTGAGGATCGAGTCACCGCCCAACTCGAAGAAATTATCGGTGATGCCCACCCGCTCGACTTGCAACACCTCGGCCCAAATCTCGGCCAACAGCTGCTCATCGCGGTTGCGCCCCGGCACATACTCGGCGCCCTTGAATTCCGGCTCTGGCAGGGCCTGGCGGTCGAGCTTGCCGTTCGGCGTGACTGGCAACGCCTCCAGGCAGATGACCTGGGCCGGCACCATGTAATCCGGCAATTGCACCCGCAGTTCCGCCTTGAGCCGATCACCGATGGCCACCCCATCGGGGGTGACCACATAGCCGATAAGTTGCTTGCCCGAGGCACTGTCGCGGGCGATCACCAACGCATCGCTGACGTCGTCCAGTTGCCGCAGGCTGGCCTCGACTTCCCCCAGTTCGATGCGGAAACCCCGCACCTTGATCTGGTGGTCGATACGCCCGACGTAATCGAGCACCCCGTCGGCGCGCTGGCGCACCAGGTCGCCGCTGCGGTACAGGCGATCGCCCGGCTGGCCGAACGGGTCCGGTACGAAGCGCTCGGCACTCAGGTCCGGACGATGGTGATAACCACGGGCGATGCCCTCGCCACCGATGTACAACTCACCGGCAATGCCCGGCGGCAACGGGTTGAGGTTGTCGTCCAGCACATACAAGGCGCGCTCGCCCACCGCCCGCCCGATCGGCGCGTAGGCGGCTTCGCAACGTTCGCTGGCTGGCACCTTCCACAGCATCGGCGTGACCACGGTTTCCGTCGGACCATAGCCGTTGGTGAAGAATTGCGGACGCAGCGCCGCCTTCACTTGCTCGAAGGTCTGGTCCGGCACCGCATCGCCACCGAAGCAGTACACCCGCACCGGCGGTGGCGCCAGTTGGCTGTGGGCGGCGTATTCGGCCAGTTGTTTGAGGTAGGCCGGCGGGAAGCAGGCGATGGTAATGCCGTGGCGGTGCAAGGCGTCGAAGGTCTGCTCCGGCGTCCACAGCATGCCGTCGCGAATCACCAGGGTGCCACCGCTGAACAACGTGCTCAGCCAGCGCTCATGGGCGCCGTCGAAGGCGAACGACATGAAATGCAGTTCGCGGGTGTGTTCGTCCATGTCATACAGCCCGGCGATGGCCTGGCAATGCATGCTCATCGGCCCGTGCGCCACGGCGACGCCTTTGGGTCGACCGGTGGAACCCGAGGTGTAGATCAGGTAGGCCAGATTGCCGCCGAGCAAACCGCTGCGCGGCGGCAAGTCGCTGTAGCCACGGCTGTCGAAACCGTCGATGGCCAGGCGCGCCAAACCGTCGAGATCAGGCAAACGCCCCTGCACCCGACTGTGGGTCAGCAACAGCGCCATGGCCGAATCTTCGATCATGAACGCCAGGCGCTCGGGCGGGTAATCGATGTCCAGCGGCACATAGGCCGAACCGCTTTTCATCACGGCCAGCAGCGCCACGACCATGTCCACCGAACGCTCCAGGGCCACGCCGACTACCACTTCCGGGCCGGCACCGAGTTCGATCAAACGGTGGGCCAGGCGGTTGGCCCGACGCTCCAGTTCGCCATAGTCCAGCGAGTCGTCGCCACACACCAGCGCCGTGGCCTGCGGACGCGACTGGGCATGCCGGCCAATCAATTCCGGCAACAACTGTGGCTGATAGCAGCCGTTCGGCGCCGCGCTCCATTGCTCGAAGGCCTGCCACTGTTCCAGCGACAAGCGCTGCAGGTTGCCCAGGCACGCGTGGGGCGCATGGATCATCGCTTCCAGGGTGTCTTCCATCGTCCGGCGGATGCGCTCCACCGCTTCGACGCTGAAGGCGTTGCGCAGGAACAGGTACTCGATGGACAGCGTGTCGCCCAGGTTGACCGCCAGGTCCATCGGGAAGTTGGTCACGTCATGATTGCGTGAGTCGCCGAAACTCAGGCCAGTGTCCTGCTGCTCGCCCAGGCGTTCGTCGATGGGGTAGTTCTCGAACACGATGATGCTGTCGAACAAGCCCTGCCCGCCCAGGCCCGACCAGCGCTGGATGTCCGCCAGTGGCGCATGGGAATGCTCGCGCAGATCCAGGTTGTAGGCCTGCAACTGCTGCAGCCATTGATCCAGAGGCTGCTCGGCGTCCAGGGTCTGGATCACCGGCAAGGTGTTGATGAACAGGCCAAGGATGTTGTCGGCGTTGACCAGCCCCGCCGGACGCCCGGCGACGGTGGCGCCGAAGACCACGGTGTTCTGCCCGGTGAAGCGTTGCAACAACAGCAGCCACGCCCCTTGGATCAAGGTATTCGGCGTTATCTGCAAGGCGCGGCAGGCCTGTTGCAGGCGTGCGGTCTGCGCCGCGTCCCAGCGCGAATACAGCGCCTCGTGCCCCGGCAATGCCGCGACATGCCGCGGGAACATCGCCTGGTTGAGGGAAGTCGCCTGTTCCAACGTATCGAGGCGGCTGCGCCAGAAGCGCTCCAACGCACCCTGGTCCTGGTGTTGCAGCCATTCGATGAACTCGCGGTAGCGACCATTGCGGCTGGGCACCTGCCCATGGGCGTAGAACTGCAACACCTCACCGAACAACCGTGAACTGCTCCAGCCATCCATGAGGATGTGATGACAGGTCCAGATCATCTGGTAGCGGTCGTCTTCCAGGCGCAGCAACAGCACCCGTTGCAAGGGCGCGCAGCCCAAGTCGAAACCGGCCAGGTAATCGGCGGTCGCCCGGGCGCTGATCGCCTGCTCGCTGATGTCCTGTCCACGCCAGTCTTCGATCTGCAACGGCAATTCAACGTGACGATGGACGATTTGCACCGGCACGCTCAAGCCATCCTGCCAGTGGAAACTGGTGCGCAGGATGTCCTCGCGCTCGATCACCGCGGTCCAGGCCCGGGCGAAACGCTCGGTGTCCAGGCCGTGCACCGGCAGGCTGATCTGATTGATGTACAAGCCGGAGCTGTCGTCGGCCAGGGTGTGGAACAGCATGCCGTCCTGCATTGGCGACAGCGGATAGATGTCCTCCACCTGCGCCACCGGCACCGGCAAGCCGTTGAGTTGCGACTGGCTCAAGCGCGCCAGCGGGAAGTCGGAAGGTGTCAGGCCCTGGTGCCCGTCGGTGCAGCAGTGGTCGATCAGTTGTTGCAACGCCACGGCGTAGGCATCGGCCAATTGCTGGAGCGTGGCCTCGTCGAAGACATCGCCACTGAAGGTCCAGTCGAGGGACAACTGGCCGTTGAAGATCCGGCCGTCGATGGTCAGCCAGTTGCCCAGCGCCACGTCATCGCCGTGCCCTGCGCCACTGCCCTCCTCACTCGGCACGAACAGCGCCTGCTCATCGAAGCTCTGGTCGAATTGCCCCAGGTAGTTGAAGGTGATGCGCGCTGGCGGCAGTTTTGCCAGCCGCTGCTGGACCGCTTCGGCGCCGAGGTAGCGCAGGACGCCGTAGCCCAGGCCCTTGTTCGGCACCGCGCGCAGCTGTTCCTTGATCCGCTTGATCGACTCGGCGGGGTCGCTGGCCGGTGTCAGCAACACCGGGAACAGGCTGGTGAACCAACCGACGGTGCGACTCAGGTCGATGCCATCGAACAGCTCTTCGCGGCCATGGCCTTCGAGCTGCACCAGGCAGGCCGGTTGCCCGGTCCATTGGCAGACCACTTGCGCCAGGGCGCTGAGCAGCAAATCGTTGACCTGGGTGCGATAGGCCGTCGGCGCTTGCTTGAGCAGACGCTGGGTCTGGGTGGCGTCCAGGCGTGTGCTCACCGAACGGCCATGGGCCGCGGCCTGGCTGCCTTCGGGCCGGGCCCGTGGCAACGGTGGCAGAGGCTGATCCAATTGCCCGACCCAATAATCCAGTTCCTTGTTCAGGGTTTCGCTGTGGGCGTAATCCTGCAACTGAGCGGCCCAGGCCTTGAACGCCGTGGACTTGCCCGGCAAGGCCGGCGTCTGGTTCGCCCGCAGTTGGCGATAGACGTTTTGCAGGTCTTCCAGCAGCACCCGCCACGACACGCCGTCCATGACCAGGTGATGAATCGCCAGGTGCAGGCGCGAACTGCCGTCCTGCACCGCGATCAGGCTGCAGCGCAGCAATGGGCCGTGTTGCAGGTCGAGGCTGCGTTGCGCCTGGTCGGCGATGGCGACGATCTCGACGGCGTCCTGGGCGGTGCGTTGCCAGATCTCCAGCGATTGCTCATCCACGGCCTGATGGCTGGCATGCCAGCGGCCATCGTCGGCCTGGGTGAACCGCAGGCGCAGGGCATCGTGATGGGCCACCACGTGCTGGAGGGCCTGTTGCAGAGGGGCGATCTCCAAAGGTTCGCGCGGGGTCAGCAGGACCGATTGGTTCCAGTGATCGCGGTGCGGGATATCGCTGGCGAAAAACCAGTGCTGCATCGGCACCAGCGAGCTGTCACCGGTGACCGGTCCTTGGTCGCTCACACCTTCATCGGCCGCCGTGGCGATCCGTGCCAGGGCCTGGATGGTCTGGTGTAGGAACAGGTCCTTGGGGGTCAGGCCGATGCCTTGGGCACGTGCCCGGCTGACCACCTGGATCGAATTGATCGAGTCGCCACCCAGGGCGAAGAAGTTGTCGGCAGTACCCACCCGCTCGACGCCGAGCACCCCTTGCCAGATGTCCACCAGCGCCCGCTCGATGGCGTTGACCGGTGCGGTGAATGCTTCTTGGCGTTCGGCCAGGTCCGGCGCCGGCAGCGCCTTGCGGTCGAGTTTGCCGTTCGGGCTCAGCGGCATGTGTTCCAGGCGGGTCAGGTGCGTCGGCACCATGTGCTCCGGCAGGCTCAGGCGCAAATGGGCCAGGAGCGTCTCGCGCAGCAGCGACCAGTCGCCGGCTGCATCGGCGTGAGCGACCACGTAGCCGCTCAGCACCTTGCCACTGCGGCTGTCCTGGGCCACCACCACCGCTTCGCGCACCGTCTCATGTTCAAGCAGGCGCGCTTCGATCTCACCCAATTCGATACGGAACCCGCGGACCTTCACCTGATGGTCGATCCGGCCGATGTAGTCGATTACCCCGTCAGGGCGATAGCGCGCCAGGTCGCCAGTGCGGTACAGCCGCTCGCCGGCCACGAACGGGCTGGCGACGAAACGCTCGGCGGTCAGTTCGGGACGGCGGTGATAACCGCGGGCCAGGCCCTGGCCGCTGAGGTACAGCTCGCCGTTGACGCCGCTTGGCACCGGGTTCAGTTCATCGTCGAGGATGTAGGTCAGCAGGTTGGCAATCGGCTCGCCAATCGGCACCGCATCGCGCCCTTCGTCGCGGCAGGTCCAATGGGTCACGTCGATGGCCGCTTCGGTCGGACCGTACAGGTTATACAGCCGGGCATTGGGCAACTTGGCGAACACCTGCTGCTGGGCATCCACCGGCAGGGCTTCGCCGCTGCAGACGATGCGGGTCAGGCGGGTGCAACGACTGACGTTGGCGTCGAGCACGAACGCTTGCAGCATCGACGGCACAAAATGCAGGGTGGTGATGCTTTCCCGTTGGATCAGACTGACCAGTTTCTGCGGATCACGATGATCGCCCGGTGCCGCGACGACCAGGCGCACGCCGGTCATCAACGGCCAGAAGAACTCCCAGACCGACACGTCGAAACTGAACGGGGTCTTCTGCAAGACACTGTCACCGGCCTCCAAGCCATAGGCCTGTTGCATCCAGCACAAGCGGTTGGTCAGCGCGCCATGGCTGTTGCCGGCGCCCTTGGGCTTGCCGGTGGAGCCGGAGGTGTAGATCAAATAGGCCAGGTTCTGGGCGCTGGCCCGGGATGGCGGATTGTCGGTGGGGTTGCCCCGCAGCCAGTCGTCGTCCCCATCCAGCACCAACGTGGTGACACCACTCCCACCTGTGGGAGCGAGCTTGCTCGCGATGAGGCCCTCACCTCCAACATCACTATTGACTGAACCACCGCCATCGCGAGCAAGCTCGCTCCCACAGGACAGCGGTAGTTGGTTGAGCAATGAGCTTTGGGTCAGCAGCAGCTCGATGCCGCTGTCCTCAATCATGTAGGCCAGGCGCTCCGGCGGGTATTCCGGGTCCAGCGGCACGTAGGCGCCGCCGGCCTTGAGGATCGCCAGCAGGCCGACGACCATCTCCACGCTGCGCTGCACCGAGATGCCCACCAGCACATCCGGGCCAATGCCGCGGGCGATCAAGGCGTGGGCCAACTGGTTGGCGCGGGCGTTGAGCTGGGCATAGCTCAGCGACTGCCCTTCGAACACCAGTGCCTCAGCGTGAGGATCGCGCTCGACCTGGGCTTCGATCAACTGATGCACCGGAATATGGTTCGGGTAGTCGGCGTAGGTGCGGTTCCACTCCTCAACGATCAGGCGCCGCTGCACGCCGTCCAGCATCGGCAGTTCAGCGATGCGCTGAGTCGGGTTGGCGACGATGGCACGCAACAGGTTCAGCCAGTGCTCGCCCAGGCGGGCGATGGTGCCCGGTTCGAACAGGTCGCTGGCATAGGTCAACGCGGCACTGAGGCCATCGGCGTATTCGAAGGTGTCCAGGGTCAGGTCGAACTGCGCGGTGCCTGAGTCCCAGGTCAGTTGCTCCAGGCTCAGGCCCGGCAACACCGACAGATCCCGGCGGGCCTCGCTGGCATGGTTGAACATCACCTGGAACAGCGGCGTGTGGCTCAGGTTGCGCGCCGGTTCCAGCCGTTCCACCAGCTGTTCGAACGGCAGATCCTGATGGGCCTGGGCGCCCAGTGCGCGTTGCTTGACCTGATCGAGCAACTGGTCGAACCGCAGGTTGCCGTCGATGTCGGCCTTGAGCACCTGGGTGTTGACGAAGAAGCCCAGCAGGCGCTCGGTTTCCACCCGGTTACGGTTGGCAATCGGCACGCCGACACGGATGTCATCCTGGCCGCTGTAGCGGTGCAGCAAGGTCTGGAAGCCGGCGAGCAAGAGCATGAACAGCGTGCTGTTGTGCTGTTGGGCCAGGCGCTTGAGGCCTTCGGCCAAAGCCGGCTCGATGACGATGGGCAGCCGTGCGCCGCGATAGCTTTGCTGGGCCGGGCGCGGATGGTCGGTCGGCAGTTCGAGAATCGGTTGCTCGCCGCCCAACTGCTCGATCCAGTAATCGAGTTGACGCTGCTGCTCCCCCGCCGCCAGCCATTGCCGCTGCCAGTGGCCATAGTCAGCGTATTGGATCGGCAGCGGCGCCAACGCCACGGGCTGGCCCTGGCTGAAACCTGTGTACAACTGCAGCAGGTCGTCGACCATGATCTGCATCGACCAGGCATCGGACACGATGTGGTGCTGGGTCAGGATCAGCACATGATCATCAGCCCCCAGTTGCAACAACTTGACCCGCAGCAACGGACCGCGCTGCAAATCGAACAGTCGTCGGGTTTCGGCTTCGATCAAGCCGCGCAAGGCCGGTTCATCGATACCGGCTTGCACCGATTCGACCGCCAGGGTCAGCGCCGCCGGTGCATCGATCACTTGCAGGGGACGCTCATTGTCGAGCACGAAGCGGGTCCGCAGGCTCTCGTGACGCGCCACCAGTGCATCGAAACTCTGTTGCAGCGCGGCACGGTCAAGGGGCCCGCGCAAATGCAGCGCGGCGGGAATGTGATAGGCGCTGCTGGCGGGTTCCAGTTGCCAGAGGAACCACTGCCGTTGCTGGGCGAACGAGAGCGCCAGCGGCTGGTCGCGAGCAATGCGTGGAATGCTCGGTTCATCATTCGCCGATGCCGTGCCCAGGGCCTCGACAAACCCCCGCAGGCTGCGATGGGCGAACAGCAGGCGCAACGGCACCTGGATATTGAGTTGCTGGCGAATCCGCGACATCACCTGGGTGGCCAGCAAGGAATGGCCGCCCAGTTCGAAGAAGTTGTCGTCCAGACCCACCCGCTCGACCTTGAGGATATCGGCCCAGATCGTCGCCACCGCCTGCTGCACGGGTGTCTGCGGCGCGACATAGGTTTTCTGCCACTGGCTGGCATCGGGCTTGGGCAACTGCTTGCGATCCAGCTTGCCGTTGGGCGTCAGCGGGAAGCGCGACACCAGCACAATGTGCGCCGGCACCATGTAGTCGGGCAGGTTGACCTTGAGCCCTGCGCTGAGGCTGTCACGCAGGTCGCTCTGGGCGGTGGCGTCCAGGTCATTCAGCTCGGCGCTTGGAACGATGTACGCCACCAACGCCTGACCGCCCGGTGCCTCTTGGGCCAACACCGCCGCTTCGCGCACGCTGCCCTGTTCCAGCAGGCGCGCTTCGATTTCTCCCAGTTCGATACGGAACCCGCGGATCTTCACCTGATGGTCGATGCGCCCGAGGTATTCGAGGATGCCGTCGGCACGCTGGCGCGCCAGGTCACCGGTGCGATACAGACGCTCGCCGGCGACAAACGGATGGGGCACGAAACGTTCGGCAGTCAGCGCCGGGCGCTGGAAATAACCCCGGGCCAGGCCCTGGCCGCCGATCAGCAATTCACCGGCCACGCCATAGGGCACCGGCATCAGATCGGCGCCGACGATGTACAGCGCGGTGTTGTCGATGGGTCCGCCCAGCCACGGTTGCGCAGCCTGGGTTTGCAACGGGTGCAGGGCCGACCAGATGGTGGTTTCCGTCGGGCCGTAGAGGTTCCACACTTCACCGCCGAGGGCGAGCATGCGCACGGCCAGTTCCCGGGGCAGCGCTTCGCCACCGCACAGGCACTTGCAGCCGCGCAAACCCTCGGCGTGCTCGTTGTCCAGCAACATGCGCCAGGTCGACGGGGTGGCTTGCACCACGTTGACCTGCTCCGCCGCGATCAGCGCCAACACCGCGTACGGGTCCTGGGCGACGTGCTGGCCGGTCAGCACGATGCACGCGCCGACCATCAGCGGCACGTAGATTTCCAGGCCGAAAATATCGAACGAGAACGTGGTCAGCGACAACGCCCGGTCCTGGGCCGTCATGCCCGGCGCCTTGGCCATGCTCGCGACAAAATTGGTCAGCGCGCCGTGGCGCACCATCACGCCCTTGGGCTTGCCGGTGGAGCCGGAGGTGTAGATCGCGTAGGCCAGGTGCTCCGCATCCAGGCGCGTCGCCGGCGCCTCGCAGGCATAGCCGTCGAGCCAGTCACCCTCCTGGTCCAACACCAATGTCTTAACGCCAACACCGGACCCTGTGGGAGCGAGCTTGCTCGCGATAGCGTCGGCACACCCGGCATCATCATTGACTGAACCACCGCTATCGCGAGCAAGCTCGCTCCCACAGGACAGGGGCAACTGGTTGAGCAGCGAGCTTTGGGTCAGCAGCAGCTCGATGCCACTGTCTTCGATCATGTACGCCAGGCGGTCCTGGGGGAACGCCGGGTCCAGCGGCAGGTAGGCGCCGCCGGCCTTGAGGATCGCCAGCAGGCCCACCAGCATGTGCGCGCTGCGTTCCACGGCAATGCCGACCAGGACATCGGGGCCCACGCCGAGGCTCTGCAGCTTCCCCGCCAACTGATTGGCCCGGGCATTGAGTTGGCCGTAACTCCAGCGTTCGCCGTCGATCACCAGCGCCGGGGCGTCCGGGGTGCGCGCCGCTTGTAGCTCGAATAGCTGATGGACAAAACCCGCCTCGGGTGCCGGCGACGGGGTGCGCTGGCCGTCGTCGAGCTGGGCCTGGCGCTCGGCCGCGTCGAGCAACGGCAATTCACCGATGCGCTGCGCCGGGTCGGCGACGATCGCCCGCAACAGGTTCTGCCAATGCCCGGCCATGCGCGCAATCGTCTCGGCACCAAACAGATCGGTGGCATAGATCAGCCCTGCCGAGAGCCCTTCGCCGTGCTCCAGCGTTTCCAGGGTCAGGTCGAATTGCGCCGTGTGCGAGTCCCAGTGCAGCCCCTCGACTTTCAACGCACCGACCGGCCCCTCGCCCGCCGGGCCTTCGGTCCGGTGGTTGAACATCACTTGGAACAGCGGGCTGTGGCTCAGGTTGCGCTCAGGCTGCAACGCCTCGACCAGTTGTTCGAACGGTAACTCCTGGTGAGCCTGGGCGCCCAGGGCTGTTTGCTTCACTTGTTGCAGCAGGGCACCAAACGAATCCTGGCTCTGGATATCGCTGTCGAGCACTTGGGTATTGACGAAAAAGCCGATCAGGCGCTCGGTTTCGACCCGGTTGCGGTTGGCCGTCGGCACGCCGACGCGGATATCGTTCTGGCCGCTGTAGCGATGCAACAGCGCCTGGAACGAGGCCAACAGAAGCATGAACAGGCTGACGCCTTCGCGCTGGGCCATGTGCTTGAGGTCGCCGGCCAGTACCGCATCGATGGCAAGTTCGAGCCGCGCGCCGCGATAGCTCATCACCGCCGGACGCGGGAAGTCAGTGGGCAATTCCAGCACCGGTTGCTGGCCACCCAAGCGTGCGGTCCAGTACTCCAACTGGCGTTCGCGCTCGCCCGCTTCCATCCAGTGCCGCTGCCAGATGGCGTAGTCGGCGTACTGGATCGGCAGCGGCGGCAGTTCCGGCGCGTGGCCCTGGCTGAAGGCGGCGTAGCCGTTGACCAGTTCCTCGACCATCACCTGCATCGACCAGCCATCGGCAACGATGTGGTGCAAGGTCACGATCAGCACATGGTCATCCGCCGCCAACCGCAGCAGGCGTGTGCGCAGCAACGGCCCTTGTTGCAGGTCAAAGAGCTGGCGGGTTTCGGCTTCGATCAACTGGCGCAGTTGCGTCTCGTCCGGCCGTTGTTCCAAAGTGTCTACCTGCAAACGCACCGGCGCCGCCGCATGCACTTGCTGCACGACCTGCTCGCCCTGGGTCTGGAAGGTGGTGCGCAGGCTCTCGTGACGCGCCACCAACGCCGTGAAACTCTGCTCCAGCGCAGCGATGTCCAGCGGCCCACGCAAGCGCAGGGCCGTGGGCATGTGATAAGCCGCGCTCTCGGGGTCCAACTGCCACAGGAACCATTGGCGTTCCTGGGCAAACGACAGCGACAACGTGTCGAACTCGGCACTGACGGGCGCAATGGGCAGGTTCGCCGGGGAAACGTTCTCTTCGAGCATCTTCTGCAAGTACAAGCGACGTTTTTCCAGCGGCAGCGTTATGAAGCGCCTGGCAATACGTTGTGCGACAGCGGTGTCCATCAAACCTCCTCAAATTCATCGAGCAGCGCTTCAAGCTTGCTCAATTTCGACGTACTCATGGGTTCGCCGGCAGGCTCGAGTTGCGCCACGAACGCGCCGAGTACCGGGAATTGGAAAATCAGTTGCGGGGTCAAGGTCAGGCCCAGTTCCAGTTGCAGGCGCGAGACCACGCTCACCACCAGCAGCGAATGCCCGCCCAGCTCGAAGAAGTCGTCGCCCAGCCCGACCTGCTCGACCTTGAGCACGTCTTGCCAGATGGCCGCGACCCGGCATTCCAGGTCGCTCTGCGGTGCGAGGTAAGCCGACTGCAGAGCACGGGTGTCCGGTGCCGGCAAGGCCTTGCGGTCGAGCTTGCCGTTGGGGGTCAGCGGCAAGTGGTCGAGAAAGACCCAATGGGTCGGCACCATGAAGTCCGGCACCTGGGCCGCCAGTCGCGCCTTGAGCCGGTCGCTCAGGCTGGCCTGCTCAAGAGGGCTGTCGAGCGTGCTGTCCTGGCCGACCAGGTAGGCCACCAGGTTCGGCCCGCTCACGTCGTCCCGCGCCAGCACCACCGCATCGCGCACATCGGCATCGGCCTGCAGGCGCGCTTCGATTTCCCCCAACTCGATGCGCAGGCCACGGATCTTCACTTGATGGTCGATCCGGCCGAGGTACTCGATCACCCCTTCCGCGCCATAACGGGCCAGGTCGCCGGTGCGATACAGGCGACCACCCGGGGCTGGCGCGAACGGGTCGGGGATGAAGCGCTCGGCGCTCAGTGCCGGTCGTTGGTGGTAACCACGGGCCAGGGAATCACCGGCGATGTGCAACTCGCCGACGGCGCCCACGGCGCAAGGCTGCAACGCCGCGTCCAGCACGAAGGTGCGCACGTTATCGATGGGACGGCCAATGGCGATGATCCGCTCGGCGTCGTCTTCGCTGCCGCGCACCACGGCATGGCTGCTGGTGTCGATGGTCGCTTCGGTCGGGCCATAGAGGTTGCGCAACTCGCCATCGAACAGCGCCATGACCTGGCGCGACAAGTGCGCGCTGAGGGCTTCGCCACCGCACAGCAGCAGGCGCAGGGAGGCCAGTTGCTCGCGAGTCGCCAGGGGCAGCAACGCTTGCAACAGCGAAGGCGCCATTTGCAGCACGCTGATGCGCCAGCGCGCCACGTCGGCCCAGAGGGTGGTCAGGTCGAGGTTCAGCTGCGGGCTGGCGAGCACCAGTTGCGCGCCGCTCATCAACGGCAGCCAGAACTCCCAGACCGAGGCATCGAAACTGATCGCGGTTTTTTGCAGGACGCGGTCATCGGCGGTCAGTTTCAGGCAACCTTGCATCCACGCCATGTGATTGCTCAGGGCGGCATGGCGAAGGGTTACGCCCTTGGGCTTGCCGGTGGAGCCGGAGGTGTAGATCACGTAGGCGAGATTCTCGCCGTCGATGATTACGCCCGGGTCGCGTTCGCTGTAGCCGGCCAGCCATTGGTCGGGCTGATCCAACAGCAGCGCGGCCACGGCAGCGTCGCCGAACAGCGGCAGCACATCGGTTTCAGTGAGCAGCAAGGCGATGCCGCTGTCCTCGACCATGTACGCCAGGCGATCCTGTGGATAAGCCGGGTCCAGCGGCACATAGGCACCACCGGCCTTGAGCACCGCCAGCAAGCCGACGACCATCTGCACGCTGCGCGACAGCGCCAACCCCACCAGCACGTCGGGGCCGACGCCGCGTTCGATCAAGCCATGGGCCAGGCGATTGGCCCGGGCGTTGAGCTGGGCGTAGGTGAGCGTCTCCTGCTCGCTGACCAGGGCGAACGCGTCGGGGGTACTGCGGGCCTGGGCCTCGATCCATTGATGGACCGGGCGCCGAGGCGGTTCCACCACCGAGGTGGCGTTCCAGTCGTGCAGCAGCCTGTCGCGGGTCACCTCATCCAACAGCTGGATGTCGCCCACGCAACGGTCGGCCGGCAGGCTCACCATTTGTGCGAGCACGTGGGCCACCTGCTCAGCCAGGCGCTCGACGGTGTGTGTAGGGAAAGCAGCATGGGCATAGGTGAAGTGCAGGCTCAGGATGTCAGTTAGATTGACGGCCAGGGTCAGCGGGAAATTAGTCTGTTCCTGGCTGGCCACACTGCCGAAGCTCAAGCCCGAGGGCGCCTGCGCTTGCAGGGCCTGGGACACGGGGTAGTTTTCGAACACCAGCAAGGTGTCGAACAAACCGTCACCGCCCTGCCCGGCCCAGCGCTGGATCTCGAACAACGGCGTGTGCTCGTGCTCGCGCAAGGCCACGTTCAGGCCCTGGATCTGTTGCAGCAGTGCGCTCAGCGGTTGCTCCGGACGCGGGCTGGCGATCACCGGCAAGGTGTTGATGAACAGGCCGATCTGCTGCTCAACCCCCTTGAGCTCGCTCGGGCGTCCCGACACGGTGGCGCCGAAGGCCACGGTGGCATGCCCGGTGTAGTGCTGCAGCAGCAACAGCCAGGTCGCCTGGACGACGGTGTTGAGGGTGACTTTCTGCTGACGGGCGAACTCGCTCAGGCGTTGGGTCTGCTGGGGCGTCAGGTCGTGATAGTGGCTGGCATGGCTGCTTTCCAACGTCGATTGCAGCGGCGCGAAACCGGTCTCGGCCAGGCGGGTCGGCGCCTCCAGGCTTTGCAGCTGCCCCAGCCAGAAGGTCTCGCTGGCCTGGGCGTCGCGGCCTTGCAGCCAGGCGATGTAGTCCCGATACCGCCCGGCCGGGCGCGGCAGGGCCTGGCTGTCATAGCGTTGCAGCACTTCGCCGAGCAACTGTGAGTTGCTCCAGCCGTCCATCAGGATGTGGTGATGGGTGTAGATCAGGTGGTAACGCTGCTCAGCGATGCGCACCAGCACCAGACGCAGCAACGGTGCGCAGGCCAGGTCGAAGCCCTGCTCGCGCTCGGCGTCCGCCCGTTCGGCCAGGGCCTGGGTGACATCGGCGCGGGCGCTCCAGTCCAAGGAAGTGAACGGCACGCGCACCTGCTTGTGCACCACTTGCACCGGGCGCTCGCTGCCCTGCCAGATAAAACTGCTGCGCAGACTGTCATGGGCATCGACCGCCGCTTGCCAGGCCGCCTCGAAACGCCGCGGGTCGAGGCCGTTGATGTCCAGGCGCATCTGGTTGATGTACTGGCCACTGCCCGCTTCGTACAGGCTGTGGAACAACATGCCTTGCTGCATCGGCGCCAGCGGGTAAAGGTCTTCCACCCCGCGCGCCGACAGCGCCAGGCCATCGAGTTGCGCCTGGGTCAGGCCGGCCAAAGGGAAATCCGCCGGCGTCATGCCCTGGCTCGTCGGGTCGCAGCAATGGGCGATCAACAGCGCCAGCTCACGGGCGTAGTCATCGGCCAAGCGCTGGATGGTCGCCGGCTCGAACTGTTGCGCACTGAACGTCCAGCCCAACCGCAGCGCGCCATCGAACACCTGGCCGTTGAGCGTCAGCCAGTTGCCCAGGGTGGTCAGCGGGCTCTGCTCGTCACCGGCGCTTTCCCTGGCCGGGCTGAACAGCGCGCCTTGGTCCTGATCGAAACTGCCGTCGAATTGACCGAGGTAGTTGAAGGTGATGCGCGGCACCGGCAAGGCTTCCAGGGCCGCCCGACAGGCATCGTCGCCCAGGTAGCGCAGCGCACCGAAGCCCACGCCTTTGTCGGGAATCGTCCGCAGCCCTTGCTTGATCGACTTGATCGAGTCCGCCAGTTCGACGGCCGGCGACAACCGCACCGGGAACAGGCTGGTGAACCATCCGACCGTGCGGGTCAGGTCGACGTTGGCGAATAGCTCCTCGCGACCGTGGCCTTCGAGCTGGAGCAACAGGCTGTCGTGGCCAGTCCAGCGACAGATCACCCGGGCCAGGGCCGTGAGCAACAGGTCATTGACCTGGGTGCGATAGGCCGCCGGCGCCTCTTGCAGCAACTGCCGGGTCAAGTGCGCGTCCAGCCGCGTTTGAACGGTGACGGCCTCACGGTTTTGCCCGATCGCCTCCGGGTCGAGGCACGGCAGGTCGGTCGGTGCGTCGTGCAGTAACCCTTGCCAGTAGGCCAATTGCTGCTGCAGTTGCGCGCTGCGAGCATGGGCTTGCAGCTGCTCGGCAAACGCCTTGACCGAGCTGGTCTTGGCCGGCAATTGCAGCGCTTGGCCGGCGAGCAACTGCTGGTAGGCGGTTTGCAGGTCGTCGAACAGAATTCGCCACGACACACCGTCCACCGCCAGGTGATGAACCACCAGCAACAGGCGCTGGCTGCCATCGGCCAAGGTCGCCAGCACCCCGCGCAACAGCGGCCCGGTGTCCAGGTCGAGGCTGCGCTGGGCCTGATTGGCGAGGGTTTCCAGCGCGCTGGCATCGGCCACGTCACGTTGCCACAGCAAACCGTTGCCCGCCCAAGCCTGTTGTTGCGCCGCCACCTCTCGGTGCTCGGCGCGCCAACCTTCGGCGGTTTCACGGAAAGACAATCGCAAGGCGTCGTGGTGCAGCACCAACGCCTGCAGGGCCTGCTCTACCACCGACGCTTGCAACGGACTGGCCGGTTTCAGCAACACAGACTGGTTGTAATGATGACGCTCGGGAATCGCCTCGGAGAAAAACGCCTGCTGGATCGGCAACAGCTGCGTCGACCCTTCGCTCGGCGCCTGATCGATGGCCGGCGCCTGTCCACCGGTCTGGGCAACGCTCGCCAGCGCCTGCACGGTCTGGTGCTGGAACAAGTCCTTGGGGGTAAAGCGGATGCCCGCCTGACGGGCGCGGCTGACCACCTGGATGGAGACAATCGAGTCGCCGCCCAGCTCGAAGAAGTTATCGCTCAAGCCGACCCGGTCCACTTTGAGCACGTCCTGCCAGATTGCCGCGATCTGTTGTTCCAGTTCACTTTGCGGCGCCACGTAGGCCTGCTGGACCTGGCTGGCGTCGGCGGTCGGCAAGGCCTTGCGGTCGAGCTTACCGTTGGCGGTCAGTGGCCATCGTTCGAGGAACAGCAGGTGCGTCGGCACCATGTAGTCGGGCAGCTCGGCCTTGAGCTGAGTCTTGATCTGCTCGCGCAGGCCGGCTTCGTCCTCGCCGACTTGCGCCGGAATCACGTAACCCACCAGTTGCTGGCCGCTCGGCCCTTCCTGGGCCAGCACCAACGCTTCGCGCACCGCTGCCAGGGCATTCAGGCGCGCTTCGATCTCGCCCAGTTCGATGCGGAATCCACGGATTTTCACTTGATGGTCGATGCGACCGACGTACTCGATCACGCCATCGCTGCGGTACTGCGCCAGGTCGCC
>NZ_JBDGLI010000016.1:0-134330 GCF_057655955.1 Pseudomonas sp. Soil_N_39
TGTGAGAGTAGGTCATCGTCAAGATTAAATTCCGAAACCCCTATCTGCTGATGCAGGTAGGGGTTTTGTTTTGCCCGTCATAAAAGTCTGCGAAAGCTCGTGATAAATTTGCACAGTTATTTTCGAGCTGGAGCACTAGAATAGCCCCACCTTAGCTGAGCCAGAGCTGTTTATGCCCGATCCGTCAGACACTGATAGGTTGCCAGATCTACCCCTGGGCGAACTGGTGGCGTGTCATGAGTGCGACTTGTTGATGCGCAAGCCCCAACTGTCCCATGGCGAGAAAGCCGAGTGCCCCCGCTGCGGTTATGAACTTTATGCTCACCGGCACAATGTAGTCGAACGCAGTCTTGCGTTGGTGATCGCCGCCCTGCTGTTATACGTGCCGGCCAACTTCTTACCCATCATGCAACTCAATCTGCTTGGACAGACCTCCCAGGACACCGTTTGGAGTGGGGTAGTGGGTCTGTTCGATACCGGCATGCAAGGCGTCTCGGTAGTTGTGTTCCTGTGCAGCATGGGTATTCCGTTGCTCAAGTTGCTTTGTCAGTTGGCTGTGCTGCTGACCATTCGCTTGGACCTTGGCCGTAGCTACGGTTTGTTGCTGTACCGCATTTATCACCATCTACGCGATTGGGGGATGCTCGAGGTTTACCTCATGGGCGTGCTGGTGGCCATCGTCAAATTGGCAGACATGGCGGCCATCACCGTAGGCCTTGGCTTGGTGTGCTTCATCAGTTTGTTGCTGGTCCAGGTCTGGCTGGAGGTGGTGATGTCACCGCATCAGATCTGGCAGGCGTTATCAGGAGAAGATGCCCATGAGGGCGATTGATGCCGGCATTCTGGTTTGTACGGAATGCCATGAGTTGAATCGGCAAGACGTCGAAACCGACAACCAAACCTGTACTCGCTGTGGCGCACTGGTTCACCCCCGTCGGCCGAACAGCTTGATGCGAACCTGGGCATTGCTGATCACGGCCGCGATTCTTTATATCCCGGCCAATATGCTGCCGATCATGACCATCAACTCGCTGGGCCAGGGCGCCCCGAGCACCATCATGGCCGGCGTCATCGAGTTGGTTCACCACGGCATGATTCCTATCGCCGCGGTGGTGTTCATCGCCAGTATCCTTGTACCCACCTTCAAGCTGGTGGGCATCGCTTTGTTATTGTTTTCCGTACAGCGGCACCAGCCCATGTCGGCGCGGCAACGCATCCTTATGTACCGTTTTATCGAGTTCATCGGGCGTTGGTCGATGTTGGATATTTTCGTGATCGCCATTCTGGTCGCGGTGGTGAATTTTGGGCGACTGGCCAGTGTCGAAGCCGGTCTCGGCGCGATTGCTTTCGCCAGCGTAGTGATTTTGACAATGATTGCCGCAGTAACCTTCGATCCCCGACTGATTTGGGATAACACGGAGTCGGATAACGACCATGACTGATTTGCCTACCGCTAAAACCCGACCGGCTTCGAACTGGTCTGCTATCTGGGTCTTGCCGCTGATTGCATTGATCATCGGCGGCTGGCTCGGCTGGCGGGCATATAACGAGACCGGAATCGAGATCACTGTGCGCTTTGAGAGTGGCGAGGGCATCCAGGTCAACAAAACCGAAGTCGTCTACAAAGGGATGACGGTCGGTAAAGTGAAGGCGCTCACGCTCGATGACGAAGGCAGTTCCAAGGGCGTGGTCGCGACGGTCGAGATGAACAAGGACGTCGAGCAGTATCTCAAGACCGGCACACGTTTCTGGCTGGTCAAGCCGAGCGTGAGCCTGGCCGGGATCACAGGCCTGGAAACCCTGGTGTCGGGTAACTACGTGGCGATCAGTCCGGGTGAAGGCGAGTCGACGCGCAAGTTCAAGGCCTTGGCCGAAGAGCCGCCGCTGTCGGACGCCAAGCCGGGTTTGCACCTGACCCTCAAGGCTGACCGCCTGGGCTCGCTCGACCGTGGCAGTCCGGTGTTCTACAAGCAGATCCAGGTCGGTCAGGTGAAAAGCTACCTGCTGTCCGAAGATCAGCGCACTGTCGAAATCAAAGTCTTCATCGAGCCGACCTACGCCAGCCTGGTGCGTAAACACACGCGTTTCTGGAACGCCAGTGGCATCAGCATCGATGCCAACCTCTCGGGCGTCAAAGTGCGCAGCGAGTCCTTGGCCAGCATCGTGGCGGGAGGTATCGCGTTTGCTACGCCGGAAAACCGTAAAGACAGTCCACCTACGGACCCAAGCCTGCCGTTTCGTCTGTACGAAGATTTCGATGCCGCCGCCGCGGGGATTCGCGTCAAGGTCAAGCTCAGCGACTTCGAAGGGTTGCAGGCTGGCCGTACGCCGGTGATGTACAAGGGCATCCAGGTCGGCAGCCTGAAGACTTTGAAAGTCGACCCGGACCTGTCCAGCGCCAGCGCGGAGTTGACCCTCGATCCGTTGGCTGAAGATTATCTGGTGGCCGGCGCTCAGTTTTGGGTCGTCAAGCCGTCGATTTCCCTGGCGGGCATCACTGGCCTGGAGGCGCTGGTCAAGGGCAACTACATTGCCGTGCGTCCCGGCGACAAGGGTGGAGCGCCGCAACGCGAGTTTGAAGCCAGGGCGAAGGCACCACCGTTGGACCTGCGTTCACCGGGACTGCATCTGGTCCTGTTGACGGAGAACCTCGGATCGCTCGAGGTCGGTAGCCCGATTCTCTACAAGCAGGTCAAGGTCGGATCGGTGCAGAGCTACCAGTTTTCTCGCAAGAAAAAGCAACTGATCATCGGCGTGCATATCGAGAAGGAATACGAAGGACTGGTCAACGGCTCGACGCGATTCTGGAACGCCAGCGGCGTTACCCTCACGGGCGGCTTGACCGGCGGGATACAGGTCAAGAGCGAGTCCCTGCAAAGCCTGATGGCCGGCGGGATCGCCTTCGAAACGCCGGAGCCGAACGTGCCGTTGAAAAGGCGCATCCCACGCTTTCGTTTGCATGCAGATCGCGAAGCCGCACAACAGAAGGGCACGGTCGTGACGATCAAGGTCGACCGCGCCGATGGCTTGCGCAGCGGTACGCCGATCCGTTTCAAAGGCCTGGATGTGGGCAAGATCGAAGATGTCGATCTCAGCGCCGACATGCAATCGGTGCTGCTCACGGCGCGTATCACCGAAGTGCCGGAGCGTATCGCCCGGGTCGGGTCCCTGTTCTGGGTGGTCAAGCCTGAGCTGGGGTTGATGAAGACCTCCAACCTGGAGACGCTGGTCACCGGCCAATACATTGAAGTGCAGCCTTCGGCGAAAAACCTCGGGCCACAGAAAAGCTTCGTCGCCCTGGCCAACCCACCGGAAAGCGCTGTACCCGAAGCGGGTCTGAGCCTGGTGCTGAGCGCGGCACGCCGTGGTTCGTTGAAGATCGGCGTGCCGGTCACTTATCGCGAGATCACGGTGGGCAAGGTCACCGGTTATGAACTGGGCCAGACGGCGGACCGGGTACTGATCCATATCCTGATCGAACCCAAATATGCACCACTGGTGCGCAGCGGCACACGTTTCTGGAATAGCAGTGGCTTCGGTTTGGACTTCGGTCTGTTCAAGGGCGCGACGGTGCGAACCGAGTCGCTTGAAACGCTGATCCAGGGTGGCATTGCGTTCGCAACGCCGGACGGTGAACGCATGGGCAATCCGGCCCGGCCGGAGCAGACGTTCCCGTTGTTCGATAAATTCGAAGATGAATGGCTGACCTGGGCGCCGAAGATCAGTCTCGGTAAGTAAATGGGATGGCGCTAGTCTGTTCTGGCGCCATCGCGAGCAAGCTCGCTCCCACAGGAATGCAGGATCGTCCATCCAAAGCATTCCAATGTGGGAGCAAGCTTGCTCGCGATGAGGCCATCCCTCGCACTGAAGACTCAAAACTAGCGCAATAAAAAAAGGCCGCGGTCCATTTGGATCGCGGCCTTTTTCATGTCCGGCTATTCACCTCACACCGGATCCAGCTCCGGCTCATCGGCCTGGACATTCACCGTGGCCTTCACCGCATCGTGACGACGGATGTATTTCCAGTCCGCTTCGTCGATGTAGATGCCGTTCGGGCCGCTGCCGCCTTCCAGGTCGATGGCAACACTGGCGCAGACTTGCGGCTTCACACTGGCGAGGATCGGCACGAAGCCCAGTTGCAGGCTGGTTTCCAGCAGGGCGGCCTGGTTTTTCTCGTCGATGTCTGCCGCTTCGTCCAGGTAGTACGGCAGGCGCACGCGGCCGGCCTGTTCGCGGTCCATCAGGTGCAGCAACAAGTACATGTTGGTCAGCGCCTTGATGGTCATGGTGGTGCCGTTGGACGCCGCGCCGTCGATGTCGGTGTGGATCACGGGCTGGCCGTTGACCTTAGTGATCTCGAACGCCAGTTCGAACAGGTCCTTGAGGCCGAGCTGGTTGTGGTTCGCCGCCACCAACCGCGCCAGGTATTCCTTGGCCTCTTCGTTCTTGTTGTCCTGCTCGGCGCTCTGGCTGAGGTCGAACACCGACAGCGTCTCGCCTTCCTCGTACTGGCCGGCACTGTGGATGATCTGGTCGATGTGCTTGAGCGCTTCCTTGTTCGGCGCCAGGACGATCCGGAAGCTCTGCAGGTTGGACACCTGACGCTTGTTGATCTCGCGGTTGAACAGCGCCAGTTGGTGCTCGAGGCTGTCGTAGTCGCTGCGGATGTTGCGCAGGGTCCGGGCGATGTCGGTCACGGCCGCACGGCGCGCCTTGCCCAGGGTCAGGGCCTCGTCGGTGCGGTGGGCATAGGCGTTGATCAGCAACTGCAGACGTCGCTCCATGTCGTCTTCGCTGTCGAACTTGGCCACGCCCTTGAGGCGCACCTGGGCATACAGCGCTTCAATCTGGCCGTCGACCCGCAGCAGCCCTTGCCAGCTGTCCTGATAGTCATTGAGCAGCGGCAGCAGGTTGTCCATGGAATCGTCGACCGGGTCCATGAACGGCGTGCCGAAGGGCAGGTCCGCCGGCAGCAATTGACGACGGCGCAGGGCGTCGTCGAGGGTGCGTTGCTTGGCTTCCATGTCGGCGATCTGCCGGCCCACCAGTTGCAACTTGGCGGACAACTGCTGGACGCGTTCGGTGAAGGCATCGCTGGAGCGCTTGAGTTCGTCCTGGGCGGCTTCCATCTGCGCCAATTGCTCGAGCTTTTCGCCTTCTTCGGCGCTCAGGGTCTGGCTGCGGCGGAAGTCTTCCAGGGCTTTCTGTGCGTCCAGCACCTGCTGGTACAGCGCCTCGGTCTGGGTCTTGCTCGCGGCGCGGTCGGCGGCCACGGCTTGTTGGGTCTTGAGCTGCTTGAGTTCTTTTTCCAGGCGCTCTTTCTGGTCCCGCAGCGCGGCCCGGTCAGCCAGGGCTTGCAGGGCGGGCGGCTCGATGTGGGACAGGTCGATGGACAGACCCGGCACTTCGAAACGTTCACCCTTGAAGCCGTCGAGAATCAGCTCCATGGATTTGACCCACTCGCCGTTCTCGTCCAGCGCAATGCCGTGCTCACCCAATGGCAGGCTGAACAGGGCGCTGTTGAACAGGCGCATCAGGCGTTCGACGTCCTGCTGCGAGAACTCTTCGCGCAGGCGGGCGTAGCTGTTGTTGTCGGCGTGATCGAGTTGCTGCTTGACCGACTTCAGGCGTTTTTCCAGGTCCCGCAGGCGCTCTTCCAGGTCTTCGGCGCTGAACTGCCGGGACTGGGCCAGGGCGCCGGCCAGTTCGTCGTGGGCGTCCTTGGCGGCGAGCAGTTGCTGCTCCAGGACCTTGACGTCATCTACCAGGGCAAACCGGTGCTTGAGCACCGACAGCTCGCCGAGCCAGCGCTGGATGCCGCTGATTTCCCGCTCCAGACGCATCAGCTCCTGAGTGCCGCCGCGCTGGTCGTTCTGCAGCGAATCCTGTTCGTTGCGGTAGTGTTCGGCCTGAATGGTCAGCTCTTCCTTACGCGCACTGGCGTAGTCCGACCAGGTGCCCAGCAACGAATCGAGCAACGGCGAGAGACGATGCAATTTGCCGCGCAGGATATCGCGCTGCTTCACGCCATTGGCCAGGGCTTCCACCAGCGGCCCGGCCGCCACCAGGGAGTTGTAGTCCTGCTCCATGCGACGCACATCGCGGAAGGCTTCTTCGCACGCGGCGATGTAGTCCACGCTGCCGGAGCGCAGGCTGTGCTCGAACGCATCGAGGAACAGCTGCTTGAGCTTGGCCGCGGTGATTTCGCGCATGTGCAGCAGGTTGATAAACAGCGCGCGGAAGGTCTTGAGGCTTTGCTCGCTGGTGGAGCGCAGCGGGATCAGCGTCAGGTCCAGCGGAATGGACGTATGACCACCCACCAACAGCCGGCGCAGTTCATCCGGCTTGAGTTCGTAGGCTTTCAGGCCTTCGCGTTCCAGGTTGGTGAACAGCTCTTTCTGCCGCAGGCAGGTGTCATTTTTCTGATAGTGGGCCAGGTCCAGTTTGCCGGCGTAGGCAAAGAACTGGTGACCGAAACCGCCGCCGGGGCCGCGACCGACCACGCCAATCACGTGCGGGCCGTGGGGCAGGGCGACTTCCACCAGGATGTAGCTGGTGTCCGAAGCAAAGTAGAAACGGCGGGATTGCTCCAGGCTGTACTTGCCGAAGCTCATGTCCGACATGCGTGCCAGGATCGGGAACTGCAAGGCGTTGATCGAGGCGGATTTACCCAGGTTGTTCGCGCCATACACCGACAGTGGTTCTTCCAGCGGGAACAAACCGAGGCTGTAGCCGGCGGTGTTCAAAAGGGCAAAGCGGCGGATGCCGTAGCGTTCCTTGCTCATGCGTCGGTCTCCTGTTCTTCGGCAATGGCGCGGGCCAGTGCGTCTTCTTCGCTTTCACCTTCGAATTCGCTGAGGTCCAGCGGATCGTCGGTCTGCAGCAGCTTCTCGTCGCTGTCTTCGTCGATCAATACCGGTGCCGGCAACGGCAGCACGCTGTGCAGGCTGGCGGCCAGGTCGCGGTCCTGCTGGACCGACAGGCAGACGTCGAGGAAGCGGTGCATCGGCGGCAGGAAGCGGTACACGCCGTTTTCTTCGCTGGCAAAACCCAGTTGGGTCATGCGGCGCATGATTTTTTCTTCCAGTTCTTCCTGGGTCTGTACTTCGGCCTGGATGAAGAGGTCGCGGTATTTCTCCAGCAACGAAGGCAGCTCATCGCGGCCCAGACTGCCGCCGTCGAGCACGGCGATCGGGTCGCGGCCCTGGTCGGCCAGGTGCTCCACCAGGATGAAGGTGAACAGGGCCAGGCGCTGGGCGGTCTTGTTCACCGCCGCGGCGGCCAGGTCCGGCACGAAGTAGTAGAAGCCACGGGTGTCGCACACCAGTTCGAAGCCCAGGGCCTTGAACAGCGTACGGTACTGGTCCTGGAAGTTCGACAGTTGGGCGTACAGCTCCGGGTCGCGGCGGCTGACGTGATAGCCCTTGAACAGCTCGCGGAAGATCGGCGCCAGCTGGGACAGTTCGGATAGATCAAGATGCATGGGGGATGCTCGCAGAATCCTCGGCGGCGGTGTCGCCGGCCGAGAGCAGGGCGAAGGAGCGCAGGCTGACCTGATGCTCGTGAGTGTGATAATCGCGGCGCTCCAGACGCTCGCGCTTGAAGCGTTTTTCCCGCGACAGGCGCGAGAACCAGTACAGCAATTCGTCGGTGGCGCCGTCCGGTTCCTGCTCCAGCAGCCAGGTCATCAGGTCCGGCATCGGCAAGGCGTCTTCGCAACGCTCAACCATCTCGCGCACGGTGCGTGGCGCACGCGGCGCTTCGCCACCCTTGTGGGTCTTGTGAGACTTGGGGAAGCGCGCCGGTTTGGGTTCGAAACGGGCCAGGGCGTAGACATAGGCTTCGACCTGACTGGCGCTGCCCAGGAAGGTGCTCTGCGGCCGGGTGAACAGCGGCATGGCGGCTTGCGGTACGGCATCGATGCCCTTGCGGCGAATGGCGGCCAGGGCCAACGCCGCGCCACGGGTCACGGCGTTGTGGCGACGGGCTTCTTCGCGCAATGGCAGCAGCAGTTCGCGGGCATGGCGCAAGGTCAGCTGGGCGCTGGTCTGCATCTCGAGGATGCGCGCGTGGGTGCGCAGCAGCATGTCGTCGTCCACCAGGTGCCCGAGGCGCTGCTGTTCGGTGAGCATGCGCAACAGCACGTTCTCGACCTTGCGCACGCCTTGCTCGAAGGCGCCGTCGGCGTTCACCAGTTGGATCATCGGCTCGACGTATTCGTCCCAGGTCGCCAGCACTTCGGCGTAGCGTTGACGCAACGGGATCTGCCGGTCGCTGGTCTTGGCCCGTTCGGCCACGGCCACCAGGGCCTGTTCATCGTTGGCGAGTTTCTTGAGCACGTCGCGCACGCGCATGTCCAGCAGGCGCAGCTGGCGGGCCAGGTCGTTGCCGTCGCGAATGTCGAAGGCGTCCTGGATGTAGCCGGCCAGGCGCTCCAGGTGGCGCAGGTAGGCTTCGATTTCCAGGCACAGGCCCAGGCGGTGCTCGCGGCGCAGGTAGGCGAGGAAATCATGGATCTGGGCGTTGAGCTCGAAACGGTTCGGGCTTTTCGCCACCGGCACGAGGATGTCCAGGCGGATCCACACGTCCAGCAGGCTGGTGATGTCCTGAGGCGTGCTGTCCAGTTGTTGGGCGGCCAGCTGTGAACGCAATTCGTTGAGGCTCAGGGTGCCCTGGTCGAAGTGCTCGCACAAAGGTTCCAGCAATGCCCAGTGTTCAGCGAGGGCGCGCAAGACGCGCTTGGGTTCGATCATCGCAATGGCCGTCGGGTTGGCAATTAAAAGCGGCGATTGTACTGCATCGAGCCGGTTGCGATTCACCCCTTGGACGGACTGTCGTGCTCAATCGATCAACTATTGGCTCAACAGGGAAGCGATCCGCCTCGAAGGGCGGTAGAATCGCTTCCACTTTCAGTTATCCACAAGTGGCCGACCCTTGCTTATCGAGTCCCGTCGCCGCGCCTATCTGACCGCCATGCAGGTGGTCAACTGGCTGCCGCGCACCGAATTGCCGTTCGCCGCCCCGTCGCGGCCCGAGCTGCTGGAAGCGCCCGAGCCCGAGTCCATCGCGCCGGTCGTGACGGCACCCGTGGCCAAGACGGTCGTCGAGCCGCCAGCGCCAGCCGCCGAGCGGCCAAAAATCGAAGTGCCGCGCCCGAGCCTGGCCTCGACCCGCACCAATGCCAAGCCGGTGGAAGAGGTGGTCGAGGCGCCGCCCAAGGCCCCCTACGTCGCCCCGCCGCGTTTCGCCCTGCAATTGCTGCGAGCCGGACGTTGCCTGCTGCTGGTGGAGTTGCCCACGGGCGAGCCGTTCCAAAGCCGCGATCCGGCCTACTTGCTGCTCAAGGACATGCTGCGCGCCGCCGGTCTGCCGGACAGCCCGCAAATCATCGGCGAACCGGTGCGTTGGCCGCTGCTGTCTCGCGGCACCATGGACCAGGGGCCGGAAGCGGCGCGAGATTTCGTCCAGGGGTTTGTTTCGGCGCGTCTCGAAGATGAGCCCTGTGTGTGCCTGTGGCTGATCGGCCTGCCGGCGGTGAAGTTTGCCGGCGAGGCGGATGCCGAAGCGTTCAATCGCGAACTGCAGGTCGAAGGCCTGGGCTCGGCCTGGGCACTGCCCGGGCTGGAACTGTTAATGGACACGCCACAGCGCAAGGCTGATGTCTGGCAAGCCATGCGCCGGCTGATGGCGCGCTGGAAAGAATCGAATGAGTGACGCTGTATCGTTCCGCCCGATGACCGAGGCGGACCTCGACGCTGTACTGAAGATCGAATACGCGGCCTACAGCCACCCCTGGACCCGGGGGATATTTCTCGATGGGCTGGGCAAATACCAGATCTGGCTGATGTTCGAAGGCCAGCAGCAAGTGGGCCATGGCGTGGTGCAGATCATCCTGGATGAGGCGCACCTGCTCAACATTACCGTCAAACCGGAAAACCAGGGCCGTGGCCTGGGCTTGCGCCTGCTGGAACACTTGATGTCGATTGCCTACAAGGCCGAGGCCCGGGAGTGTTTCCTGGAAGTGCGCGACAGCAACCGCACGGCGTTCCGGCTGTATGAGCGCTATGGCTTCAACGAGATTGGCCGACGCCGGGATTACTACCCGGCGGTGGGTGGGCGCGAAGATGCGGTGGTCATGGCGTGTACCTTGGTGGACTGAACTTGCCACATCGAGGTTAACCGCAACGCCGCCATCGCGAGCAAGCTCGCTCCCACAGGGAGCTTGGCGGTGTGCATCAAATTTGCGCTCGAACACAAAACCCTGTGGGAGCGAGCTTGCTCGCGATGACGGCGGCACATTCAACCCCAGTGCAAATTGATCCACCGCTATCGCGAGCAGCTCTATCGACACTTACCGCTTGCCATCCAACGGATCGATATCGGCCATTTCCGCTTCGTCGAGCCCGTCACCCCCGCCAATGTCATTTTCATCCACTACGCTCAGGTCCCAATCGGCCCGTTCGTCGTCGCCGGCCTCAGAGGCGTCCCGGGCGCCGTCTTCTCGGATGAGGGTTTCCGGGCTCATGTCGTCGTCGGTCGGTTCGTGATCCTCCGTTGAGGCGCCGGTCATGCCCGCTTCACGGACGCGTTCACGCGGCATCAGCTGTTCGCGTTCGTTTTCCGGCAATTCGTCGCCGATTCTCGCACTGGGCTGCTCGTCGTCGAACTCCAACTCATGCATCGAGCCCATGCGGTCTTCATTGTCGTCGATGGGTTCCGGTTGCGTCGCATCGAAGGGGCGTCGTGAATCATTCATGGCAATTCCTCGTACTGTGGGCCTTACTGGTGTCGACCGGAAGCGCAGCCAGGAATTCCAATGCATCGCCGACGTGACCTCGACCGGCGGTCGTCTGTCACAGTTGCGCACTCTCTATCGAGGCTAGACAGCATGAACGAATTACAAGATCTGATTGATAACAACGCGCGCTGGGCCGATGCGATCAAGCAGGAGGATCCTGACTTTTTCGCCAAGCTGGCTCGTCAGCAAACCCCGGAGTATCTGTGGATCGGTTGTTCCGATGCGCGGGTGCCGGCCAACGAGATCGTCGGCATGCTGCCGGGCGATCTGTTCGTGCACCGCAACGTGGCCAACGTGGTGTTGCACACCGACCTCAACTGCCTGTCGGTGATCCAGTACGCGGTGGACGTGCTCAAGGTCAAACACATCCTGGTCACCGGCCATTACGGCTGTGGCGGCGTGCGGGCCTCGATGCAGGACCGCCAACTGGGCTTGATCGACGGCTGGCTGCGCTCGATTCGCGACCTGTACTACGAGCATCGCGAGGCGTTGGGCCAGTTGCCGACGGAAGAGGAACGTGTCGATCGCCTGTGCGAGCTGAACGTGATCCAGCAGGTGGCCAACGTCGGCCATACCAGCATCGTGCAGAACGCCTGGCACCGTGGGCAGAAACTGTCGATCCATGGCTGCATCTACGGCATCAAGGATGGACGCTGGAAGAGCCTGGACACCACGATCAGCGGTTTCGAGCAATTGCCGCCGCAGTATCGGCTGCGTCCGGTCGGCGCGCCCTGACCCCGGCTCGTCAGTCGCGGTGACACTGACGACGCCAGTGCCGAAGAAATGTCATTCCCTGCTCATTGGGCGGTTCGTCATAGCCGGTAATCCAGCCATGACAGTTGTACGAACCGCACCGGCAGGCGAACTGTCGGTAGAGTTTCTGTTCGGTACTGGCGTAGTCCATTGTCAAGCTGTCGCCTTCATCGATACGGGCCAGTGACCACAGCCACAGTTCGCTCATGTCGAGGAATACATTCGGGTTGCAGGAGTGCAGCAGCAATCCGGCGAAGCGTGGGTCATACATGTGCACGTCCGGCAGGATCTGCAGCGTGTGCAGGCGTCGCCGGCTTACCAGCAGCCCTGACACCCTGCACATCCGCGTCATGGGCGCGAACGACTTGCGGGCGATGATGATGCCGTTGCCGCGCCCGTCGGTCGTCTGGTGCACTTCAAAATCGCGCACAGAAGGGTAGCCCAGGCGGGTGCTGAGTTGTTTTTCCGGGTAGATGCAATCCCGGCGCTGTGAACAGGTGTTGTCGCGGATGAACAGGCTCATGACGATCCTTGTCGGTGATGGACACTCGACTGGCTGGCGCTGGCGATCCTGCCGGCGGTCGTTGAAAAAGCTTTGATAGCTTCGCCCAAGTCGGAGGGCGCATCTACTGTCGAGTCTGACAGGAGCCAAAGGCGCTTTCCCGTGTCAGCGCAAGCTTACGCGGGAAGCGCCTCAAGGTTTACACCGCCTCGGCAGGCAGCGGCATAGGCACCTTCAACTGCGGAAGTTGCGACTTGATCGCCGGCGTTTCGCATTTTTTCGCTGCATCAGCCGGCGTCAGGTTGCGAATGGACGTGTAGAACAGCTCGCAGGTCTTTTCCTTTTGCGTGACCTGCCAGGTTTGCGTGCACTGGTTCAGCAGGGCGCTCGGGTCGGTGCCCGGCTTGCTGCCCATGCCGGCCTGCCAGCATGAAGCACTCAGGTCCTGGCCCATGACTTTCAAGCCGGCGGCATCAGCCTTGGCTTCGTCACCGTCGTAGCTGTCCTTGTCGGCGGCGTACCAGATGTAGCTTGGATGGTTGGAGCCCAGGACCGGGACCTTGGCCCCGCTACCAGTTGTGATGGTTGCCAGGCCGAGCACGTTCACGGTCGGGCCGTACTGGGTCTTGATCCAGTTCCGAACGGGTGCTCCGAAGGCCACCATCGGTAGTGCGGCGCCGCTGGCGGTTTGGGTGACCTCTGTGACCATCGTGGTCTGGTAATCGTTGAAGTAGCTGTAGAGCCCCTCTAACGTGCTGCCAGCATTGGACGGTGCCGCGATGGGCGCGATGTCGATGATGGTCTGGTAGGCCGGGGTTTGTTCAGCGGCAATGCCGTTGGCGGTCAGCAGCGTGGCCCAACGGTCGGTGGTCGCCGACTCCAGGTAATCCTGGGCCTGGGTCAGGGAATAATCTGGCGGGAAGTGCAGCAACTCGACACTCTTGCGGTTTTCCAGGGCCATGCCCAGCGGCAGGAACAGGTACCAGTTGTAGGACCATTTCTTGTCGCTGTTGAGTTTCGAGGCACCGTTGTACGCAAGGTCCCCTGCGTCGAGCAGCGCTTTCAGCGGTTGGCCGTAGCTCTTCGGCACCCCATCGATGTTGGCATAGACCTTATCGTTGTCGATTGTGACCTGGACCTTGGCCTTGGCGTAGCCGTCGCGCTGCACACTTTGGGTCAGGTAATGCTCGACGGTCTGCTCCAGAGTCCAGTCGCGAAAACAGATGACGTTGCAGTTGTTGGGGTAGGCGAAGAGGCGCGTGACGCGCTCGGTGCTGCCCAGCTGCACATCGATCTTGGTCACGTCGGCGGCGTGGACGGTGGCGCTCAGGGTAAGGGCGGCAAGAGGAAGTACGGCGAGTTTGAACATGCTCAGATCCTTTTCAGCGTGAGGGACCCTCAAAAGCAGGGCGTATCCATACTGAAACAGACCGAGCCGAAGAAAAAGTGGGCCGATGGAAATATCGGCCCTTTTTTATGGCTTTATGGCATCACTGGCGGTAGATAACTCAATGTCGTCCCCAGCGCCCACAACAGCGCCAGCACCAGTGGCGTGTGTACCAGCAACTGCACGAAGGAAAAGCCGATCAAGTCCCTGGCCTTCAGTCCCAGCACCCCCAGCAACGGCAGCATGTAGAAGGGATTGATGAGGTTCGGCAGCGCTTCGGCGGCGTTGTAGATCTGCACGGCCCAGCCCAGGTGATAGTTCAGGTCGTTGGCCACCTGCATGACGTAAGGCGCTTCGATGATCCACTTGCCGCCGCCGGAAGGAATGAAAAAGCCCAGCACCGCCGAATAGACGCCCATCAGCAAGGCGTAGGTGTCATGGGAGGCGATCTGGACGAAAAAGGTCGAGATATGGTGGGCCAGGGTCTGGGCATCGCTGCCTTTGACCGTAGTCAGCAGCGCGGCGATCGAGCCGTACAACGGAAACTGGATCAACACGCCCGTGGTGGTCGGCACCGCGCGGGCCACGGCGTCGAGAAAGCTGCGTGGCCGCCAGTGCAGCAAGGCGCCGAGCATGATGAACAGGAAGTTATAGGTGTTGAGCCCGGAAATGGCACTGATCGCAGGCTTGGTCGAAAACTCATGGAATAGCCAGCCGGCGGCCAGTAGCACAAGGGCGATGGTCAGCAGCGGACTGTGCTCCAGCCATTCCCCTGGGCGGGTGCGGGGCTGCAACGCCGGCATGCTGAAACTCGGGTCGATACCGCAAGCGGCGGCGTCACGGGCGCTGTTGGGGCCGGGAGCGGTGGCGTAGGCGACGATCAACGAGATCACGATCAGCGCCAGCAGCATTACGCCAGACTGCCAGAGGAATATCGTCTGGGTGAACGGAATGACGCCGGTAATCGACAGGATCGAAGGCGGCAGGCTGGCCGGGTTGGCCTGCAATTGCGCCGCCGACGAAGATAACCCCAGCGCCCACACCGCGCCCAGGCCCAGGTACGCGGCGGCACCGGCGGCGCGGTAATCCATCTTCAGGTCGGTGCGGCGGGCGAGGGCGCGCACCAGCAAACCGCCAAATACCAACGACAGGCCCCAGTTAAGCAGCGATGCGACCATGGATATCAGTGCCACCCACGCCACGGCAGAGCGGCCGTTGGTCGGAATACGCGCCAGGCGATCGATCAACTTGACGGCCGGTGGCGAGCTGGCAACCACGTAACCGCCAATCACCACGAAGGCCATTTGCATGGTGAACGGGATCAGGCTCCAGAAGCCGTCGCCGAACGCCATGGCCGCTGCCGTGGGCGTGGCACCGATGAATTGCGTCGCCACGGCGACCACCAGCACCGCCAGCGCGGCGAAGACCCAGGAGTCGGGGAACCAGCGCTCGGCGAAACTGGAACAGCGCAAGGCGAAGCGGGCGGAACGGCTGTCTTCGATGTCAGTGGTCACGGCAATTACCTCGTTTTTATGGTTATGGGTATTCATGGCGGCAGGGCTTCAAAGGTCAGGCGCAACAGTAGAACAATCCAGTGACCATGGGAGGCTTGTCGGGTTCGAGAGACGCTCTGGATTATTTTCAATAGGGGCTCTCAGCGCTCTTTAGAAAAAAAACGCCGGGCCGATGGCAAAGGGAACAGCCATTTAATTCTTCCGCTGTCCGGAGCTGCCCATGTTCAACAACCGCCTGAAGCAGGAGCTACTGGCTCTTCGCCAAGAACTGTCCAGTCTTGTGCAAGTCAAGGAAAGTCTGGACCGTGAAATGCTTGGCCTCACTCTGGATGCCGATGGACGGATTCAATCGGTCAATCAGAATTTCCTCGACGAGATGCACTACAAGAGCCAGGACCTGATCGGCCGGCCTGTGGATGAGCTGGTTCCCGCGTATCTGAAATCCAATGAATTCCAGATGCGCTTCAAGGCGGCGCTGACCCGTGGCGAGCACTTCTCCGGTGCCGTGCGCCTGCTGCGGGGCAATGGCCAGGAGGCCTGGCTGCGTTCGATCCTCCAGCCCGTACGAAATGCTGACGGGCGGATCCGCTTTTTTTCGATGTATGCCAATGACCTGACCCGCACCATCGAGGCCTCCCGGGAACATGAAAACCTCATCGGCGCGCTGGTGCGCTCAACGGCGGTGATCGAGTTCGATCTGGGCGGTCATGTCCTGACGGCCAACGATCGCTTCCTCAACGCCATGGGTTACAGCCTTGCGCAGATCAAGGGCAAGCACCACCGCACGTTTTGTGAGCCTGAGGAATACAACAGCGCGGCCTACCAGCAGTTCTGGAAGCGGCTGACCAGCGGTGAGTTCGTGGCTGGCCGCTTCAAGCGCCTGGACAGCAGTGGTCGTGAGGTCTGGCTGGAAGCCTCCTACAACCCCGTGCTCGATGCCAACGAGCGGTTGTATAAAGTGGTCAAGTTCGCCACCAATATCACGGATCAGGTCAACCAGGAAAAAGCCGTCGCCGAGGCAGCCAACATTGCCTACAGCACTTCGTTGCAAACCGACAACAGCGCCCAGCGCGGCACGACTGTGGTGACCCAGGCCGTGGACGTGATGCGCGACCTGGCCCGGCACATGCAAACCGCCGGCGAAGGCATCGAGGCGTTGAACGAGCAATCCCTGGTGATCGGTACCATCGTCAAGACCATCAGCGGCATCGCCGAACAGACCAACCTGCTGGCGCTCAACGCCGCGATCGAGGCAGCCCGGGCCGGTGAGCAGGGCCGGGGCTTTGCGGTGGTGGCCGACGAGGTGCGTCAACTGGCATCGCGTACCAGCCAGGCGACCGATGAAATCGTCGGCGTGGTCCGCCAGAACCAGGACATGGCGCGCAACGCCGTGGCGCTGATGACCGACGGCCAGCACCAAGCCGAGCACGGCCTGGCCCTGGCCGCCGAGGCGGGGACGGTGATCGTCGAGATCCAGGACGGAGCGAAGAAGGTGGTCGATGCTGTGAGCCAGTTTGCCAATCAGCTCTCCACTTAGAATGTTATTATTGTTTTTTACATATTAATTGTTGTTTTACGATAATTTAGTGGCTATGTTCTGGGCTCCCTTACTCTATTGGAGCCTCACATGCACTCGAATCGTCTTGCCTTGTACAGCCAACGGATGGCAGCCATCACCCTGGTTTTCATGGTCGCGATGATGGTCGTCAACGCTGTGGCCTGGCTGTATCCTGAAGCGGCCTCGCGATACGGCCTGGGATTCGCCCTCACCGAGCGGCAATTGTCGAGTCTGCCTGAAGAGGCGATGGGATTGACGGGATGGCAATGCCTGGGTGGGATACTGCTGACCAGCATTCCCTTGCTGGCCCTGGCGGTCGGGCTCACCAACTTGCGCAGGCTCTTCAAGCACTACGCCCAAGGCCAATACTTTTCCACCGCAGCGGCGGTCTACCTGGGAAATGCGGGTCGTGCGGTGGCGTTGTGGGTGCTGTTGGACTTCATCTGCGAACCGTTTCTCAGCCTGCTGGTAACGATCAATGCGCCGGTTGGCCAGCGATTGCTGACCTTCAGTATTACTGCGCCGTCTTTCGTCGCTTTATTTCTTGCCGCCTGTATTGCGATCATTGCCCGGATACTGTCCCAGGCCAGTGAAGTCGATTCAGAAAACAGAACATTCGTTTGAGATTCTTATGCCCATCGTTATTCAACTCGATGTGATGCTGGCCATGCGCAAGGTCAAATCCAAGGACCTTGCCGCTGCAATCGGCATTACTGAAGCCAACCTTTCCTTGTTGAAACAAGGAAAGGTCAAGGGCATACGCTTGGCGACCCTCGAGGCCATTTGCAGTTATCTGCAATGTCAGCCCGCGGACTTGCTGGTCTATCAACCGCAGGATGAGTTCGATCAGTCGCCCAGTGCTTGACCCTCGCGCCGTGGATCCGCACCGCCGGCCAGTGAGGTTTTCCCTTGTGCATCACGCATCCGGACAATGGCCTGGGTGCCGCTGTTCATGTCGATCTCGCTCACAGTGTGGCCTTTGTCTTTCAGCGCTTGGATCAGCGTCGGGCTGAACTGTCCTTTCTCCAGTTCGGTGGGGCCATTGCGGCTGCCGAAGTTGGGGAGATTGATGGCGGTTTGCGGATCCAGGTTCCAGTCCAGCAGGCCGATCACTGACTTGGCGACGTATTCGATGATTTGCGAGCCGCCGGGAGAGCCGACAGTGGCCAGCAGTCTACCCTGATGATCGAAGATCAGCGTCGGTGCCATGGACGAGCGAGGGCGTTTGCCCGGTTCGACACGGTTGGCGACTTTTTGCCCATTCTCTTCGGGGATGAACGAAAAGTCGGTCATCTGATTATTGAGCATGAAGCCCTGGACCATCAAATGTGAGCCGAACGCCGACTCCACCGTGGTGGTCATGGACACCGCGCCACCCTGGTCATCCACGGCCACCACTTGCGAGGTGGAAATACGCAGGGGGGAGCGGTCCGGGGCGTAGGCCACCTGGATGCCCGGTGGCGTGCCGGGCTTGGCGACACCCATGCTACGCGGGCCGATCAGGCTGGCGCGGCTGGCAAGGTAACCTTGATCGACCAGGCCTTTGAGCGGCACGGCTACAAAATTCGGATCGGCGATGTATTGGGCGCGGTCGGCGTAGGCCAGGCGCTCGGCCTCGGCGATCAGGTGCACGGCTTCGGGGGTGGGTTCAATGCCGGCGGGTTTATCGGTCTTGAGAGGTTTCAAGGGGGCGAGGGCGGCGTTGCTGTCTCGCTGTTCCAGGGCCTGCAATGTCCCGAGGATCTGCGCCACGGCAACCCCGCCCGAAGACGGTGGTGGCATGCCGCAGATTTGCCAGCGCTTGTAGTCAGTGCACAACGCGGGCCGCTCCCGTGCGGTATAGCCCTTAAGGTCGTCCAGCGAAAGACTGCCGGGGTTGGCGTGGCCCTGCACCTTGGCGACGATTTCCTCGGCAATCGGGCCGTTGTACAAAGCATCGGGACCTTCGTTGGCGATGCGTTTGAGTACGGCTGCCAATGCCGGGTTTTTCAGCACGGTGCCGACTGATTTCGGGCTGCCATCGGCATTGAGAAAGTACGCCGCCATGTCTGGTGAGCCCGGCAACGACGGGTCGGACGCGATCAAGGCGTGCAGCCTTGGAGAGATCGCGAAGCCCTGTTCCGCCAGCGCGATGGCCGGCTCGAACAGCGTCGCCCATTCCAGGCGCCCGTGTTTGCGGTGGGCCAGTTCCAGTCCGCGCAATACCCCCGGTGTACCCACCGAGCGACCGCCGATCTGCGCGGCGGTAAACGGCATGGGTTTGCCGTCGGGTTGCAGGAAAAGTCTTTCAGTGGCGCCGGCCGGTGCCGTTTCGCGACCGTCGTAGGTGCGCACGGCCTTGCCATCCCACAGCACAATGAACGCACCGCCGCCGATGCCTGAAGATTGCGGCTCCACCAGGGTCAGCACCGCTTGCATCGCAATGGCTGCGTCGATGGCCGAGCCTCCGCGTCGCAACATCTCTCGCCCGGCCTCGGCCGCCAACGGATTGGCTGCGGCCGCCATGTGCTTGTCGGCGTAGCGGGTCTGTAGATCGGTGCGGTAGCCGGAGACGATCTCCGGTGGGGCAGGCAATGCAGGCGTGGTGGTGGAGGAGGGTGGGGCCTTACAGGCGACGAGTGTCAGGGCGACAGCCAGCAACGAAACGGCTGACAGGCGATGAAGGTTCGGTTTCAGATCTGTAAGCATGTGTCGCTCCATCCGTGGGCCAAGAATATTGAGACCGACTGTAGCGACGCGGGACGTGGGGTGCAAATCAGCGGGGGGATTTGGAGAAGTCAGGCGTTCTGCGCCTGGAGAAAAATCGAAAACAGCTCGGACTGGGACTTGATTCCCAGTTTGCTATACATATGTTTTTTATGAACTTTCACTGTTTCGACAGAAATTTCCAGCTTGCGGGCAATTTCCTTGCTGGAGCAACCACTGAGCATCAAGCGGCCTACATCCAACTCCCGCGCCGTCAGTTGTGCGCCTTTGAGTTGCTGAACGGACGCTTCCAGTTGCACTCGCCAATCGACTTGCGGCGATACTGGCGTGAGGGCCACCACTTCGTTGATTTCGTACGGCAGGCGCTGGCGCAACAGGCCGAGTACCCAGGGCTGGATCAGCGACAGCAGGGCAATCTGTTGGCCACTGAACCGCTGCTTGCTGCCTAACGACAGGCACAGCGTGCGATCGTCTTCGAGCTGGCAATTGAACTGGATTTCATCGGACACCACATTCAGCCGGAAGTACCGCTGGTAATATTCGGTCAACTCGAAATGTTCCGGTGCCACTTCCGACAGGCGATACAGGCCGCTACGCGACTGCTCCCGACAGGCGATGTAGAACGGATCGAGCAGATACAACCCTCGCAGATAATCCTGGAACAATTGATCGGGGCTGCCGTGCGCGCCCGGGCATTCGGCAAACACTTGCGGGTGCTGATCAGCACTGAAAAGCAGCGCGACCCAGCTGTCGAAAGGGACGTACTGGTCCAGCAAACGTACTAGCTGCGTCCAGAAATTGGGCTTGTCCAAGGCCTCGATCAATTGCCCGATCGAGCGGTGCCACGCGATATCGTCTAACGAAAGTGTCATGCCTACCCCTATCGGGTTACCCCAGCGGCGTGATTTTCCGGCCGTTGGCTTGCTGCGCATACTGGCGCACAGACAACGACCGGGCAATCTTTCCGTCTGGTCAAGAACAAGGAATACACATGAAAGTCGAACTCGCCCAGTTTGCGGGCCGTGATAACAATACGGCTTACAACCTCAAACGCGCTCTCGAGGCGATTGCCGCCTGTGCGGCCGATACGCAATTGATCGTGTTTCCCGAAACTCACCTGATGGGATTTCCATCGTTTGAGACAGTGGCCCAGAGCGCCGAACCGCTGGACGGTCCGACCGTCAGTGCGGTGATTGCTGCGGCCCGCGAACATGACGTCGCCATGGTGATCGGCGTCGCCGAGAACGACCACGGCCGCTTCTACAACACCACCCTGCTGATCACTCCGCAAGGCATCGCGCTGAAATACCGCAAGACGCACCTCTGGGCGTCGGATCGCGGTGTGTTCGAGGCCGGTGATCGCTACGCCACGTGTGAGTGGAATGGCGTGCGGGTCGGCCTGCTGATCTGTTACGACATCGAATTCCCGGAAACCGCCCGAGCCTTGGCGCAATTGGGCGCCGAGTTGCTGATCGTCACCAATGGCAACATGGACCCCTATGGTCCGACTCACCGCACCGCGGTCATGGCGCGTGCCCAGGAAAACCAAGCGTTTGCGCTGATGGTCAACCGGGTAAAAGAAGGTGATGGCGGGTTGGTCTTTGCCGGTGGCAGCGCCTTGGTAGACCCGCTGGGCAAGTTGCTGTTCGAGGCCGGCCGTGAGGAGGGGCAGTTTGCCGTGGAACTGGACCTGAATCAGCTGAAGGCGGCGCGACGTGATTATCGGTATCTGGACGATCAGCGGCTGAAAATAGCGGGAGAGATCGTTGAGTACCCCTGCGGATTGCGGGAGCTGCTGATTCCCGCACGTTGACCCCGACAACACCTTCATTTCTGTTGGCCAAAAACCAGAACAACAACGTAGCACCCGAAATTTGCGCCGAACTCGGCTCTGCCATAAATCTAATAAATTCGGAGTAGTCGCTCATGGCTCGTTTGCAACGCACCCTTTCACTGGGGGCGGTGGTGCTGTTTGGCATCGCCTATATGACACCCATCATTGTCCTCGGCACTTTCGGCATCCTCGCGCAATCCACCACCGGTATGGTCCCCGCCGCTTACCTGGCGGCACTGGTGGCGATGTTTTTTACCGCCATGAGCTACGGCCGAATGGCCACTGCATTTCCCGTCGCGGGTTCGGCCTACAGCTACGTGCGCAAGGCGATCAGCCCGAAACTCGGTTTCATCGCCGGCTGGGCGGTGTTGCTCGATTATCTGTTCTTGCCCATGGCGATCTGGCTGATCGGCGCCGCCTACCTCCATTCCGCATTCCCGAGCGTGCCGCAGTGGCTCTGGGTGCTGGTGTTCATCGGCATCACGAGTGCGATCAACATCGTCGGCCTGAAATTGGCCAACGGCGTCAACGCATTATTGATGCTGGTGCAATTCCTGGTGCTGATCGCCTTCGTTGCGCTGTGCATTCATTACGTCGGTGGTGATGCGAGCACGCCGTTGTGGTCGGTCAAGCCATTCTTCAACGGTGACATGCAGATGCCGTTGATCATGAGCGGTGCGGCCATTGCCTGTTATTCATTCCTCGGGTTCGACGCGGTGAGCACCTTGACCGAAGAAACCCGCGACCCACGCCGTACCATTCCGCGAGCGATCATGTTGATTACCCTGATTGGCGGATTGATCTTTGTCAGTGTGTCGTACTTCGTGCAAATCGCGCACCCATCGTTACAGTTCGACAGCGTGGACTCGGCCGCCTATGAAATCGCCCGCAACATTGGTGGTGACCTGTTCGTGTCGATCTTCCTGATCGGCCTGATCGTCGGCCAGTTCGCGTCGGGGCTGTCGGCCCAGGCGAGTGGCTCACGCCTGTTGTTCGCCATGGGCCGGGATGGTGTGCTGCCAAAATCGTTCTTCGGCACGCTGCATGAACGCTTTGGTACGCCGGTCAATAGCATTCTGTTGTGTGCCGTGGTCGCTTTGCTGGCGCTGAAGCTGGACGTCACCACCTCAACCTCGTTCATCAACTTCGGCGCATTCCTGGCGTTCAGCCTGGTGAACCTGTCAGTGATCTTTCACTACTGGATCGGCGCTGAGAAGAAGGGGCTGCGTGAATGGGTGCTGTTCCTGCTGTTCCCGTTTATCGGTCTGGCGGCGGATGTGTGGTTGATGGTCAGCCTTGATCACCTGGCGATCTATCTGGGCCTGAGTTGGCTGGCGATTGGCGTGGTGTATCTGGCGGTGCTGACAGGCGGCTTTCAGCGCCAGCCACCGGAGATGGATTTCCAGGAAACCACATAAACCCATTGGCCTGTATCCCCTCTGTATCTGGAGGGGATATGCCGTGGGGTATGAAGAGAGACAGAAAGAAACTGCCAGAAACAAGAAAGCCCGCACGAGGCGGGCTTCTTGAGGTGATTCATAGACTGCTGTAGACATCTATGGATCGGTACTTGGTGGCTACACAGGGACTTGAACCCCGGACCCCAGCATTATGAATGCTATGCTCTAACCAACTGAGCTATGTAGCCAAGTGGCGCGCATTATTCGCCGGTAACGAAGATGTGTCAAGCGTAAATCTGAAATATTTCTCTGCGCTTTCAACCGCTTAACAATCCTCGCTGCAAATCCCTGTCAGCCGAGCTGAAATCTCCCTGTGTTGGCACTCAAGGCCTTGCTTCCCTGGCTCAGGGTATCGGCCGCCACGTTCACGGCCCGTGCGCCTTCGAGCAAGCGCATGGCCGCCTGGTCGACCTGCTGGATATTGCCGCTGACCTCGTCGGCGGTGCTGGCCTGTTCATCCACGGCGGTGGCGATTTGCGCCAGGGTGTCGGTGACGCTTTGCACGGCGCTGGCAATTTCTCCCAGCCGTTCGCCCAGACCGGTGACGGCTTCGGCGTCGGTCTGGGCCTGGCCACAAGCGGCTTCCATCAGGCTGACGGCCTCGTTGACCGTGGCGCGCAGGCTGTCGACGGTGCTGGCAATCTGTTGCGTGGAGGACTGGGTGCGTTGTGACAGGCTGCGCACTTCATCGGCCACCACCGCGAAACCACGCCCTTGTTCCCCGGCGCGAGCCGCTTCGATGGCGGCATTGAGGGCCAGGAGATTGGTCTGCTCGGCCACGCCGCGAATGGTATCGACCACCAGTTGGATCTGTTGCCCCTGTTCGCTGACCCGCCCCAGTGCGGCGGCGGTTTCGTTGAGCCGCTGGTTGAGCTGCTGGATGCTCGCCGTGGTGCGCTGGCTGTCGCGGCTGCTGTCGGCGGCGATGCGGCGGGTTTGCTGGGCGCTGTCAGATGCCTGTTCACAACTCTTCGCCACGCCCTGGGAGGTGGCGGCCAGTTGCGTCGCGGCGGCGGCGATCTGGCTGATCTGCATCTGCTGGGCCTCGACTTCTCCCAAGGCGCCGCTGGAGTGCGTATTGAGGGTGCGCACGGCATTGCTCAACTGCAAGGTCTCGTGATCCACCCCCAGCAGGCTGTTGCGCAACTGCACCACGGCGACGTTGAGGGCGGTGCTGATGGCCGCCAGTTCATCACGTCCTTGCACCGGCACTTGCAGGCTGAGATTGCCATCGCGCAGGGCCTCGGCCAGCAGGGTGATGCCGCTGGCGCTGCGCCGGATCGACGCTTGCAGGCACACAAAAAGATACAGCGCCGCCAGCAGCAGGCAACCCAGCACCGTCGCTACCAGGGTGAACTGGCGAATCGCCGAACCGTGGTAGTGGTCCAGTCGCGTATCCAATGCCACCAGTGATTGTTGCCGCAGGGTCGCCAGGTCGGCGAGGAGGGCGTCCATGTGTTTTTCGAAGTCTTCCGGCTTCAGGTTGATGGAGCCGCCGAACACGCCGTCATCCAGCACTTTCAGGCCGGCGTCCAAGTGCTTGAGGCTACCTTGGAATTGTCCGGCCCAGGTCTGCAGGTTGCTGGGCAGGCGGGTTTCCAGCAGTGCTCCGGTCTTGACCAGTTGATCCCGGGCATCGCCGATACGGCTGCGCAGGTCCCGCAGTTGCAGGCGACTCTGCAGCGTGAACTGGCCTGATACTACGGAGGACTGGCCGACGCTGGCCAGGCGGCCGACCCGTTCGATCAGGTCCGGCGTCTGTTGGGTGGAGATCTGGGTCAGCAGATAAGTCTCCAACCAGGAGGCGAGGGTCAGGCGGTTGTCCATGACCATCTGCTCGCGCAACGCTTGCAGGGCGCTGAGGGCCGCGGTGAAGCGGTCATAGCCATCCGGCCACCAACCCACGCTGCCCAGGCTTTTCGAATCCAGGCCGTTGAGGCTGGTTTGCAGGGTTTGATAGCGGGCGAGGGTATCGGCTTCGGCCCCTTCGGTTTGCAGCGTATTGGCCAGGTCACTGGCGGCCTGGTTGAGGGCCGGTTGCACGGCATCGTACGCCGCCATGGCGGCCAGCGTCGCGGGTGTCGGCTGCCGATTGGTTTCGGTGGCACGCCAGCGGGCGGCGCGGTTGCGCTGGGCGGTGAGCAGGTTGTCGAGGTTATCCAGTGCCAGCAATTGACGAACCCCGGCGCGTTCCCCGGAAATCAGGCTGAGTTTGTCGCGATAGTCCTGGCCGATGAGCCACAGGCTGCCCATGAGCGGCAGGATAAAAAGCAGGAACAGCAATTGGAATTTACGGGCGAAGCCGAAATGCCCCAACAACCTGATTCCCGGTGATAAAAAAGCCTGCATGCCCATACTCCCCTGAACACCCTTGCACTGTTTTTGTGCGTTTCTACACAAGTGCCAAAACGGGTGCCCTTTTAAAAGGCTTCGAAAGTTTGTCCAAATCGGCTCGGTAGGCCAGCTCTGTAGCGAAACTTCCCATTCTCGGTCTCCTTTGTAAGGAGCCGCGTTGTAGGGCATTAACAAGGCAAGATTCAGACCATGGCGTTGGGCTATCACCTTGGAATTCGACAATTTTTCAAGGTCGATAGCAAGCTAAGGGGATAGCCTTGTCGCACCGAAAAATGGCACATTGACGCACCTGCCCGTGTGCACCCTCTGTCGTATGGAAACTCCCATGGCTATCAGCAATACCCAGGCCGCCGCCCCATCCGTTGCCGGCACAGCGCAAAGCAGCCCGTTGGTCATGCGCATCATCGGCGCCGTGGCGCTGGCGCACTTGATCAACGACTTGATCCAGGCGGTGCTGCCCTCGATCTACCCGATGCTCAAGGACAGCTACGGCCTGACCTTCACCCAGGTTGGCCTGATCACCCTGACGTTCCAGTTGACCGCCTCTTTGTTGCAGCCCTGGGTTGGTTATCACACAGATCGACACCCCAAGCCCTGGCTGCTGCCGGCCGGGACGGTGTGCACGCTGATCGGCATTGTGATGATGTCCATGGTCGGTAGTTTTGCCCTGATCCTGTTGGCGGCGGCGTTGATCGGCATCGGCTCGTCGACCTTCCACCCGGAAGCATCGCGGGTGGCGCGACTGGCCTCGGGTGGCCGCTACGGGCTGGCTCAGTCGACGTTCCAGGTGGGCGGTAACGCCGGCTCTGCCTTCGGCCCGCTGCTGGCGGCGGCGATCATCATTCCCTACGGGCAAGGCAATGTGGCCTGGTTCGGGCTGTTCGCCCTGTTTGCGCTGTTCGTGCTGTACCGCATCAGCCGCTGGTACGCCAACCACTTGAACCTGTTCAAGCTCAAGCAAGGCCAGGCGGCCACCCATGGTCTGTCCAAGGGCCGGGTCTTGAGTGCGCTGGTGGTGCTGGGGCTGCTGGTGTTTTCCAAGTACTTCTACATGGCCAGTTTTACCAGTTACTTCACGTTCTATCTGATCGAGAAGTTCGACCTGTCGGTGGCTTCTTCGCAGTTGCACCTGTTCCTGTTCCTCGGCGCGGTGGCGGCGGGGACCTTTTTTGGCGGCCCGATTGGCGACCGGATCGGGCGCAAGGCGGTGATCTGGTTCTCGATCCTCGGCGTGGCACCCTTCACCCTGATCCTGCCTCACGTCGACCTGCTGTGGACCAGCATCCTCAGCGTGGTCATCGGCTTCATCCTCGCCTCGGCGTTCTCGGCCATCGTCGTGTACGCCCAGGAACTGGTGCCGGGCAATGTCGGGATGATCGCCGGTGTGTTCTTCGGGCTGATGTTCGGTTTCGGCGGGATTGGCGCTGCGCTGCTGGGGCACCTGGCGGACATCCGGGGTATCGAGTACGTGTACTGGCTGTGTTCGTTCCTGCCGTTGTTCGGGGTGTTGGCGATATTCCTGCCGAGAACTAAAAAAGTCTGATCTACATTCAGATGGCCGTGACCGATGAGTATTTGTTTTTATGCTGAAAAATCTTTGGATCAGAACGGTGGCCGCCGCCATGGGTAAGCGTAAACGCAAGACTCTGCCGAAGGATTTTGGTCAGCGGCTGGAGCAGGCCTCGTTTGCCGAACTGGTCGCCGTCTTCGATGCGTGCGAGCTTGAAGCCACCGGGGGTTACAGCAAGAGCACCGCGCTGGGCTTCTACAACTGCCCCGACGAACTGGTCCGTTGGCTGGTGGAGCAGGGCGCCGACATTAATGCCCGTGACACTTACCAACGAACGCCCCTGCACCATCGCAGTTCGAGTTGGATCGGTGGTGTCGATCTGCTGCTGGATTTGGGCGCCGATATCGAGGCGCAGGATTACCAGGGCTACACGCCATTGCATGCCGCGGCCAACAGTCACAAGGCCGAGGCCATTGCTGCCCTGATCCGCCGTGGCGCCAATGTCGATGCCAAGAGTCGGCAGGGACAGGGTGTGTTGCATATTGCCCTGGCGACTACCCGCAATGCCGATATCGAGGCCACCGCGAAAATCGCCCAGACGCTGCTGGCGGCAGGGCTGCAAGCCGATGACCGCATGCTCGCTGAAGTGCAGCGCATCGGTCGTGAGTTCGAGTTTCACCGGGCCTCCTTCAACCCGGACTACCTCGAGACAACGGACGCTGCCCTGGCCAGTCTTTATCGTCTTTTCAACGTCACTCCCGTTGCCCCTCGCAAGGTTCACGACGGTCAGGCCGCTATTGTCGTAGCGGCCAGTGACTGGCGTGACCAGCATCAGCAACTGTGGGAGCTGCTGGTGCCATCCTCTGGCGCCGCAGCGACGGCGCAGGGTGAGGTGATCCGCATCAGTGGCCGTATCTCCCGAGAGATTCACCACAACGGCTCGGCCAACTGGGACGCGGATTTCAAAGCGATGTTGGCGGCTCTGGTTGACCATGTGGGCAGCGCCGTGCCCTTGCCTGCGGCCGAGCTCGCTGAAGCACGGGCGCTGGCTGCCGTTCTGCGCAATGGCAACGATAACGCCGAGCAGACCGAGCGTCTCTGTGAATTGGCTGTGCGTTGGGTCATCGCCAACCCGCAGCCGGTGCCATTGGCGATGCCCTCCTATAGCCGATAACGCGACGGCGTGCCCAGCCTCTTTCAGGATCGAATAGCCCGGCGTGACACCTCGCGCGCGGGCACTTTCACCCTGGATGTCGGGCCTTTGGTGAATTAAGACTAAAGTACTGTTTTGTATAACGCCTAAGTTTGATTTTGTATAAAACCCGGTCGTGTTAATTTGCTGTCGTGGTTATTGGTCTGAATGGATTCTGCGGCATTATTCAAGGGTGACCTTGTGGTGACTGGACAAGCAGGCTTCGCATTCTTTCCAGCTATCGCCCTTACTGTCCTGGACATAAGGCCTTCGGTTCCTGACTTGAATACCTCTACTGCTTTTTGTGCCCCACCTGCCACGTTTCAAATACTTATAAAGCAGCTGTATCGCCGTGCCCTTTCAAGGCGATTGCCTCGTGGGCCGCGTAAACAGCCGTGATTGATTGTTATTCGCCGCGTCGCGCACAAGTTAGAGGCCTTCGTCTTTAACGTTGGCAATAAATAGAATCAGGCAGGGGATGATATGAAGTTCAAGTCATTGCAGGCACGCATTTGTGTCACGGCAGGCGTTTGTCTGTTTGTTTCATCGGTCAGCCTGATTATCTACGGGCTCTTTACCGCTCGGGCCAATGAGCAATACGTGGCCACCGAAGTCTCGGCGCTGGTTGAAAAATCAACGATCCGGGAAATTCAGAACCTGGCCGAGTCCCGGGCCAATGCCATCCAGGCCAAGTTGCAGAATGCCCTGGATGCAGCCCGCACCATGGCCAATACCTTTGCCGCCAGCAAGAGCACGCAAAGCCCCCTGGCATTGGGCAGGGAGCAGATCAATACGGTGTTGCTCAGCGTCCTCAAGGACAACCCTGATTTCAATGGCACCTATTCCTGTTGGGAACCGGATGCGCTGGATGGACAGGATCTGGCGTTGCGCAATGCCCAGGACGGTAACAATCCACAGACAGGGCGCTTCACGCCTTACTGGACACGTAGCGCCGGTGGCCATGTCGCGGTGCAGCCGTTGGTCGAGTATGACTCCCCGGACCGTCACCCTAACGGTGTGCCCAAAGGCGGCTGGTACAGCGGCCCGCGCGACACCCTGAAGGAAAGCGTGCTGGACCCCATTCCTTATGTGGTCCAGGGTAAAAACGTTTGGCTGACCACTTTGTCGGTTCCGATCGTCGCCAATGGCAAGTTCTACGGTGTGGTCGGTGCTGACTTCGACATCGCTTTTATCCAGAAGCTCAGCGAGCAGATGTCTGCCGAGCTCTACGGCGGCAAAGGCACGGTGACGATCCTGAGTAACCAGGGCCTGGTGGTTGCGGACAGCCAGCGTACTGACTTGATTGGCCAGCCCATCAAGGCGTTGTTACCTGAGTCCTGGGAAAGCGTGCTGCGCGACATCCAGAGCGGTCGTGGCAATGGCCTGCTCAATCCACAAACCCAGCATATCGAAGTGCTGATGCCCATTACGCTGGGTCGCACAGGCAAGCCCTGGGCGGTGCTGATTCGTCTGCCCAAGGCCGTGGTCATGAGCCAGGCGATAGCCCTGGAGCAAGAGCTGCAGGCGCGCAGTATCAGCAACAGCATCTGGCAAGTGTCGGTGGGGATGGTCATTTCCCTGTTGGCCCTGGCCGCCCTGTGGTTTGCCGCCGCGAAAATCGTCGGGCCGATCCGCGAGGCCGCGGCCTTGGCCGCCAACATCAGCCTGGGGGATTTTTCTCGTCGCCTGGTGCAGAAATCCGAGGATGAAGTCGGGCAATTGTCTGTGGCGCTTAACGACATGTCCGAAAGCCTGCAACGCCAGGTTCGTGTGGCCGAGCGTATTTCCGAAGGTGATCTGGACCTGGAGGTCCGCTTGTCTTCGCCCCACGATACCCTGGGCAAGTCGCTGGAGAAGATGGTCAGCAACCTGAACCAGCTGATTTCCGAGGTGCAGACCAGCGCTACGCAGATTACCGGCAGCTCGGCGCAGGTCACTGATCTGAGCCAGTCATTGTCCGATGGCGCGTCGAATTCCGCGTCGTCCATTACCGAAATCAGCGCGGTGATGACGCAAATGGCTGCGCAGACCCGGGACAACGCCGCCAACGCCAAGAAAGCCGATGAGCAATCCCAGGCATCGCGGGCTGATGCGGGGGAGAGCGATAAATTGATGAGCGAGCTGATTGCCGCCATGGCCGAAATCGACAACTCGGGCAAGGACATCACCGCGATCATCACCACCATCGACAATATTGCCGCACAAACCAATCTGTTGGCGCTGAACGCGGCCATCGAAGCCGCCCGGGCAGGTGAGCTTGGGCGCGGTTTTGCCGTCGTTGCCGACGAAGTACGCAGCCTGGCCGCCCGCAGCGCCGAGGCCGCCCAGCAGACGGCGGCATTGATCGCCGACTCATCGAGCAAGACGCAGCGCGGCATGATCATCGCCGGCCGGACCGCCGAATCGCTGAAAAACATCGTCACGGGAACCAGCGCGGTTTCCAACCTGGTTTCGTTGATCTACCAGGCCTCCAGCGAGCAGGCTTCGGGCTTGCAGCAGGCCAGCATCGGTTTGGAGCAGATCGATGAAGTGACGCAGAAAAACCAGTCCAACTCACAAGAGTGTGCGGTGGCGGCCAAGGACCTTTCGGAGCGAGCCTCACTGATGCAGCGTGTGTTGGGACGTTTCAAAGTCAAAAGAGGTTAGTTTTTTCCAGCCCGCTCCAGGCGCCCGCCTGGCGCGTGATGAAGCAAAATCCCCGTATCAGCGAGTGATGCCGGGGATTTTTCAGTTTGGGGGATCGTTCAAGCCAGGTTTGTTCGCTGGCTGTAGAGGGGCGCAATTGCATTGCTTTGTCCAATGGGGGCTCGATAACGTCCTTGAGGGTGTACTATCGATACTTGCCCATCGGATATCAGTTAGCTATGTCCACGCTAAGCGAAGAGAGCCGTCAGATCGTAGCTTCTCTGACGCACCGCGTTGGCCCCAACGCTGACACTGCAAGGATCGCTCACGCGATCATTTCAATTTTGCAGGATATAGAGGCGACCCTTACGCCCGTCATTGGTCAACAAGGGGTCGCCGCGCTGTATCGCCGCAGCCTGCACTTGTGTGGGTCTACTCATCCGCGCCTGACCCGCACCTGCGACAGGGTGCAGCCAGGCCTGGTTCTGACTGCTCTTAAATCGGTACTTGTTGAGCAAAGCGAAGCCGATGCGCTGTTTTTCGGTGAAGCGATGCTGACAGTCTTTTATGAGTTGCTGACCACGCTGATCGGGCCCTCGCTCACCGCACGGTTGCTTCGTGACGTGTGGGAGCCTTCCTTGAGCGACACCCCTTCGCAGGAAAATTCGCCATGAACACCAAAGTGACTATCAACCGCTTGGCTACCGGCGTGCCAGGGCTGGACGAGGTCTTGGGCGGAGGATTGCCGGAGTTTTCGTTCAACCTGATCGCCGGTCCCCCCGGTTGCGGCAAAACTACCCTCGCGCACCAGATGATGTTTGCCCTGGCGACTCCGGAGCGTCCCGCGCTGTTTTTTACCGTGCTGGGCGAGCCGCCGCTGAAGATGCTGCGTTATCAGCAGCAGTTCGACTTCTTCGACAGCGAAGCGGTCAATCAATCGATCCGCTACGTCAATCTGGCTGACGATACCCTGGCCGGGGATCTGGACGAAGTGCTGCGGCGCATTGTCAGCGAGGTGGAGGCTCACTCCCCGGCGCTGGTATTCGTTGACTCGTTCCGTTCGGTGGTGCTGGCCAGCCAGACCCAGGACAACCCCAATAACAACCTGCCGCAGTTCGTCCAGCAGTTGGGCATGTTGATGACCACCTGGCAGGCCACGACTTTCCTGATCGGCGAGTATTTCAACGAAACCGATACCAACCCGATTTTCACCGTGGCCGATGGATTGATCTGGCTGCGCCAGAGCGTTCAGCGCAATTCCATGGTGCGCAAGATGGAAATCATGAAGATGCGCGGCCAGCCGACGCTGCCGGGCCTGCACACCTTCCGTATCGCTTCGTCGGGAATCAAGGTATTTGCCCCCGCTCCCTTCAATCCGGGCGAAGCGCCGCTGGAGTTTCCGATCAAGCGCCTGGCCATGGGCGTACCGCAGCTCGATGAAATGCTCGGCGGTGGCCTGCCGCGCGGGTATTCCTTGCTAGTGGCGGGGCCGTCCGGTTCAGGCAAGAGCATACTGGCGGCGTCCTTTCTCGCCGAAGGCGCGCGCAACGGTGAGACCGGCGTGATCGCGGTGTTTGAACAACGTCCCAATCATTCCCAGAACGCCACGCTCGCCCACTTGATTCAATGTGGAAAAGTCGGACTGGTGGATAGCCGCGCGCCGGACTTGTCCATCGACGAAATCGTGCACCTGCTGCTGGGCGAGATCGCCCGCTTGAAAGCGACCCGGGTGGTCATTGATTCGCTGTCGGGCTTCGAACTGGCGCTGGCGCCGACCTTTCGCGAGGACTTTCGCGAGTCGCTGTCACGCATGGTCACAGCGTTGACCAGCGCCGGTGTCAGTGTGTTGCTGACCTCGGAGCTGGAAGACCGCTACACCGACCTGCGCTTCAGCCCTTATGGCACGGCTTTTCTCACCGACGCCATTATCGTTCAGCGCTACATTGAAGTGCAGAGCCGTTTATTGCGCATCATGGCGGTGGTCAAGGTGCGGGCCAGTGCTCACTCCGACGAGCTACGCCTTTATCGCATCGACGACAACGGCTTGCAGATCGGCGAAATGTTGCCGGATCGGGAGGGGTTGCTCGGCGGTCGGCCGACCCTGCAGCTTTCCGGCAACGGCGCCGGATGAGTCGCGATCATGAATGAGACCAATGGCAAGAATGAGCAAGCGAAGGCCTCGGCCGCTCGCGAGCTGTTCCTGCTTGGCCAGAAAACCGTCGAGGCGCGGGCGGTGTTGGCGGCGTTGCATAAGGAGCTGCGCGAGGCCAACACCCAACTCGCCGATAAGCAACATATCGAGCAGTTGATCGAGGCCAACCAGCAATTGGTCCTGGCGATCCTGTCGGCCCAGTCCGAGGCTGAAAAGCCAAAAAGCACGCAGGCACTAGAACAACAACAGTTGTATCAGGATATGCGCGAAGCCAATGAGCTATTGGTCATCGCCGCCCTCAGCGCGCAACACCTGAAGGCCTCGGCCGAACGCGCACTGGAGCGCCAGCGTAGCGTCCTCGCCCTGGTGGCCCATGAACTGCGCAATCCACTGAACCCCATCAGTATGATTGCCGGCCGACTGGCGCGGGCGCCCAGTGAGGAACTGCCGCGCATGCAGAAGTTGATCGAAGGCCAGGTGCGGCACATGTCTCGGTTGGTTGAAGACTTGCTCGACGTCTCTCGGGTCAAGACCGGTAAGTTTCGCCTCGATTGCGAGATTGTCGATATCGTTCAGATCATTCATGAATCCATCGACAACTGTCGGCCGATCATGCTCTCTGGCGACTTGCACTTTAGTGCCCAATTACCCGGGTGTGCATTATGGGTGAACGGCGATCCGGTGCGGCTGGCTCAGATTTTCGGCAACTTGCTGGGCAATGCCGCCAAGTACACACCTGCCAGCGGTACGATCAGGCTTTGGGCCACCGTCGAGGTCGATAGGGTGGAAATCGGCATCCGCGATAGCGGCATAGGGATCTCGCCCAAGGCGCTGCCGTTCATCTTCGAGCCGTTCGTGCAGGACGTTCACGCCGTCGGTTTCAACGGCGTTGGCCTGGGCATTGGCTTGACGGTGGTGCGCGAGTTGGTCGAAAGCCACGGCGGCACGGTAATCGGCAAGAGTGCAGGGGATGGGCAGGGTAGCGAGTTCGTGGTGAGGTTGCCGTTGGTGAGTCAAGCCACGTAAGGGGGATAGGATATCCCCAGGGTTTCTTGATACTCTGATCTTCTTCTTTCATGGATGAATACTGAGACCCGCCATGGCTAACGACACCCCGTCACGCATCGGGACGATTCTGCTGGGCCTGCTGTTTGCCCTGATTGGCATTGGCTTGTTGGGCATTGCCGTCAATCTCTCTCTCGACCGACGCGACTTCCTCGCTCGGGCACAGACCGCCGATGGCATCGTCAGCCACTTGAATGCCGGCGGTTCCCATCCTGAAATCGCCTTCACCACCGCCAGCGGTGAAAAAATTTCCTACCCCCAGGGCGGTTTTATCTTCGGCTATCAGAAAGACCAACCGGTGCGGGTGCATTACCTGCCTGAGCAGCCGGCTGGCAGCGCCATCGTCGATGCCCCGGCCGCACTATGGGGCACCTCCGGGGTGTTGGGGTTTATCGGCCTGGTGTTCACCCTTGTCGGCCTGCTAAAAGCTTTCCGTCAACGCGGCCGCGGTGCGGTTCATTCATATAAAGGACTTTGAACGTATGAGCTACAACATCCCACTCCCGGTCAATGAAAGTCGCTGGCAGTACCAGACCGCCAGCGGCGGCGGTCTGACCGTGGTCATGGTGGCGGGCAGCGGCGGCTCGATTATCCTGCGTTCGCCCCAAGGCGAGGACGTCAGCTACCGCTATGGCGGTGTTGGCGTGGGTGTCGGCTTTGGCGCACGGCTGCCGCGCTTCGGCAAGATCAATATCCAGATCAAGGGCAAGAGCGTGGCTGGCGCCGGTGCCGCAGAGGCGTTTCCCAGCACCGGCAAGGTGTTTGTCAGCGATGCCTTGGTCAATCGCGACCTGACCAGCGACGACATCACCGGCCCATGCATGTATACCGAAGTGGGCGTGGGCCTGGTGGTCGGCGGGTCGGCCACGGCCCTGCTATTCGGGCTCGATCCCAAGTTGCTGGCGTTGTCGGTGGCCTTGAGCTCTAACCCGGCAACTTCGCTCATCGCTTCGACCACGGTCAACCGGCAACTGGCGCGCTCGGCCAAGGGGGCGGTGGTCATGGCGGGTGTGAATGCTGGTTTGCAGGCCGGTGGTGGTGCGGCGATCTACATGGGTTATCTGTTCTAGTGAGGTGTGGGAGCGAGCTTGCTCCCGCATCAATAGCGCCGATCTGATCTATACAACAAGGCTGCATGAATAGTGAGAATGTTGGTCATTGCTTCGCTAGGAATTTTGTCGCTCATTCAAACATCACTGTCCTTCGCGGAAAATGCTAATGGGAAAGGTATTTATTTGCAGCGATGTGTCATGTGCCATGGGGTGGACCTCAAGGGAACGGGGCCATTGGCTCATAAAAGCAATCCTCCTACGCCTGATCTTACGATTGCGGCTTTCAAGGAGCGTTTGAGGGTTTATCCGGGGGTTATTGTGTCGTCGGTAATACTTCGTCCCAATGGGGACTTGATTCCCAGGACTTTGAAAGAGAATGGGGTGAAGTTAGCGCCGTTTTCTTGGGGGGTTAAGGACTTTCGCGATTTGAATCAGTATATGAGTGGTGTGATTTCAAGAAGTCGATGATTTTTTATGGGTTTTTTCTGCGTGTGGTTGATCGTGTGAGTGCCTTATTTGAAGGCCTTAGATACGTTTTTTGGTTTGTGTGTATATCCGTTATTTAGGTAACGGCTGCTTATGGTTCCGCTCTTACAGCGGGTCACTTTTGGAAGAGCGCCAAAAGTAACCAAAAACGCTTTGCCCCACCACTTGGTGCCTCGCTTAGGCTCGGCATGCCCTCACTCCGGCATTGCTCCGTGGGCCGCCGCGAAGGGCCATCCATGGCCCAGCGCGGCTATCCCGGCATGCCCACTGCGCAATGCCTGCGTTCGGCCAGCGTGGTTTAACAGGGCGCCCAGATCAAGATCAAGATCCAAAGCAAGAGCAGGAGCGGGGCACATGTCAGCATCTATGTGGCTGAGCCACCGCTATCGCGAGCAAGCTCGCTCCCACAATGGGCCTGCGGTGAACACAAGACTGATGAGCACCAAGATCCCCTGTGGGAGCGAGCTTGCTCGCGAAGAGGCCGGCACATCCAACATCACCGCAAACTGACCCACCGCCTTCGCGAGCAGGCTCGCTCCCACAGGAGAAACGCGGTCTCATCAAGAACCAGGTCGGCTCTCAGGCCGCCTCGCGGTGGACGTTGATCTCGGGCGCCCCGTTAACCACGCTGGCCGAACGCAGGCATTGTGGAGTGGGCAACCCGGCATGGATGCCGGGTTAGCCGCGCTGGGCCATGGATGGCCCTTCGCGGCGGGCCCACGGAGCAATGCCGGAGTGAGGGCACACCGAGCCTAGGCGAGGTGCCGAGTGGTGGGGCAAGAGCGTTTTGGTTACTTTTGCGCTTTTCAAAAGTGACTCGCCGTAAGGGCGAAACCCTAAGTAGCCGTTACCTAAATAACGGATATACACCCCATCACCCACAACACCACCTGCAACTTAGACGCTAGAGAATTGGGGACAGCCCCTTTTCTTAGGCTTCAACAAACCACCGGTCGAACTCTGCTCGTGCCAACGCTGGGGCAGCGTGCAAATCCTTACTGCTCTACTAGAGTGACGGATCCAGCCCCCGTTAAAGGATTAACCCATGGCAACCAGCGATAGCACGATGGCAAGTACCCATACCGTGAGAACTGGCCCGGGCACTGTCCAAGTCGACCTCACCGGTCAGTTCGACGATAACCAGAGCATCATTATCCAACCAGACGGCAAGATATTGGTTGGAGGCTATACCGAGTACCTGGCATGGGGATACCCCGGCGCGCCAGGCGAGGAAAGCTACGGTTACGAACAGAACCACTCCGTTGTCCGGCTGAACGCCGATGGTAGCCTGGACACCAGCTTCCATGAAGGTGGCATCGACATCGTACCTGCTGCGATAGCCCCGGCGTCGCGCTACGAGCTGACGGCGGTGCAGTCCGATGGCAAGGTGCTTGTCGCCGTCGTGCTGAACACCGGCGTACAGGTGGAGCGCTTCAACAGCGACGGGACACGCGATGCCAGCTTTGGCCAAAATGGCGCTATGACGGTCGACATCAACCACGACTTCAAGGACATCGACCTGACGGCGAGTACGGATGGCACATTCCAGATCAGCGCTCGTGGGTTTGACCAGGCCACAGTGACCAGGATCGGCAATGACGGCACTTTCGTCGATGGCTTTGGCGACAATGGCGCGCTGACTGTCAATATTCCCGAAGACGCCTACTACAACGGAGGGATTTCTACTGCGGTGCAGGCGGATGGAAGTGTTGTGGTCGGGGCTGCCTACAATATCGCCGGCGTAGGTGATCCGACGTACACCCTGCAGCGCTTCAATCCCGACGGTCAGCTGGATACCCGTTTCGGTGATGACGGTGTACTCTCCTTGAGCGCTGCCACGGGTTTTGGCGAAGACTCAGTGGTCACCGTGCAGGCTGACGGCAAGATCATCGTGATGGGCCATGGCGAAGGCGATACTTTGGCTACTGTCGCGCGGCTTAACGCTGACGGCTCCTTCGATACCAGCTTTGGCTCCAATGGCAGGGTGACCTTCGAAGCCGACACGCCTGTGGCTTTGACGGTACAAGGCGATGGCAAGATTCTGGCCGCCGGCACGAGCAACGGGGACTTCAGCGTCATCCGTTTGAACGCCGATGGCAGTGTGGATACTCACTTCGGCAGCCAGGACGGCAAGCTTCATGTGAGCGGATACGCCGGGGAAGAAATCCTGCAGGGGACCGATGCCGCTGAAATCATCCACGGCTTGGCGGGTGATGATGTGCTCCAAGGCAACGGCGGACGCGACTTTCTGCAGGGCGGCGCTGGCGCTGACATTTTCCGCTTCACCGAACTGAGCGACAGTTTCCGCACTGCCACGCAAAACAACAGCGACCGGGTCCAGGACTTCGATGCTTCTCAGGACCGCATCGACCTGATTGCCTTGGGCTTCACCGGCATTGGCGACGGCCATGACGGCACCTTGGCTGTCATGGCGAGCGCAGACGGCACTCGCACCTACCTCAAGAACTACGATGCGGATGCCTCCGGGCAACGGTTTGAACTGGCCTTGGATGGCAACCTGGTGGGGCAGTTGGACAGCACCAACCTGGTGTTCACCGCGCCCACTGTTGAAGGTACGTCTGCCAAGGATACGATTACCGGTTCTGCCTTGGCGGAAATCATCTATGGCCTGGACGGCAATGACCGTATCAACGGTGGTGCTGGAGCCGATGTCATCATCGGTGGCGCGGGCGCAGACCGTCTCAACGGTGGAGATAGAGCCGACATCTCGTTGTGGACGGATAACCACCAAAATGACGACGTGTTCCGCTATCTGTCTACCGAGGACAGCTATCGTACGGACAGCCAAAGCTTTGCCGATCTTATCGAAGGCTTCACCGTTGACGACAAGATCGATGTATCGGCCCTGGGCTATACCGGCTTCGGAGATGGCACGGACACTACGCTGGAGATGGTTTACAACAACGAACTGGACCGCACTTACCTGAGGGATGTGGAAGCGGACGCACAAGGCCATTGGTTCCAGGTCGCGCTTGCCGGGGACTGGCGAGAAAGCCTTGATGAAGATGACATGATCTTTGCTCCCGACGCCGAGATAGGGCTGGTCGGGGTAGCGCCCGAGGCTGATCCAGGGCATCTATTGACCTGACATCGGCTCCAGAAGGTCGCGTGGCAGCGAGTCGCTGCCACGCGATGGGCTCATGAAGACTTTGATCGCCTCCAATGACCGGATGCGAAAAAACGTTAGACGTTGAAGCGGAAGTGCATCACATCACCATCCTTGACGATGTATTCCTTGCCTTCCAGACGCCATTTACCCGCTTCCTTGGCGCCCGCTTCGCCCTTGTACTGAATGAAATCCGAATAGGCGATGACTTCGGCACGAATAAAGCCTTTTTCGAAGTCAGTGTGGATCACACCGGCGGCTTGCGGTGCGGTGGCACCCACGCGGACGGTCCAGGCGCGGACTTCTTCGACACCGGCGGTGAAGTAGGTCTGCAGGTGGAGCATCTCGTAGCCGGCGCGGATCACGCGGTTCAGGCCAGGTTCTTCCAGGCCCAGGGCCTCGAGGAACATGTCTTTCTCTTCACCGTCGTCCAGTTCGGCGATTTCCGCTTCGATCTTGTTGCAGACCGGAACGACCATGGCGCCTTCTTCTTCGGCGATGGCCTTGACCACGTCCAGGTGCGGGTTGTTCTCGAAACCGTCTTCAGCGACGTTGGCGATGTACATGACCGGCTTGGTGGTCAGCAGGTGGAAGCCCTTGATCACCAGCTTCTCGTCGGTGCTCATGTTTTTCATCAGGCTGCGCGCAGGCTTGCCTTCGGTAAAGTGGGCGATCAACTGCTCCAGCAGGCCCTTCTGGACGACCGCGTCCTTGTCGCCACCCTTGGCGTTGCGGGCAACTTTCTGCAGTTGTTTTTCGCAGCTGTCGAGGTCGGCGAAAATCAGTTCCAGGTCGATGATCTCGATGTCGCGTTTCGGGTCGACGCTGTTGGAAACGTGAATCACGTTCTCGTCTTCGAAGCAGCGCACCACGTGGGCGATGGCATCGGTCTCACGGATGTTGGCCAAAAACTTGTTACCCAGGCCTTCGCCTTTCGACGCGCCAGCCACCAGGCCTGCGATGTCGACGAATTCCATGGTGGTCGGCAGGATGCGCTTGGGGTTGACGATAGCGGCCAAGGCTTCCAGGCGCGGATCGGGCATCGGCACGATGCCGCTGTTCGGCTCGATGGTGCAGAAGGGGAAGTTCTCGGCCGCGATACCGGATTTGGTCAGGGCGTTGAACAGGGTGGACTTGCCGACGTTAGGCAGGCCGACGATGCCGCAATTGAATCCCATGGTGTTTCCCCTCGGATAAGTGTCAGGCCTTCTGGCTGTGCAGGTTTTTCATCGCGCGGTTCCATTCACCGGCGAGGATATCCGGCAGCACGCCGAGGGCAAAGTCGATGCTGGCATCGAGTTTTTCCTGTTCGGCGCGAGGCGCACGACCCAGGACAAAGTTTGAAACCATACTGGCAACGCCTGGGTGGCCGATGCCGAGCCGCAGGCGGTGAAAGGTATTCTGATTACCCAGTTGCGCGATGATGTCGCGTAACCCGTTGTGACCGCCATGGCCGCCGCCCTGCTTGAGCTTGGCAACGCCCGGAGGCAGGTCGAGTTCGTCGTGGGCCACCAGGATTTCTTCAGGCTTGATGCGGAAGAAACCGGCCAATGCCGCCACGGCCTGGCCGCTGCGGTTCATGTAGGTGGTGGGAATCAACAGGCGAACATCCTGACCTTGGTGCGAGAAGCGCCCGGTCAGGCCGAAATACTTGCGATCGGCTGCCAGGCTGACGCCTTGTGCGTGCGCGATGCGCTCAACAAAAAGGGCCCCTGCGTTATGCCGGGTCTGTTCGTATTCAGCGCCTGGATTTCCCAGGCCAACGATCAGTTTAATGGCAGTCACGATAGGGGCCCTTCCTGGAGTGTGGATAACGATGTCGCAATCAGGCGGTGTTGCGACAGTGGACGATAATGGCGGATTCACCGTTAAGTAAACTTCGCGTTCTCGCCCGCTGTCTCGCTACGTTCCAGTCCGCGATGTTTCCGGTCACTCCGGCGACAGAGTGAAATTACTCTGCAGCGCCTTCTTCAGTGGCTTCTGGAGCAACACGTGGAGCGTGGACGTTGGCAACAGCCTTGTCATCGCCGTGTGCCAGAGCAACAAACTCAACGCCTTTAGGAGCCTTGAGGTCGGACAGGTGAATGATCGTGCCGACTTCGGCGTCAGCCAGGTCGACTTCGATGAATTCAGGCAGGTCTTTCGGCAGGCAGGACACTTCCAGCTCGGAAGTCACGTGCGAGATTTCGCCGCCTTTCTTGACCGGAGCAGCTTCATTGATGAAGTGCACTGGAACAACAGCAGTCAGCTTCTGGCCGGCAACAACGCGGACGAAGTCAGCGTGCATCACGTGGCCTTTGGCCGGGTGACGCTGCAGGGCTTTGATCACGACGTTTTGCTTGGTGCCGCCAACGTTCAGCTCGATGATGTGGCTGTAGGCCGCTTCGTTTTCGAGCAGTTTGGCAACTTCTTTGGCCAGCATGCTGATGGACTCAGGGGCTTTGTCGCCACCGTAGACTACAGCTGGAACCAGGCTTGCGAGACGACGCAGGCGGCGGCTCGCACCTTTCCCCAGGTCGGAACGCACTTCAGCATTCAGAGTAAAATCGTTCATGTTGTATCTCCAAAATAGCCATTTCCGCATGACGTCTGCGACCGACGCCAAAGCGGTATGGGCAAAAAAGCCCCGCCCCAACATGAGTGTTGGGGCGGGGCGCTTTTCGTCAACGAGATGTCCTGGAAAGGGTAGGGCCCTTAACGGAACATCGCGCTGATCGATTCTTCATTGCTGATGCGGCGAACCGCTTCGGCAACCACCGGTGCGATATCCAGTTGACGGATACGCGCACAGGCTTGTGCTGCAGCGGACAGCGGGATGGTATTGGTCACCACCAGCTCGTCCAGCACGGAATTTTCAATGTTCTCGATCGCCCGACCCGACAGCACAGGGTGTGTGCAGTAGGCAAAGACCTTGGCAGCGCCATGCTCTTTCAGGGCCTTGGCCGCGTGGCACAAGGTGCCGGCGGTATCGACCATGTCATCGACCAGGATACAGGTGCGCCCTTCGACGTCGCCGATGATATGCATCACTTCGGAGTGATTGGCTTTCTCACGGCGTTTGTCGATGATACCCAGATCCACGCCCAGGGATTTGGCAACAGCCCGTGCACGCACGACGCCGCCAATGTCCGGGGACACGATCATCAGGTTTTCGAAGCGCTGATCTTCAATATCATCCACCAGGACCGGGGAGCCGTAGATGTTATCTACGGGAATATCGAAGAAACCCTGAATCTGGTCAGCATGCAGATCAACCGTGAGGACACGGTCGATGCCGACTACGGTGAGCATATCAGCCACGACTTTCGCGCTGATCGCCACACGTGCGGAACGCGGACGGCGATCCTGACGGGCATAACCAAAGTAAGGAATAACAGCAGTGATACGAGTAGCCGAGGAACGGCGGAAGGCATCAGCCATCACGACGAGTTCCATCAGGTTATCGTTGGTCGGAGCGCAAGTCGGCTGAATAATGAAGACGTCTTTACCGCGAACGTTTTCATTGATCTCGGCAGTGATTTCGCCGTCGGAGAACTTACCGACAGAAATGTCACCGAGAGGGATATGCAGCTGACGTACGACACGCCGAGCCAGATCGGGGTTGGCGTTCCCCGTAAAGACCATCATCTTGGACACGCGCAGTACCTGAAGGCTGAGGGTATACCTGGATGAGTATAGGAAAATGGCAGGGGCGGCTGGATTCGAACCAACGCATGGCAGGATCAAAACCTGCTGCCTTACCGCTTGGCGACGCCCCTGTATCTGTTGCTGCGAGTGCCCAGCACTCGATTCCTTTTAGAGCAGGTCTTGCAGCTTGCGATGCAACATCGAAACGTTGCTTCCTTTTGCTACAAACCCTGTAAGGGTCTCTGTCAGAAGGGCCGAGACTTTATCAGCTTCAGCTTTGCTTGGGAAGCCCCCAAACACACAACTTCCAGTTCCGGTGAGTTTTGCTTCGGTAAATTTACCTAACAAATTCAAAGCGTTACGAACATCTGGATAACGCCTTGCTACCACCGGTAAGCAGTCATTTCGACTGTTTCCCTTGGGAACGGGGCGCACTTTAATGGGAGGAGAGTTACGTGTCAACAGCGGATCTGAAAAAATTTCTGCTGTACTTACAGATACTTGCGGCACCAGCACCAAGTACCAGGGTTCCTCGGGGTCCACCGGGGTGAGTTTTTCCCCAACGCCCTCGGCAAAAGCGGCGTGGCCACGCACGAAAACCGGCACGTCGGCGCCCAGCGTCAGGCCCAGGGCGGCCAGGCGATCGATGTCCCAGCCCAGCTGCCACAAATGATTGAGGCCCAATAAAGTCGTCGCCGCATTCGAGCTGCCGCCACCGATGCCGCCGCCCATGGGCAGGATTTTTTCGATCCAGATATCGATGCCCAGGGCACAACCGGATTGCGCCTGGAGTTGTTTCGCGGCCTTGACGATCAGGTTGCTGTCGTGGGGGACGCCTTCGAATTCGGTGTGCAGGCGAATCACGCCGTCGTCGCGCACGGCAAAGGTGATTTCGTCGCCGTAGTCCAGGAACTGAAAAATCGTCTGCAACTCGTGATAGCCGTCCGGACGACGGCCGAGGATGTGCAGCATCAGGTTGAGCTTGGCCGGGGAGGGCAGGGTCAGGCGTGCAGCGGTCATGTCATTGCCCCAGCTTGCGCGGCTGCCATTGCTTGATCACCAGCGTGACGTCGAGGTTACTGCCGTGCAACTTGATGCGTTCGGGCAGCCAGTAGCCGTTCTGCTGGGCATAGCTGAGGTATTCGATCTGCCAGTCGTCCTGTTCCAGGTTGGACAAACGACTGTCGGCATCGAGGGTCAGGCGGCTTTTACTGTCCGGCGCCGGCAGCCCGCGAACCCACCAGGTCAGGTGGGAGACCGGCAGTTTCCAGCCCAGTTGTTCTTCCAGCAGCGCTTCGGGGGTCGGGGCCTCGTAGCGTCCCTGGTTGGCGACTTCCAGTGAAACCTGGCCTGGCCGGCCGGTCAGGCGGGCCGCACCGCGACCCAGTGGGCCGGACAGGCGAATGTCGTAGTAGTCCTGGCGTTGCAGCCAGAACAGCGTGCCACTGCCCGAGTCTTTCGGGGCGCGGATGCCGATCTTGCCGTCGATCTGCCAGCCATCGAGGCCGCTCAGTTGTTGCTTGTGCTCGCGCCACTGGGCCTGGTTGCCCTGGCCCTGGACGGATTCACGGGCGCCGAAGCCCGCGCAACCGGCGAGCAGGGCAATGAAGCTGAAAACGATGAGATGGCGCAAAAACATAATCTTAAAGAGTCTCGGATCCGGTCAGGCGTTTGATGGTGCTGCGCAAGATGGCGCTGTCAGGCTGTTCCTTGAGGAATCGGCTCCAGATTTGCCGCGCTTCGCGTTGTTTGCCGTTGGCCCACAGGACCTCGCCCAGGTGAGCGGCGACTTCCTGGTCGGGAAAGCGCTCCAAGGCCTGGCGCAACAGGCGTTCGGCTTCGTCGAGATTGCCCAGGCGGAAATTCACCCAGCCAAGGCTGTCGAGTACCGCCGGGTCTTCCGGATTGATCTGGTGGGCCTGTTCGATCAGCAGCTTGGCTTCGTCGTAGCGGGTGGTGCGATCCGACAAGGTGTAACCCAGGGCATTGAGGGCCATGGCGTTGTCCGGGTCACGCTGGATGATCAGGCGCAGGTCTTTTTCCATCTGGGCCAGGTCATTGCGTTTTTCCGCCAGCATGGCGCGGGTATACAACAGGTTCAGATCGTCCGGGTACTGCTTCAAGGCTTGCTGCAGTACGTTCCAGGCCTTGTCGCCCTGATTGTTGGCCGACAGGGTTTCGGCTTCGATCAGGTACAACTGGATGCCGTAGTCCGGCTGGGAGTCGCGTTGTACGGCGAGGCGGCTCTGGGCATCGGCGGTCTTGCCATTGCTGATCAGGATATCGGCCTGGCGCAGTTGCGCCGGCAGATAGTCGTTGCCCGGGCCAACCTGGGCGTACTCGATCAGTGCGCTCTCGGGGTCGTTGCGTTCCTCGGCGATGCGACCCAGGTTCAGGTGGGCCGAGTCGACGTGGCTTTCCCGGGCGATCAGGTCTTCCAGGTAACCCTTGGCCTCTTCCCAGGCCTTGGCTTCCAGGCAGACCAGTGCCAGGGAATAACGCAACTCGTCGTCTTCCGGGTATTGCTGGACCAGGCTGGAGAACTCCACCTTGGCATCGTCCATGCGGTTGTTTTCCACCAGCATGCGGGCGTAGGTGAGGCGCAGGCGTTTGTCGTCCGGGTATTTCTTGATGCTTTTTTCCAGCAGCGGCAGCGCTTCGTCGCCACGGTTCAAGCCTTGCAGCAGGCGGGCACGCAGCAGGATCGGCGCCACTTCGCCGGCTTCCGGCGGGTTGTCTTCCAGCAGGGTGAGGGCGCCCTGGGTGTCGCCATCCTGTTGCAGCAGCAGGGCCTTGCCGAAAATCAGCTGGCCGTTGTTCGGGTGGCGCTGCAACAGGCGATCGAAGCTTTTCATCAGGCCGTTGCGGGTTTCCTGGTCGGTATCGGCGGCGGACAGCGCCAGGAAATCGAAATGGGTGTCGCCCTTGCCCAGCAGGACTTTCTCCATATACACCATGGAGTCGTCGTAGCGTCCGGCCCGGGCCAGTTGCACAGCGGCGGCGCGCTGCGCTTCCAGGTCATCGGGGGCATTCCTGGCCCAGATCAGCGCGGTATCCAGCGCAGGCTGGTCGGCGCCCAGGTATTCGGCGATGCGAAATGCCCGCTCGGAGATGCCCGGGTCCTGGGTGTTGATGGCCTGGGTCACGTAGTTGTCCAGCGCAATGTCGAAGCGATTGCGTTGGCCGGCCAGTTCGGCGCTCAACAGGCTGAAGATGGTTTCTTCGCTGAACGAGCCATAGACCTTGGGTTTTTCAGGGGCCTGCACGCTGTCTTCGACTGGCGGCGTACCGTCCGTCGAAACGGGGGCCATGGACTGGCAGCCGCTGAGCACGGCAAGGGCGAGGAGCAACGCGGAAGATCTATTCATATAGGAAGAGGACGACTAACCTGCGGTCGGATCATCATGACACAAGCCTTGAGTCAAACATAACCGCCCCGTCGATTTACCACCCGGGCAGAGGCGATAGAGATCGAGTGGTTGTTCTGAATCTGACGAAGTAGGACAATTGCCGGCTTCACGTCACCATCAGCGACCTTGAATGGCCTTCCTTGCACTTGGTATTAACCACAAGACTGCTTCAGTAGACGTCCGCGAGCGCGTGGCCTTTACGCCTGAGCAGCTGGTTGAGGCCCTGCAGCAGCTCTGCCGACTCACCGACAGCCGCGAAGCTGCGATCCTCTCCACCTGCAATCGCAGTGAGCTTTATATAGAACAGGATCACGTTTCGGCCGATTCAGTGCTGCGCTGGCTGGCCGAATATCACAACTTGAGCCTTGAAGAGCTGCACGCCAGTGCCTATGTGCACGAAGACGATGCGGCCGTTCGTCACATGATGCGCGTCGCCTCGGGGCTCGATTCGCTGGTGCTGGGCGAGCCGCAGATTCTCGGCCAGATGAAGTCGGCCTACGCCGTGGCCCGCGAGGCCGGCACCGTCGGCCCGCTGCTGGGGCGCTTGTTCCAGGCCACATTCAATGCCGCCAAGCAGGTGCGCACCGACACCGCCATTGGCGAGAACCCGGTGTCCGTGGCGTTCGCCGCCGTCAGCCTGGCGAAACAGATCTTCAGTGATTTGCAACGCAGCCAGGCGCTGTTGATCGGCGCCGGCGAGACCATCACCCTGGTCGCTCGCCACCTCCACGACCTGGGTGTGAAACGCATTGTCGTCGCCAACCGGACCCTGGAGCGGGCCAGCACCCTGGCCGAACAGTTCGGTGCCCATGCGGTGCTGCTGTCGGACATCCCCGCCGAGCTGGTACATAGCGACATCGTCATCAGTTCCACCGCCAGCCAGTTGCCGATCCTCGGCAAGGGCGCCGTGGAAAGTGCCCTGAAGCTGCGCAAGCACAAGCCGATTTTCATGGTGGACATTGCCGTCCCCCGCGACATCGAGCCGGAAGTCGGCGAGTTGGACGACGTTTATCTCTATAGCGTCGACGACCTGCACGAGGTAGTGGCCGAGAACCTCAAGAGCCGGCAGGGCGCGGCCCAGGCGGCGGAAGAGATGATCAGCGTCGGCGCCGAGGACTTCATGGTGCGCCTGCGCGAGCTGGCGGCGGTGGATGTGCTCAAGGCGTATCGTCAACAGAGCGAACGTCTGCGGGACGAGGAGCTGCAAAAGGCCCAGCGCCTGTTGGCCAACGGCGGAAGTGCCGAAGAGGTGCTGGTGCAACTGGCCCGCGGCCTGACCAACAAGTTGCTCCACGCCCCCAGTGTCCAGCTCAAGAAGCTGACCGCCGAGGGCCGCCTCGATGCGCTGGCCATGGCCCAGGAACTCTTTGCCCTCGGTGAGGGCTCACCGGATAGCTTTTCGGATAAAAAACCGCAATGAAAGCGTCACTGCTCAACAAACTGGACATCCTCCAGGACCGTTTCGAAGAACTGACCGCCTTGCTGGGCGATGGCGAGGTCATTGCCGACCAGAACAAATTCCGTACCTATTCCAAGGAATACGCGGAAGTCGAGCCGATTGTCGCCACCTATAAACAGCTGCTTAAAGTGCAGGGCGACCTCGAAGGCGCCCAGGCGCTGCTCAAGGACAGCGACCCGGACATGCGCGAAATGGCCGTGGAGGAAGTGCGCGAAGCCAAGGAACAGTTGCTCGAACTGGAAAGCAACCTGCAACGCATGCTGCTGCCCAAGGATCCGAATGACGGGCGCAACGTGTTCCTTGAGATCCGTGCCGGCACCGGCGGCGACGAGGCGGCGATTTTTTCCGGCGACCTGTTCCGTATGTATTCGCGTTATGCCGAGCGTCGCGGCTGGCGGGTGGAGATCCTGTCGGAGAACGAAGGCGAACACGGCGGTTATAAAGAAGTCATCGCCCGGGTCGAAGGCGACAATGTCTACGGCAAGCTGAAGTTCGAGTCCGGCGCCCACCGCGTGCAACGCGTGCCGGCCACCGAATCCCAGGGGCGTATCCATACCTCGGCCTGCACCGTGGCGGTATTGCCCGAGCCGGACGAGCAGGAAGCCATCGAGATCAACCCGGCGGACCTGCGGGTCGACACGTACCGTTCCTCTGGCGCGGGCGGCCAGCACGTCAATAAGACTGACTCGGCGATCCGCATCACGCACTTGCCCTCGGGCATCGTGGTCGAGTGCCAGGAAGAGCGTTCCCAGCACAAGAACCGCGCGCGGGCCATGGCCTGGTTGTCGGCCAAGCTCAACGACCAGCAGACCAGCGCCGCCGCCAATGCCATCGCCAGCGAACGCAAATTGCTGGTGGGCTCGGGCGATCGTTCCGAGCGGATCCGTACCTACAACTTCGCCCAGGGCCGGGTCACCGACCATCGCGTCAACCTGACCCTGTATTCCCTGGATGAGATCCTTGCCGGTGGTGTCGATGCGGTGATCGAGCCGTTGCTGGCCGAATACCAGGCCGACCAGTTGGCGGCGATTGGCGAGTAAGCACAGGTGAATGAATGACCATTATCGCCAGTCTGTTACGCGCCGCCGAGCTACCGGATTCGCCCACGCCACGGCTGGATGTCGAGTTGTTGCTGGCCGCTGCCCTGGGCAAGTCCCGCAGCTTCCTGCACACCTGGCCTGAGCGGATCGTGCCCAGCGAGGCGGCGTTGCTGTTCTCCGAATACCTGCGGCGTCGTCGCTCCGGCGAGCCGGTGGCCTACATCCTCGGGCAACAGGGTTTCTGGAAGCTCGACCTGGAGGTCGCGCCCCACACGCTGATCCCGCGTCCCGACACCGAGCTGCTGGTGGAAACCGCACTGGCCTTGCTGCCGGCCACTCCGGCCCGGGTCCTGGATCTGGGCACCGGCAGTGGCGCGATTGCCTTGGCATTGGCCAGTGAGCGCCCGGCCTGGAACGTCACGGCGGTCGACCGGGTGCTGGAGGCCGTGGCCCTGGCCGAACGCAATCGCCAGCGCCTGGACCTGCGCAACGTCACGGTATTGAGCAGCCACTGGTTCAGCGCTTTGGAAGGCGAGCGTTTCCAGTTGATCATCAGCAACCCGCCCTACATCGCCGCCAGCGATCCGCACCTGGCCGAGGGCGACGTGCGTTTCGAGCCGGCCAGTGCCTTGGTGGCCGGGCCGGATGGGCTCGATGATCTACGCCAGATCGTGGCCCAGGCGCCGGCACACCTGGAACCGGGTGGCTGGCTGATGCTCGAGCACGGTTACGATCAGGCCGAAGCGGTGCGCGATTTGCTGAGCGCCCAGGGGTTTGTTGAAGTCCACAGCCGCAAGGACCTGGGGGGCCATGAGCGCATCAGCCTGGGGTGCCTGCCGTGCTGAACGATCAGGAGCTGTTGCGCTACAGTCGGCAGATTCTGTTGCAGCATGTCGACATCGACGGCCAATTGCGCCTCAAGCAAAGCCGCGTGTTGATCATCGGCCTCGGCGGGCTCGGTGCCCCGGTGGCGTTGTACCTGGCCGCTGCCGGCGTGGGTGAGCTGCACCTGGCGGATTTCGACAGCGTCGATTTGACCAACCTGCAACGCCAGGTCATTCACGACACCGACAGCGTCGGCCTGAGCAAGGTCGATTCGGCGATGCGGCGCCTGGGGGCGATCAACCCCGAGGTTCGGCTGGTGCCTCACCGGGTGGCCATGGACGAAGACAGCCTGGCCGCTGCGGTCGCGGTGGTGGATGTGGTGCTCGATTGCTCGGACAATTTCTCGACCCGCGAGGCGGTGAACGCGGCCTGTGTCGCAGCGGGTAAGCCGTTGGTCAGCGGCGCGGCGATTCGCCTGGAAGGGCAGTTGTCGGTGTTCGATCCGCGCCGTCCTGAAAGCCCTTGCTACCACTGCCTCTACGGCCACGGCAGCGAAGCCGAACTGACCTGCAGCGAAGCCGGTGTGGTCGGGCCGCTGGTGGGATTGGTGGGCAGCTTGCAAGCTCTTGAAGCCTTGAAGTTGCTGGTCGGTTTCGGTGAGCCGCTGGTGGGGCGTCTGCTGTTGATCGATGCCTTGGGCACGCGATTCCGTGAGTTGCGGGTCAAGCGTGATCCAGGTTGCAGCGTCTGTGGTGGTCAACATGAGTGAAGCGCCGGTCGGTGTGCTCGACTCGGGGGTCGGCGGGCTGTCGGTGCTGGGGGAGATCCGTCGGCTGCTGCCCAATGAATCGCTGTTGTACGTGGCTGACTGTGGGCATATTCCCTACGGCGAGAAGACTCCGGAATACATCCGACAACGTTGCGCGATCATTGCCGACTTTCTCCTGGGCCAAGGCGCCAAGGCCTTGGTCGTCGCCTGTAACACCGCAACGGTCGCTGCCGTTGCCGACCTGCGCCGTGATTTCCCCCATTGGCCCATCGTCGGCATGGAGCCGGCGGTCAAGCCCGCAGCCGCCGCGACCCGTAGCGGTATCGTCGGCGTACTGGCCACCACCGGCACCTTGCAGAGCGCCAAGTTCGCCGCGTTGCTCGACCGTTTCGCCACCGATGTGCGGGTCATCACGCAACCGTGTCCTGGGCTGGTGGAGCTGATCGAAGCGGGTGATCTGCACAACCCGGCCTTGCATCAATTGCTGCAGCATTACGTCGACCCCTTGCTGGCGGCCGGCTGCGATACGCTGATCCTGGGTTGCACGCACTATCCGTTCCTCAAGCCATTGCTCGCGAGGATGATTCCTGAACACATCAGCCTCATCGACACGGGGGCCGCGGTGGCCCGGCAACTTCAACGCCTGTTGATTGAGCGCGGGCTGTTGGCTGAAGGACCGGCCAGTGAAACGCACTTCTGGACCAGCGCAGACCCGATGCATCTAAGAAAAATCCTACCAACCCTATGGCATTCGTCTGGCGTTGTGCGAAGCTTCGATCTGTAAAAAAAACGTGAAAATTATGTAAATCGTGCTGAACTTCTGTTTTAGCGCGGATTTCTATAGCTTCGAGTGTTTGTAACAAAATCAACTAAGTCTGTTCGGAAAAGGATGTTTCTAATGAAGCGCTTATTCTGCTTTGCCGCGTTTGCGGCTGCGTTGTTGGGGCACACTTACACTGCGCAAGCAGCGGGTGTGGAATTTGGGGTGGGCCAGACCAGCGACTCGACCATGACCTATCGTCTGGGCATGCAGTTCGACTGGGACAAGAGCTGGCTGCAAAGTGACGTCGGTCGCCTGACCGGCTACTGGAGCGGTGCCTATACCTATTGGGACGGGGACGAGACATCCAGCAACCACAGCCTGTCGTTCTCGCCTGTGTTTGTGTATGAATTTTCCGGGCAGAACGTGAAGCCTTACATTGAGGCGGGTATCGGTGTAGCACTGTTCGCCAATACCGAAGTGGAAAGCAACAAGTTGGGAACGGCCTTCCAGTTCGAGGATCGCATCGGGTTTGGCCTGCGCTTCAATGGTGGACATGAAGTGGGCATTCGCGCCACTCACTACTCCAACGCCGGTATCAAGTCGACCAACGACGGTGTGGAAAGCTACGCGCTGCACTACACGATGCCGCTATAACATCTGAGCAACAATTGTGGGAGCGAGCTTGCTCGCGATAGTGATAGACCAGCCACCCTGAAGTTGTCTGACCTACCGCTATCGCGAGCAAGCTCGCTCCCACAGTAAATCAGGTCTGTCAGATCATTCTTTTAGCGATACGCCGTCGCAATTCCCTGGCGCTCTTCCAGGCATTCCGGCGCGCCCATCTCGAACTCGCGACAGATCAGCGGGCGCTTTTCGTAGATGGTGCACATCATGCTGTCGCGATCCAAGGCCGCGCACCAACCGTCGTCGAGCCGCAGCATCACTTCCCCACCCCAATCGTCCGTGTCGATAAAACGCTCCGGGACCCCAGTGTCGGTGATCAGCATCACTTCCAACTGGCAGCAGCACGCCGCGCACGTCGAACAGGTGACGGCCGGTGCCGGGATTTCATGGAGGGGGATGGTTTTCATGGCGCGCAGTGTAAGGCAATCGGCGGCTCAGGGGCGTCCCTTGATCGGATAGCCGTTTTTCGCCTGGCATGAGTCGATGTCGGCCGGCAGGGCTTCGGCGGATGAAGGCAAGGGCCACAGGGCGGGCATGAACGCGATGGGGAGTGCGACTTCTCGGGGGCGTTCGACCAAGTGATTCAACACATGCCGCGCAGCTTCTTCTGGCGACCAGTGGGCCGGGAATGGGAAACAATCGTCGGGCCCCAGAGATGGGTCGTCGTAGCCAGGGTGCACCAATGTCACATCAACGCCCGCAGACGTCAGCTCTGTCCGAGCCGATTCGAACAGATGGCGCATCCCGCTTCCACCCGCTTCGATTTTCGAGGGCGGCAGAAAAGTCGCCGGGCTGGCAATACCCACCAGATGAGGTTGGGTCCCGGCGCGCAACAAGGGTATGGCCACTTCGATGCAGAAGCTGGCGGCCAGCAGGTTGCTGCGCACGATATGCTCGATCAATGTCTGGTCGGTAGGTTGTCCGTCAACGTACTCAGCCGTTCCGGCATTGAGAATCACCTGATCCAGGGCACCCCATTGTCGAGAGATTTGCTCGCCGATTTCGCGCACGACCTGGCTGTCGGTCAAATTGCCGGGCACGGTCAGCACTCGTCCTGGATAACGTGTCGAAAGGGTTTCGCACGCTTGAGCCGAGCGCGAACTGACGGCCAGGTAGGCACCTGTCTCGAGTATCGCTTCAGCCAACGAAGCGCCGACTCCATTGCCAGCCCCGGTGAGCCAATAGCGCCGTGGCAGTCTTAGACCCATTCCATACTCCTTTCGATTGCGCGGCGCCCTGAGACACAGCCTTCAGTAGGCGCGGCACGATTAGTAAGACTATATGTTATCGGGTAAATATTGCATCCTGCGGCCCGGCAAATTCATGTTCGCTGATCGCCCACCCCTTCAACCGCGGCGTCCTGTCGCACCGGCAGGTTTCTGAACGCTGCCAGCGCCCGCGCCCTGGACTCGCGCAAGTCGACGATCGGTGCCGGATAATCCATGGCGCCAAACAAGCCGCCTGGGGTATTTGGCCTATGGACCTGTTGCCCAGTCAGATCGTTCAGTTCCGGTAGCCAGTACTTGATGAATAGTCCCTCGCGGTCAAATTTTTCCGACTGGCTCAACGGGTTGAAGATGCGGAACCAAGGCGCTGAGTCGGTGCCGGTGGAGGCGCTCCACTGCCAGCCGCCATTATTGGCGGCCAGGTCGCCGTCGATCAGGTGCTGCATGAAAAAACGCTCGCCTTCACGCCAATCGATCAGCAGGTTCTTGGTCAGGAACATGGCGACTACCATCCGCAAACGGTTGTGCATCCAGCCGGTTTCCAGCAATTGGCGCATGGCCGCATCGATAATCGGCAGGCCAGTGCGCGCCTGTTTCCAGGCCTCCAGTTCTGCGGGGGCTTTGCGCCACGCCAGCGCCTCGGTCTCCGGGCGGAACGCGCGGTGGCGCGACACACGTGGATAGCCCACGAGAATGTGTTTATAGAACTCCCGCCAGAGCAATTCATTGATCCAGGTCACAGCGCCGGCACTTCCACTCTCGAATTCACCCCGGTTGGCTTGCAGTGCGGCATGCAGGCACTGACGTGGCGACACCACCCCGGCTACCAGATAGGCCGAGAGCTGGCTGGTGCCGGGCCGGGCGGGGAAGTCCCGTTCGTGCTGGTAATCGTCGAGGTGTTGGTCGACAAAGCTGTCCAGACGCCGTCGGGCTTCGGTTTCCCCGGCGGGCCAGAGGGCGCGCAGTGCTTCACGGGGCGGGGCGAATCCATCGACTTGCGTCGGCACAGTATCGCGGGCAATGCCCGTGGGAGCCTGCCGGGGCGGCGTGGCGACCAGGCTCGGCAATGAAAAGTGCAGACGGTTGTAGCAGACTTTGCGGAACTGGCTGAACACTTGGAAATAGTTGCCGGTCTTGGTCAGCACGCTGCCAGGCTTGAACAGCAGTTGGTCGAGATGACTGCGAAACTCAATGCCCTGGTCATTCAACGCGCGGGCGACCTCGGCGTCGCGTTGCGTTTCATTCACGCCGTACTCTTCATTGACATGCACGGCACTGATGTTCAGTTCGCGACACAGCTTGAGCAGCACGGACGGCGCCTGGTGCCAATGCGCTGACTCGCGGATCAAGAGCGGGATGTTCAATTCATCCAGGGCCGCGCTCAACGCGCCGAGGTTGCGCAGCCAGAAATCGATCTTGCACGGTGCGTCGTCATGGACGCGCCACTGCTCGGGGCTGGTCAGGTACACCGCTGCGCATGGCCCTCGGGCTGCGGCAGCCGCCAGGGCGGTGTTGTCGTGCAGGCGCAAGTCGCTGCGCAACCAGATCAGTTGCAGGCTGTTTTTCATTTAAAGGAGTTCTCTGCGGCTCAGTTCGCGGTGAGCCGATAGCGGGTCTTCGGCCCAGGACAGGTCAATCTTCGCAACGCCTGTGGATAACCGGGCCTGGTGGATCGACGCGGCCGGGCCGGCAATGATGATCGGGCAATCGATACCGCTGAGCAGCCTGGGCAGTTGGGACAGATTGAGGGCGTGATTGGAATACAACAGGACGCCACGGGCCTTGAGGCGTTCGACTGCCAGGGCCAGTTCGCCCGCCGGTAGCGGGCTGTCGAACACTTCCACCGGACAATCGGCGCTGCTGACCAGCCAGGCGGTGAGCCACAAATGCGGCTCCTGGGGCAAGTCCGAATGATTGACCAACAAAAGTGGCGCGCCGCGCACCTGACGGTTGTTGTGGTAGATCCGGCTGCCGAACTTGCTGCGCAGCCACGAGTACAGGAAAACCTGTTCCAGTTGCGCGCCGAACTGGCCTTGCCAGCGCAGGTGCAGTTCGGCCAGCAGCGGCAGGAGCAATTGTTCGCACACGGTCCAGGGTGGATACAGCGCCATCGCCTGGTTGACCAGGTCATCGATCTGACGTTCGGCCAGTTGCGTCACCGCCAGCGCCAGGGCGTGACGCTGACGCTGCCAATCGTTCTCCGGTGGCTGTGTGGGCTCCATCGGCAGCGGCGGTATGTCCAGCAACGGCTTGATCTTGCTCACCGCAACGCCACGATCGATCCAGGTGAGGATATTCCGGATCCGTTGCACATGGTCGGCGTTGAACAAGCGGTGGCCCTTGGGCGTGCGGTGCGGCACGATCAGGCCGTACCGGCGCTCCCAGGCCCGCAGCGTGACGGCGTTGACACCGGTCTGCCGAGCGACTTCGCGGATGGGCAACCAGCCTTGCGCCAAGGCCTTGGCAAAGTCGGCTCCCAGGTCTTCGCGGGCGCTGGCATCGGGGTCGTGGTTCATTAAATAGCGTTTCGCAAGCTGAGGTTTTCCGGGTGCGGTTGCAGGTAGACCTGCTGCGCCAGGTAAGGATCGGGGTGCTGGCGCAGGTGATGCTTGAGCAAGGTCAGCGGTACCACCAAGGGCACGATGCCGAGGCGGTATTGCCCGATGAGGTGCTGCACCTCCTGTTTGTCCTCGGCGTCGATGTCGCGCTTGAGGTACCCGCTCAGGTGTTGCAGCACATTGGTGTGGGTACGGCGGGTGGCGCATTTCTTCAAGGCGGCCATCAATGCACTGAAATAGCGTGGGCCCAGCTCATTGGCATCGGCCTTGCCCATGGTGCCCAGCAGTTTGCCCAGGGCCTTGTACTGCTCCGGGTTGTGCGCCATCAGCAGGTATTTGTAGCGCGAGTGGAATTCGATCAGGTCGCGCCGGGTCAGGCCCTGGCGGCGCAAGGGTTGCCAGGCGGCATAGGCAAACACCCGGGTCAGGAAGTTCTCCCGCAGCACCGGGTCGTTGAGGCGGCCGTCTTCCTCCACCGGCAGATCGGGATGGCGTTCACAAAAGGCCTGGGCATAGATGCCGCGCCCGCCGCCGTCCTGGGTCACGCCGTTGTGGTCGTAGACCTTGACCCGCTCCAGTCCGCAGGATGGCGATTTCTGCATAAAGATGTAGCCGCAGATGTCATCCAGTTCACCAGCCATTTGCCGGCCGTAGTCGGCCAGCGGTCGGGTCACGTCGAGGTCGCGATTCACCGTGCCGAGTGCCTCGGGGTGTTCGGGGTCGCCCACCAGGCGGATCGGTTCCCGGGGAATACCCAAGCCAATGGCGACTTCGGGGCACACCGGCACGAAGTCGAAATATTCGATGAGGGTGCGGCTGCACAACGGCGATTGCTTGTGCCCGCCGTTGAAGCGAACTTCAGCACCCATCAGGCAGGCGCTGATGGCGATCTTGGGTTTGGCGATGGCGGCACTGTGCATGGGCGACCTCTGATGGCTTAATCTTGTACATATTTATATTTCTGTACAATATTTTCATCATAGGCTCGAACGTACGCAAGTCAACCGGATTCAGAGAGGGCTGGGCGACATCAGTGGGTGTCGCAGGCAGGCTGCTGTCTCTTTCGACAGCAGCGAAGAGCGAGGGGGACGCGATCTACTGCAGGCTTGCGTGCAGGCGACGTGCAGCTTCCTGGCCGCTGAGCCATGCACCTTCGACCCGGCCGGACAGGCACCAGTCGCCGCACACATACAGGCCGAGGTCGGCATCGGCCAGCGCTCCCCATTCGTGGCTGCCGGCGGGGCGGGCGTAGAGCCAGCGATGGGCCACGCTGAAGCTCGGTGCGGGCATCGCGCTGTGCAGCAGTTCGGCGAAGGCACCGTGCAGGTGTTCGATCACGGCTTCCTTGGACAGGTCGATATGCTGCCGGCTCCAGTCGCTGGTGGCGTGCAGTACCCAGGTGTCGAGCTTGCTGTCGCGTCCCGGTTTGCTGCGGTTGCGCGCCAGCCAGTCCAGGGGGCTGTCTTGTACGAAGCAGCCTTCCATGGGGGTGTCCAGTGGTGTTTCGAAGGCCAGGGCCACGGCCCAGGTCGGGTCCATTTTCACGCCGGCGGCCACGGCGGCCAGTTTCGGTACGGCGGCCAGCAATGCGGTGGCCTGGGGAGCGGGCGTGGCGATCACCACTTGGCCGAAGGGGCCGTGGGTGAAACCTTCCGCATCCTGCAAATGCCAGTGCTCCTGGCCGCGGTACACCTCGGTGATCCGGCAGGAAAACTGCACTTGCAGCTTGTCGAGCAAGGCGCGGGTGATAGCGCTCATGCGTGGGGTGCCGACCCAGCGGGTCTGTTCGTCCGGCGATGGGCTCAGTTGTCCATTCTGGAAATGGTAGAGCTGCGGGTTCCATTCCGCGGCCCAGCCGTTGGCTTGCCAGCGCTGGACCTCCGTGACAAAGCGGCGATCGCGGGCAGTGAAGTACTGTGCGCCCATGTCCAGCGCGCCGGCGTCGCTGCGCTTGCTCGACATGCGTCCGCCACTGCCATGGCTTTTATCGAAGAGTTGAACGATATGCCCGGCCTCCGTCAGGGCCTGAGCGGCTGAAAGTCCGGCGATGCCGGTGCCGATGATTGCGATAGGTACAGTCATGAGGGCCTCGTTTACCTTTCTGTACAGACTACGCCGTCGTTTAAACCTGTACAATTCGGGTTTTTGGTATAAGTTTTACCGTTCGCGTTTGGACAGGTTGTCCTATTGTTAAACACAGACCCTGTCCGATACGAAAAATCCCTGCTTATAAAAATAGACTAATGGGCCGGGTAAAACGCGATGCGAGGAACATCTCATGCACATATTGCTGACCGGCGGTACTGGTTTGATCGGACGTCAGCTCTGCCGCCTCTGGTTGCAGCAGGGACATCGCCTGACGGTATGGAGTCGCCGCCCCGAAGAGGTGGCGAAAATCTGCGGGGCACCGGTGCGGGGCGTGGCCCGGCTCGACGAAATTGACGAGCCGGTGGACGCGGTGGTCAACCTCGCCGGCGCGCCCATCGCCGACCGCCCCTGGAGCCATAAACGCAAGATGTTGTTGTGGAGCAGTCGCATCACGTTGACGGAAGTTTTGCTGGCGTGGTTGGAGCGTTGCGAGCAGAAACCGCAGGTGTTGATTTCCGGTTCCGCGGTGGGCTGGTACGGCGACGGTGGCGAACGTGAGTTGACCGAGGAATCGGGACCGGTGAGCGAAGATTTCGCCAGCCAGTTGTGCATCGCCTGGGAAGAAACCGCGCAACGGGCCGAGGCCATGGGGCTGCGCGTGGTGCTGGTGCGTACCGGTCTGGTCCTGTCTGCAGAGGGCGGCTTTTTGTCGCGGCTGCTGTTGCCCTTCAAACTGGCGCTGGGCGGGCGTATCGGCAATGGTCGGCAGTGGATGCCGTGGGTTCACATTGACGATCAAATCGCCCTGATTGATTTTCTTCTGCACCGCACCGATGCCAGCGGTCCCTATAATGCGTGCGCGCCGAACCCGGTGCGCAACCGCGATTTTGCCAAGGCCCTGGGGCGCGTATTGCATCGGCCGGCCGTGGTGCCGATGCCGGAGCTTGCGCTGAAGGTCACGCTGGGGGAATTGTCCTTGCTGTTGCTCGGCGGCCAGCGCGCCACGCCAGCCCGATTGCAGGCGGCGGGTTTCACATTCCGCTTCACTGATTTGCCTGCGGCCCTGGAAGACTTGTCCAGCCGCCTTTGAAATAGGACGTTGCATGACCGATCACGCGTTGCTTCTGGTGAATCTGGGTTCGCCTGCCTCCACCTCAGTGGCCGATGTGCGCCGCTACCTCAATCAATTTCTGATGGACCCGTATGTCATCGACCTGCCCTGGCCGGTGCGGCGTCTGCTGGTATCGCTGATCCTGATCAAACGTCCCGAGCAGTCGGCCCATGCTTACGCCTCGATCTGGTGGGACGAGGGTTCGCCGCTGGTGGTGCTCGGTCGCCGGCTGCAGCAGGCCATGACCGCGCAGTGGACCCAGGGCCCGGTTGAGCTGGCGATGCGTTATGGCGAGCCGTCCATTGAGTCGGCACTGGTGCGACTGGCGAGCCAGGGGCACAAGAAGATCACGTTGGCGCCGTTGTACCCGCAGTTCGCCGACAGCACCGTGACCACGGTGATCGAGGAGGCCAAGCGGGTCGTACGGGAAAAGAAACTCAATGTGCAGTTTTCGATTCTCCAGCCGTTCTACGATCAGCCCGAATACCTCGACGCCCTGGTGACCAGCGCCAAGCCGTACCTGATGCAAGAACACGATCATCTGTTGTTGAGTTTCCACGGTCTGCCGGAACGGCACCTGACCAAGCTCGACCCGACAGGGTTTCATTGCTTCAAGGATGCCGACTGCTGCAAGAACGCGCCGCCAGAGGTCATGGCGACCTGTTATCGCGCGCAATGCATCCGCACGGCCGAACTGTTCGCCCAACGCATGGGGCTGGGGGAGGGCAAATGGTCGGTGTCGTTCCAGTCGCGGTTGGGGCGGGCCAAGTGGATCGAACCCTACACCGAGGCGCGCCTGGAGGAACTGGCCAAAAGCGGCGTGAAGAAAGTGTTGGTGATGTGCCCGGCGTTCGTGGCCGACTGCATCGAAACCCTGGAAGAAATCGGTGATCGCGGCCGTGAGCAGTTCCGTGCGGCAGGGGGGGAGGAGTTGGTGCTGGTGCCTTGCCTCAATGATGGGTCGCAGTGGGCGCAGGCGTTGAGTACCCTCTGCGAACGGGCGCCGATCGCTTTGTAAAATTCAAGGGCCCCATCGCGAGCAAGCTCGCTCCCACATGGGATCTGCTGTGTACACAAATTGTGTGACCACTCGAGATCCACTGTGGGAGCGAGCTTGCTCGCGATAGCTATCTGGCTGACAACAAAATATCAAGCTGGGGTCAGATCAGCGGCTCATCCGCCTTCTTCTGCTTCCAGCCGTCATTGCCCGGCAGCAGCAGGTTCAGCGCGATCGCCACCACCGCGCACAGCGCGATGCCTTTGAGACCGAAATCGTCCGGGCCGGTGCCGGTGCCCACCAGCACACCGCCGATGCCGAACACCAACGTCACCGAAACGATCACCAGGTTGCGCGCCTCGCCCAAGTCGATCTTGTGGCGGATCAGTGTGTTCATGCCCACCGCCGCAATCGAACCGAACAACAGGCACAGGATCCCGCCCATCACCGGCACCGGGATGCTTTGCAGCAGCGCGCCGAACTTGCCGATGAACGCCAGGCTGATGGCAAAGATCGCCGCCCAGGTCATGATCTTCGGGTTGTAGTTCTTGGTCAGCATCACCGCGCCGGTCACTTCGGCATAGGTGGTGTTGGGCGGGCCGCCGAACAGGCCAGCGGCGGTGGTGGCGATGCCGTCACCGAGCAGGGTGCGGTGCAGGCCGGGTTTCTTCAGGTAGTCGCGACCGGTCACGCTGCCCACGGCGATCACGCCGCCGATGTGCTCGATGGCCGGCGCCAGGGCGACCGGCACGATGAACAGGATCGCCTGCCAGTTGAACTCCGGTGCGGTGAAGGCCGGCAGGGCGAACCATGGCGCGGCGGCGATCTTCGCGGTGTCCACGACCCCAAAGAAAAACGCCATGGCAAAGCCCACCAGCACGCCGGAAATGATCGGCACCAGGCGGAAAATGCCTTTGCCGAACACCGCGACGATCAGGGTGGTGAGCAAGGCCGGCATCGAAATCATCATCGCGGTCTGATAATGAATCAGCTCGGTGCCGTCGCCGGCCTTGCCCATCGCCATGTTGGCGGCAATCGGCGCCATGGCCAGGCCGATGGAAATGATCACCGGGCCGATGACCACAGGCGGCAGCAGCCGGTCGATGAACCCGGTGCCCTTGATCTTCACCGCCAGGCCCAGGAAGGTGTAGACGAAACCCGCCGCCATCACGCCGCCCATGGTCGCCGCCAGGCCGAACTGACCCTTGGCGAGGATGATCGGGGTGATGAAGGCAAAGCTCGAGGCCAGGAACACCGGCACCTGGCGTCCGGTGACGAGCTGGAACAGGATCGTCCCCAGGCCGGCGGTGAACAGCGCCACGTTAGGGTCCAGCCCGGTGATCAGCGGCATCAATACCAGCGCGCCGAAGGCGACGAACAGCATCTGCGCGCCGGACAGGACCTGGCGCCAGAGCGGATCGTTGAACTCATCCTGCATGCTCAAGCGTCCTTCTGCTTGGTGCCGAAGATCTTGTCGCCGGCATCGCCCAGGCCCGGGATGATGTAGCCATGCTCGTTGAGTTTCTGGTCGATGGACGCGGTGTAGATGGTCACGTCCGGGTGAGCGTCCTGCACGGCCTTGATGCCTTCGGGGGCGGCGACCAGCACCATGGCGCGGATGTCCCGGCAACCGGCCTTTTTCAACAGGTCGATGGTGGCGACCATGGAGCTGCCGGTAGCGAGCATCGGGTCGATGATCATCGCCAGGCGCTCGTCGATTTCCGGCACCAGTTTTTCCAGGTAGGTGTGCGCTTGCAGGGTCTGCTCGTTGCGAGCCACGCCCACCGCGCTGACCTTGGCCCCGGGGATCAGGCTCAGGACGCCTTCGAGCATGCCGATGCCGGCGCGCAGGATCGGCACCACGGTGATTTTCTTGCCGGCGATTTTCTCGACCTGGACCGTACCGGCCCAACCGTCAATTTCATAGGACTCCAGCGGCAGGTCCTTGGTGGCCTCGTAGGTGAGCAGGGCACCGACTTCCTGGGCCAGTTCACGGAAGTTTTTCGTGCTGATATCGGCGCGGCGCATCAGGCCGAGTTTGTGTCTGATCAGCGGGTGGCGGATCTCGAGGATGGGCATGGGGAAGGCTCCGGCGGCGGGCAAAAAAACCGGCCTAGATTAATCTATCCGAGGGTGTTGTCCTATAGACAATACAGAACGTTAGTCCACAAACGCTTGATCTGGCCTTGCTTGATGCGTACCTTTGCCGGCTTTTCCGAACCCGTCCCGCCCCTCAACTTCCCCTGGAGAGCGCCATGTCCGCTGATCTCGAGCATATCCGTCAAATCATGCGAGAGGCTGACTGCCTGTACACCGAAGCCGAAGTCGAAGCGGCCATCGCCCGTGTCGGTGCGCAAATCAATGAGCAACTGGCCGATGCCAATCCGGTGGTGTTCTGCGTCATGAACGGCGGGCTGATCTTCTCCGGCAAGCTGCTGACCTATCTGAACTTCCCCCTGGAAGCGTCCTACCTGCACGCGACGCGTTATCGCAACGAAACCAGCGGTGGCGACCTGTTCTGGAAAGCCAAGCCGGAAGTCTCGTTCATCGACCGCGACGTGCTGATCATCGACGACATCCTCGACGAAGGTCACACCCTGGGCGCGATCATCGACTTCTGCAAACACGCCGGCGCCCGCGCCGTGCACACCGCCGTGCTGATCGACAAGGACCATGACCGCAAGGCGCGGCCGGACTTGAAAGCCGATTTCGTCGGTCTGCCATGTATCGACCGCTACATCTTCGGCTACGGCATGGACTACAAAGGTTACTGGCGCAACGCCAACGGCATTTTCGCCGTCAAGGGCATGTAATCGATGACTCGGCCAAGCTTTCTGGACCACGCGTTGTTCGATGAATTGGCCGAGAAAGCCGCGGCCAGTCCTCGCGGACGACAGCACCATAACTTTCATGAAATGGATGAACCGTGCCACCGCATGGCGGTTGGCTTGCAGCCGTCCACCTACATCCCACCGCACCGCCACCTGAGCGCTGATAAGGCGGAAACCTTGCTGGTGCTCAAGGGGCGGCTGGGGGTGTTGATCTTCGACGAAACGGGTACGGTGGTGGATAAACGCATCCTGCAGGCCGGTGGCGATTGCCTCGGCGTCGACCTGCCGGCTGGCGTGTATCACGGGTTGGTGGTGCTGGAAGCCGACAGCCTGATGTTCGAATGCAAGGCCGGCCCTTACCGGCCCGTGGGCGAGGGCGAACTGGCCCACTGGGCGCCCCGTGAAGGCGAGGCCGGCGTGGCCGAGTACCACGCCTGGATGCGTGCCCAGTTCGACTGAACTGTAGCGAGGGGATTTATCCCCGCTGGGCTGCGAAGCAGCCCTAAAAACAGGCAACCCGGTATGTCAGGCTGATCGAGTCGATCGGTTTGGGTCGCTTCGCAACCCAGCGGGGATAAATCCCCTCGCCACATGAATCAGCTGCACCCTCACTACCGATCAAGCCAGTCTTGAATGAGCGGCGCTGCCGGCAGTGAGCCATTTTTCGCTCTTGACTCGCGCCTGCTCCAGGGTCTGCACATACGCCAATTGCCGCTGTTCGCGATGAATCCCGGCGCGGCGCAGTTTCAGGCGCACCCTGGGCGCGGTCGCGACCAGGATCAGGCCGATGCCGTGCTTGCGGTAATCCTTCAGGATATTTTCAAACGCGGCCAGCGCCGTCATGTCCAGCATCGGCACGGCGCTCATTTCCACGACCACCACCCGAACGCCCGGGTCGAACCGGCGCAGCACATCCAGGGCTTTTTCCGCCGCGCCAAAGAACAACGGTCCACGAATGGCGTAGCAGCGGACATGCTCGGGCATGTCCAGCAAGGCTTGGTGGAAGTGGCGCGGCAACTCGGCGCTGTCGGTCAGTTCGCTCATGCGCTTGATGAACAGCCCGGCGGCCAGCAGCAGGCCGACGGCGACGGCCAGGACCATGTCGAACAGCACCGTCAGGCCCAGGCAGGTCAGCAGCACCAGCACGTCGCTGCGCGGGGCGATGCGCAGGGTGTGCAGCACATGCCCGGCTTCGCTCATGTTCCAGGCAACCATCACCAGCAGCGCGGCCAGTGCGGCCATGGGCAAGTAGCTGAACAGCGGCGCCAGCAGCACAATCGCCACCAGCACCACGAGGCTGTGGATGATCGCGGCCAGTGGTGAAAAGGCGCCACTGCGCACATTGGTGGCGCTGCGGGCAATGGCGGCGGTGGCGGTGATGCCGCCGAACAGCGGCGCCACCAGATTACCCAGGCCCTGGCCCATCAGCTCGGCGTTGGGATCGTGCTTGCTGCCGGTCATGCCGTCCGCCACCACCGCGCACAACAGGGATTCGATGGCACCGAGCATGGCGATGGCAAAGGCGGGCGCCAGCAATTGGCGGATCAGGTCATAGGACAGGATCAGCGGATGCCCCTGGCTGTCCGGCAGGTTCCAGGGCCAGTCGAAGCTCGGTAAGAAGGGCGGGATGCCCGGATGAGCGACGCCATCGACGACGTAGCTGAAACGTTCGCCCAACGTCGCGATCGGCCATCCGCCGCGCTCCATCGCCAGCCCCAACAGTGTGCCCACCAGCAGGGCCACCAGATGCCCGGGCACCCGTGGCACCCAGCGTGGCCAGGCAATCAGCACCGCCAGGCACACGGCGCCGATCACTCCATCGCCGAGACGGGCACCGGGCAGCGCCACGATCAATTCACCCAGCTGTTCGATGTAGTGTTTGGCTTGGCCTGCGGTGGTCAGCCCCAGCAGATCCTTGAGTTGCAAAGTGGCGATGACCACGCCGATGCCCGCCGTGAAACCGAGGATGACCGGATAGGGAATGTACTGGATCAAGCGGCCGGCGCGTATCAGGCCCAGGGCGATCAGGATCAGGCCGGCGAGCATGGTGCACAGCAGCAGGCCGCCCAGGCCGTATTGTTGAGTGATGGGCAGCAGGATCACCACGAACGCAGCTGTCGGCCCGCTGACGTTGAAGCGCGAGCCGCCGGTGAGGGCGATCAGCGGCGCCGCCACCAACACCGTGTACAGGCCGTGCTGCGGCGGTACGCCGACGGCAATTGCCAGGGCCATGGCCAGGGGGATGGCGATAATGCCAACGGTCAGCCCGGCCACCAGATCGCCGCGCAGTCGTTCCAGGGTGTAGCCGGCACGCCAGGTTTGGCGCCAGGCGGCGAACAGCGGTGGGGCGGAGAAAGACATAAGTACTCCACACAAAATGAACGGGTGTTACACCTGGGCCTGCCGAGCACCGATCCCTGTGGCGAGGGAGCTTGCTCCCGCTCGGCGGCGCAGCCGTCGTAAAAAAGGTTGACGCAGTTTACTGGGGAATTGCAGCTGTCTGTTGTTGGGGCGGCTGCGCCAACCAGCGGGAGCAAGCTCCCTCGCCACAGAGGCATCGCCTGGCGGGTGTCAGCTCTGATGGCCCTTCGAGTATGCCGCGCCCGCTGTTCGGATGTATTGATCCGGATCGCTTATTTTTACCGTCCGGGCTCATGCTAGAGTGCCCGGCCAAGATTCTGGAGGTTGTCATGCGTGTATCGATCCGTCGCTGCGCCACTTCGCTGTTGATCGCCAGCCTGCCGTTGACGGCCGTGGCCGCGCCGATGCACAGCCAGTTCCTGCCGCCGGATGACCTGGTGGTGCGCCAGGAACAGCCGGAACAGCAGCAATTGCTGCAAGTGACCGAGTATTCGGTGGTGCTGGGTAACCAGCGCCAGTCCAACCAGCAACCGATCCCGGTCACTTCGCCCTTGCTGGTCCGCCTCAAGGGCAAGTCCTTGAACAAGGGGGCGAGCATCAGCCAGGTGATCCTCAACTTCGACGGCGAAAGCAAAAGCCTGAAGAAGCCAGTCTTCGATGAGGCGAGCAAGACCCTGACGCTGTCTTATCCACAGGCTCAGTACCGGGTGGTCATCGATCTGCTGCGCAACAACACCGTTTATGTGCAGTTCCTCACCTACGCCAACGGCCATATCTGGGCCGACCTGCACACCGGCGCCGAACGCCCGCGTTGAGCCCCGAGGCCTGGCGGGGGTAAACTGCCCGCCCCGTGAATTGTGCGAGTTGGAGCCGGCAATGCGTAAAGACAAGAAACAAGTGATTGGCGACGAGATTGGTGATGAGCAGATCAAGCTGTTCCTCAATTTCGAACCGGTCGATGCCACTTCGCCGTCGTTGCACAAATTGATCAAGGCCTACCGTGGCCTGCGGGTCGACGATTTCGAGCGCTTTTTGACGTTCTTCGTCGAGGCCGGCCATGACCTCAATGGCAAGGATGAACACGGCAACGATTTTGTTGCGCTGATCCAGGACCAGCGTAATGCCGAGGAATACATCGAGCTATTCAACAAGGCGCGCGGCTGAACACGTTGAAACCCTGTCAACGCTCTTCGGAGCGTTGAGCATTGCGCTTGACCGCAACTAATTTCTTCCTTTGAAAGTTGCTCCGAAAGGTTATGTCACCATTCGGGCGGTTTTGTTTTATTTGAATTTCCATTATTTTTGCGTCGAAGCCAATTGGCTTTAACGTCATTGTTTTAATGGAGCTGTATTTATCATGGAAGATCAAAAAAAGTGTATTGCCGGAGTGTTGTTGTCTCTGGCGGCGTGTCTGGCAAGTTCAGCTTCTTGTGCGCGGGATGACATTGTCAACGTCGAAATCTACAACGCAACCACCGCGCTCATCGTTCCCGGCAGCGATTTTACCTGGACGCAGAATCCGGCCAATGCGGGCCACAGCTTTTCGATAGGCCCGGGTGAGAGCCAGGAATTAACCTACTACTTGCCGCAATCGCGTGCCGAACGAGAGGCCTTCAGCTATACACAAGGCAGCCGCACTTGCTATTTCAGCTTTGGGCATGTCCCAAGGGCACCGGTCAGTGATGAAAGTGCAATGCTTTATCATCGCTGGGTCAAAGCGGAACCGGCGGGTGCCTGTGTCGCTGAATTGTTTTATGTTGAAGATGATGACGAGTATGTTCGTCACGGTGGAACGCGCATCAAATTCAGCATGAACTAACGACGCGGAAAATAAAAAGCCTCCCATTTGCATGGGAGGCTTTTTATATTGACTGCAAGGTATCAGGCGTAACTTTTAGCCTTGCTGTCCTCAACCAACTCCAACGCAATGTTGTTCTGCGCGTTGATCTTGCGATACAACGCCGCGTCGGTTTCCAGCACTTTTTCCCGGGCCGGGAAGATCTCTGCGAGCTTGTTGGCCCACTCGCCCTTGGCCTTGTCCGGGAAGCAGCGTTCGATCAGTTCCAGCATGATCGATACGGTCACCGAAGCACCCGGCGATGCGCCGAGCAGGGCGGCGAGGGTGCCGTCCTTGGCGGCCACCAGTTCGGTGCCGAACTGCAGGACGCCACCTTTCTTCGGGTCTTTCTTGATGATCTGCACCCGTTGGCCGGCCACTTCCAGACGCCAATCTTCGGCTTTCGCCTCGGGGTAGAAGCGACGCAGGGATTCCAGGCGCTGCTCCATGGACTGCATCACTTCGCTGATCAGGTACTTGGTCAGGTCCATGTTGTCCCGGGCCACGGCCAGCATCGGGCCGATGTTGCCGGCGCGTACCGACAGCGGCAGGTCCATGATCGAACCGTGCTTGAGGAACTTGGTGGTGAAACCGGCGTATGGCCCGAACAGCAGGGATTTCTTGCCATCGACCACGCGGGTGTCCAGGTGCGGTACCGACATGGGCGGCGAGCCTACGGCGGCCTGGCTGTAGACCTTGGCCTGGTGGTGCTTGACCACTTCCGGATTGTCGCAACGCAGCCACTGGCCGCTGACCGGGAAGCCACCGAAGCCCTTGCTTTCCTCGATGCCCGAGGCTTGCAGCAGCGGCAAGGCCGCGCCGCCGGCACCCAGGAACACGAACTTGGCGTCGACGTCGCGGGTGCTGCCGGAATTGACGTCCTTGATGCTCACGGTCCAGCCGCTGCCGTTGCGCTTGAGGCCGGTGACGCGCTTGCAGTATTTGACCTGGGTGTCCGGAGCGCTGGTCAGGTGCTTGAGCAACTGATTGGTCAGGGCGCCGAAGTTGACGTCGGTACCGTTCATGACGCGGGTGGCGGCGATGACTTCATCGTCCGGCCGGCCTGGCATCATCAACGGCATCCACTCGGCCATCTGGTCTTTGTCTTCGGTGTATTCCATGTCGGCGAAGGCGTGATGCTGGTGCATCAGCTCGAAGCGCTTCTTCAGGAACTCCACGCCTTTTTCGCCTTGCACGAAGCTCAGGTGTGGCACCGGGGCGATGAAGGACTTGGAGGAGCCGAACGTGCCTTTTTTGGTCAGGTACGTCCAGAACTGCTTCGACACTTCGAACTGGGTGTTGATGTGCACGGCTTTCTTGATGTCGACCGTGCCGTCGGCCGCCTGGGGCGTGTAGTTGAGCTCACACAGCCCGGCGTGGCCGGTGCCGGCGTTGTTCCACGGGTTGGAACTCTCCGCGGCACCGGAATCCATCAGCTCGACGACCTCCAGCGAGATCGCGGGGTCGAGCTCCTTGAGCAGCACGGCCAGGGTGGCACTCATGATGCCGGCCCCTACCAGAACTACATCGACTGCTTCGTTATGCGCCATTTAACGCGTCTCCAAAATCTGCAGCACCAAATTGTCGGCATAGCGGCCAGGAGTGGCGGGGCAGGTCAGTTGCGCCCCAGTTATCCATGGCCAGGATCGCCATGTCCGAATCTTCGCAATTTTTCGCACCTACTGCGGATGCATGCAGCCTGGCCTCAAGAGTCACATGAACTCATTTAAGCGCCGGGCGGGCAATTCGACTTATGGCCGAGACATCCGTTCGTGCAACCAAATCCGTAGCGGACAGGCTTCAGGCGCCGGTTCTTGAGCGATATCCGGTCCTGTGTCGTTGGGCTGTTCCAGACGCTAATGGTGCTTGTTCAGACGCAAAACTCTTCATTTGCTCGCCACACTCTCGTGAAGTTGTGAAAACCCGTTTTTTCACGCTCTTTTGAAGACGTGAACCTCAAAAAAGGGCTGTCCCAGCCTGGCACTGCGCCCGGTTTGGTTGCCCCCATGGAGTACATGACAGGCAAAACGGGCAGACAGCTCAGTGACCGAGCGTAATGACAGCTCTGCAGATTCGCGAAAAGTGGTGATTTGCCTGAGAGAACAGCAAGCGCGCCAGCTTCACTCGATCTGTGTGGGCGGCTCTCTGTGGGCGGTGCGGGGTGCCAATACCAGCGCATCAGCGGTGTTGCGAGGCCCGATCAGGAGACGTCCTTATAATCGGGGGGAGATTGTATCGAAGAAACGCAGGGAAATGGTCGTGTTTAATGACTTTTATTAGCCGTCCGGTCAGATGGTCAACAGTTGCCGGTTGCGTGCGCGGGCACGAAGCGGTTGCACGCGGGCGCTGGCAGGCAATGGCTGGTGCAACCAGTTGAGACGAATCTCGTCGATTTCCACCCAGCCTTCGCCCATGGGTTGCAGGCTGCACTGCTTGAAGGCCTGGCAACGGCCGTTGCGATCGAGCAGGGCGAAGCTGCGGTGATGAGGACGCGGGGTGAACAGGGAAATGAGGAAGCGCATGAGCGGATACCGGGTCAGGAAGCTTGGAGCAAGCCTGACAGCGAGGCATGACATGCCGGTGTAAGGACCGTGACAATGGGGTGACAGGAACCGGCAACCATGCCCCGTGTCAGACATTTCAGTATTCATCGTAAGGCGCTAGTTCACCGCGATGGCGCACCGCTATACTGCCGGCCTGTTTGTGCCCGATTCTGGAGAGAAGAGCATGTTGCAACGCCTGTTGTTCGGTTTGATCGCTGTGACCAGTCTGACCCTCGTCGGCTGCGCCCACAGCCCGCAACAACTTAACCCGGAGCCCAAGCTCAATGCCCAACTGGCGCCTGTGGGTCGTGGCCAGCCGGTGGTGGTGCGGGTCGTGGACGGTCGTCCGTCGCCGACGCTCGGCACCCGTGGCGGGCTGTATCCGGAAACCAGCGTGATCACGGTGCAGGGCGCGCAGATCCTGCCCAAGCTGCAGGCCCAGGCTGAAGCCGCGGTGCGTTTGCTGGGCTTCACGCCGACCGCCAATGCCTTGAATGCACCGCAACTGACCGTGACCCTGGCCGAGCTCAAGTATCAGTCGCCCAAGGAAGGCATGTACGTGACCGAAGCCACCATCGGCGCGACTTTCCGCTCCGATGTGCAGAACGCCAACCGCCGCTACAGCGGTCGTTACGGTGCGTCCCTGGACCAACGCTTCGGCATGGCGCCTAACCAGGACACCAACACCAAGCTGGTCAGCGACGTGTTGAGCGATGCCCTGACCCGGCTGTTCAAGGACCCGACCGTTGGCCAGGTGCTGGCTGAGTAAGCGTTAAGCCCTGTATCCCCTGTGGGAGCGAGCTTGCTCGCGATAGCGTAGATCAGCTGACATTGCGATGGCTGACACGCCGCTATCGCGAGCAAGCTCGCTCCCACAGGGGTTTTTTATGGGTGAGATTTTCAGGCTGCCTGGGAATAAAATTCCAGCACACTGATCCCGGTCAGCAGGTCTGTCTCCGGCAGGTCGGCATGTTGATGGCCGCCGAGGGCGCAATACACCAGCCAATGGCGGTCCTGCACATTGAAGGACAGGCTGTCGACGAGGTTCTGTTGTTCGTCGCTCGGGCTGATGAGATAGAGGCGATCCTGGTTTTCGGCGTGCAGCATGACGGGTTCCGTGCAGGTTTGAAGGGCGACAGAGTGGCCTAATCAGATGACGAAACCGTGACGGGGAAATTAATCCAAGACGTGGTTGCCGACCCTGTAATGACCAAGCCTGCTCAACAAAATGCACACGGCCCGAACGCCTGGCGACGAGCCTGTGGCGAGGGAGCTTGCTCCCGCTGGGCTGCGCAGCAGCCCCAAAACAGGGCCGCTTCGCGCTGGAGCGCCAGCCCGGCCCAGCGGGAGCAAGCTCCCCTCGTCACAATGACTCACACAAGCCTTAAGTGAACAGCATTACAGTGCGGCGGCGGGGTCGTTACTGGTCGGAAAAAACGGCGCAGGGCGTCAGGCTTTCGGTAGAATCCGCGCCCTGTTCATAGGCCACGGGCGTGTCTGTCCTGTCCGTTTTTCGCTTGAGGTTCGTGATGTCGTCGCATCTGTTTTCGTTGTTCGCCGCCCACCCCGCCAAACTGATCAACCTGCTCGCGCTGCTGTTTGCCTGTCCCGGCGGCTGGGTGCTACATGCGACGCGCCGCCGTGAACAACGGGCGCGGGCCTGCCTGCAAGCACGCAATGGCAAGGGCGAGGAACGTTTCGAAGCACTGCTGGACCTGGCCACCCAGCGCATGAACCGATTTTTCTACCGCTTCGGCTTTGGCTGCCTGGCGCTGGCGTTGCTGGTGTCGTGGATCAGTACGCAGTTCTGACGAAGTAGCCGTTTTGATCTGGGACATGGTGACCTGTGGCGAGGGGATTTATCCCCGTTGGGCTGCGTAGCAGCCCTGATCGGTTTGATGTGATCGACCTGACTCACCGAGCTGTCAGGGTTTGGGTCTGCTGCGCAGCCCAGCGGGGATAAATCCCCTCGCCACAGCAAGCTCCCTCGCCACAGGGAACCGGTGTCCGCAGACCTATCGCTTAAAGCGCCAACCCCGCCTTGACCCGATACTGATTACGCACCGGCGTCGCATATTGCAGCACCAGGAACGGCCGGTGTTCCGGCGGGCAAGCGTCCAGCCGGCGCTGCCATTCTTCCTGGGCCTTGGCCAGTTCATCGGCTTCAAACACCTCGGCCGCCGTTGGCACCTGCAACTGCGGGTCGGCGTCGGCCCATTGGGCGTAAGCCAGGTAATGCACCGGGAACAGGCGGTAGCCGCCGAGAATCTGCCGGTCCATTTCCAGGGCCAATTGCTTGGTATCCTCGAACAGCTCGGTGATGGGCGCGGCGAAGTTCACGTGGACCCGGCCCTTATAGCCGGTGATGCCCTTGGCGATGCTCACGTCGTCCTCGCCCGGGGCCTTGGTGTAGGTGCCGGTGGTGGCGCGGATGTACAACTCGCGGGCCTTGGCCTGGTCGCAGGGGTCGTATTCATAGCTGATCGACACCGGCGTGAGGTTCAGCGACTGGATCACCTCGCCGAACGGCTCGTCCTTGCGGCTCATGTGGAACATCTTGAGGATCGCCGATTCGGTCCGGTCGTCACCGTCCTTGGCCCGACCTTCGGCCTGGGCGATCCAGATCGAGGCGCAGTCGTTGCGGATCGAGTGGTTGATGTAGGCCGACAGCAACTGGTACGCCGCCATTTTTTCCCGCCGCCCGGTGATGGAGCGGTGCACGATGAAACTCTTGTTCAGGCGCATCAGGTCGCTGACAAAGGGCTTTTGCAGCAGGTTGTCGCCAATGGCGATGCGTGGCGTCGGCAGGCCGGCGTGGTACACGGCGTAGTTGACGAAGGCCGGGTCCATCACGATATCGCGGTGGTTGGCGATGAACAGGTACGCGCTGCCGGACTTGAATTGCTCCACCCCGGTGTAGGTCACGCCATCGGTGGCGCGCTCGATGGTGTGGTCGACGTAAAACTCCACCTTGTCCTGCAAAGTGGCGACCGACGTCACACCGGCGAACTCACGGCGCAATCTTTGCGCTATAAGGGGTTTGAGCATCCAGCCGAAGGCGCCGGCCAGGCGTGGGAAGCGGAAGTGGGTGAGGATATCTAGAAACGCCTTGTCGCCGAGCAGCCGTGCCAGCACCGCTGGGACTTCGCTGTCGTCGTAAGGTCGGATGGCATCGAATTCGCCCATCATGCTCTCTTGTTGGAAACGGCTAGGGTAAGTAAAGGTTCGGATCGAAAAAACGACGGGGCACGGCCTGGAAGATAAGCCAGACGAAAATAGCCCTGCAAATAGACCGGCGATTATACGCACAAGTCACCTGGGAGACCGCGATGCTGGAAAACGCTCGTTATGATTGTCCCTATTGCGGGGAGGAAGTTGAGACATCCGTGGATTTGTCCGGCGGCGACCAGACCTACATCGAGGACTGTCAGGTGTGCTGTCGGCCGATCACCTTTGTGTTGCAGGTCCATGGCGAGGAATGGCATCTGGAAGTCTTCAGCGAAAACGAATGATGGGGCGCCCATGCAGCGAATCTACGAGCTGGAAAACCTGATGGAAGGTGAATTATTGCAGGGCATGCTTGCCAGCGAAGGCATCACGGCGCATCTGGTGGGGCGCGATCTGCTGGGCGGCGCGGGGGAGTTGCCCATGCAGGGCCTGCTGGGGCTGGCGGTGGAAGACGAGCAGGCGCAATACGCCCGGGAGTTGATCGCCGCGTACAATGCCGCACTGCCGCTGCCCGGCGATGAACCGGACAGCTACCCTGGCACGCTGGTCTGTTAGGCTGGCGGTCGTTTGTTGATCAAGAGTCGTGTTACCCCATGTGTGGACGTTATGCCCTGTTTCGCTGGAACCCCGCCTTCGCGGCCCTGCCCGGCTTTCCCGCCGATCAGAAGGCGCAGTGGAATATTTCGCCCAACGACTCGGTGCTGATGCTGCGGGCTGGCGCCGAGGGCCAGCGTGAACTGGCTCGGGCGCGCTGGGGCCTGACGCCGCCGTGGCTGACCGACCTGTCCCGCACCCCGGCCCATGCCCGGGCCGAAACCGTGGCCGAGCAACCGATGTTCCGCGAGGCCTTGCGCCTGCGCCGCTGCCTGCTGCCGGCCAACGGCTTTTATGAATGGCGCGGTGGCACGCGCAAGCGTCCGTACTGGCTGACGCCAGGGGAGGGCTCGTCGTTGTTTTTCGCCGCGATCTGGGAGGCGTACCCGGTGCAGGAACAGGTGTGGCTGAGCACGGCGGTCATCACCCAGCCCGCGGCGGGTCAACGCCGGCCGCTGATCCTGGACGAAGAAGGCCAGCGCCTTTGGCTCGACCCCGAGACACCGTTGCATGCCTTGCAAGGGCTGCTGGCAAGCGAGCCAGCGCCGCTGCGCGAGCGGGTATTGGCCAACATGGTCAATGATCCGAAGCTCAATGGGCCGGAGTGCCTGACGCCGGCTTGAGTCTTGCGGCGATTGTGCTGGCCTCATCGCGAGCAAGCTCGCTCCCACAATGGGCGGCAGGTGTATTCAAATCTTCCGTACACCCGCCATCCCCTGTGGGAGCGAGCTTGCTCGCGAAAGGAGCGTGACATCCAACATTCATGCAAGCTGACCCCCCGCTTTCGCGAGCAAGCCCGCTCCCACAATAGGCTGCCGGTGTCTACAAAAAATGTGTTCACCGCTATTCCCTGTGGGAGCGGGCTTGCTCGCGATGGCGCCGTGTCAGTCAACCTCGCTCCCACATTAGGTTCTGGGGTTACTCGTGGTGCGGTTCGCCTAGGAAGGTCAGCGAGGTGAATACACCACGGGTGGCCACGTCCTTGTTGTCTTTGAGGGCAATTTCCATCTGCGCCGCGATCACATTCAAGCCCTCGTTGCGCACCAGCACCTTGGCCCGGCCTTCTGCGTCGGTTTCCGCCGAGACGGTGTCCGGCGCGCTGCGGTAGTCGCCCACCAGTTTCACACCGGCCGCCGGTTTGCCGTCCAGCAGCACCCGCACCGGCAATGACTGGCCCGGACCTACGGTCAGCGGGTCGACTTCCGGCAGGATCACGAACTTGATCGGTGCAAGCGCCGGCAGTTTCGCCCCCGGCTCATAGATCGCCAGGCTGTACTTGAACGTTTGGGTCGACTCGATCGCCCCGGGCACTTTGCTGCGGCCTTCGTTGATCCATTTCTTGTCCGCCGTCTGGGACCACATGCCATTGTCCAGCGCCACCGCCAGCACGGCCGGGGGCTTGAGCGGTTGCAGACGGGCGTGGTCCGGTAGGCGCTCTACGGTGACCGGAATCATCTTGCCGCCCAAGTCATAGGCCCAGGCACCGCTGATTTTCTGCGCTTTGAAGGCATTGTCTTCGGCGCCGTGGCCGTAGATCACTTCGATGTTGCCGCGGCGCTGCTCGGTCCACAGGCCATGGGCCGAGGCTTGTGTGGCCAGGAGCAGGCCGAGCAGGACGAAGGTCTTGGGGTGTTTCATTGCGATTTTCCTTTTACAGAGCGAGGGTAAGACTGATGGTGAAGTTGCGCGGATCGCCGGGGGTGACCCAGTAGTTGCTGTAGGCGCGCTCGTAGTATTTTTCGTCGAAGACGTTGTTCAGGTTCAGGCCCACGGTGACGTCATCGCTGGCCTTGTAGTGGGCCAGCAGATCCACGGTGTGGTAGGCCGGCAATTCGAAATCCTTGCCGGCTTCGCCCGAACGATCGCCGACGTACGTGAACGCCGCGCCGACATCCGAACCGCGCAGGTGCCCATCCTGGAATTCGTAGACCCCCAGCAGGCTGCCGCTGTGTTTGGCAACGCCGAGGATCCGGCTGCCGGTGGGATTGTCCCGGTCACCCTGGGTCACTTCGGCATCGATGTAGGCATAGGCGCCGATCACCCGCACGGCGTCGGTCACCTGCCCCGTCACCTGGAGGTCGATGCCCTGGCTGCGGGCCTTGCCGATGGCGCGGCTGAAGTCGGTCCCGGCGACCGGGCTCAGGACGTTTTCCTTCTCTATATGGAATGCCGCCAGGGTGGTGCTCAGGCGGTCGTCGAACAACTCGCTCTTGATCCCCACTTCATAGCCGACCCCTTCCTCGGGATCGAACGTCTTGCCGCTGGCATCCAGGCCATTGTTGGGCTTGAACGAGGTGGAAGCGTTGGCGAACAGGCCGACTTCGGGGGTCAGTTGATACAGCAGGCCGGCCCGCTGCGTCAGGGTGTCGTGGCGCTGGCGGCTGGTTTTACTGCGGGTGTGATCGTCGATGCTCTGCTCGAAATGCTCATAACGCACGCCAAGCATGCCCCGCAGCTTGTCGGTGAAAACGATCTGGTCCTGCAGGTTCAGCGCGCGGCTTTGCACATGTTCGAAGAAGTCGGTGCCGGTCCGAGCACCATTGGGTTTCGGCTGGCCGTAGATCGGCTGATAGATGTCGATGGGGTAGGTGCTGCCACCGATGGTGGTCACGCGCTCGTTCTTGCGGTAGTCCTCGTATTCGCTGCCGATCAGCAGTTCGTGCTGCCACGGGCCGAGGTCGAACAAGCCGCGCAATTCCAGTTGGGTGATGCTGTCATGCCAATTGTTGTCGCGCTCGCGATAGCGGCGGTTCACCGTGTGGCCGTCGGGGTTCAGCGGACGCGCTTCGGAGGCGAAACCCCAGAGTTCCCCCTGCTTGTAGTGGCTGGCCAAGCGCAACTGCCAAGTGTCGTTGAGCTGATGTTCGAGGGCGGCCTGGAGCATGTTGTTGTGATTGTCGATGTCGCCGTCGTTGGGTTCGCCCAAAAAGGTCGAGCGGGAAACGCCGCTCCAGCGATTGTTCGGGGCGACGATGCCACGGTCGAACGTCGAGCTGTGGCGCACGATTTCGCTTTCCACCAGCAACCGCGTGTCGGGGTTCAATTGCCAGCTGATGGAAGGCGCGACGAAGACGCGCTTGCTGTCGACGTGATCGCGAAAGCTGTGGTTGTCCTCGACCGCCAGGTTGACCCGCGACAGCAACTGGCCTTCGGCGTCCAGGGGCGTGTTGACGTCCAATGCGGTGCGGTAGCGGTCCCAACTGCCGGCGCTGGTCTGCAGGGTGGTGAAGGCTTCAGGCTGGGGTTTCTTGGTGACAATGTTCACCGTACCGCCGGGATCGCCCCGGCCATACAGGCTGGCGGCCGGGCCCTTGAGCACCTCGATGCGTTCGATGTTCGCCGCGTCCGGCGTGCTCGGATAACCGCGATTGGCGCTGAAGCCGTCCTTGTAGAACTCCGACGTCGTAAAGCCGCGCACGCTGTACTCGTAAAGCGTCAGGCCACCGAAGTTGTTCTGCTTCGACACGCCGCCGGCATATTCCAATGCCCGCTCGACGCTGGTGCTGCCCAGGTCCTTGAGTACGCTGGCGGGAATTACACTGATCGATTGCGGGATGTCGCGCAGGGCCGTGTCGGTTTTGGTTGCACTGGCAGAGCGGGTGGCACGATAGCCCGTCACGGGGCCAGTGGGCGATTCGTACTCGGATGTGACGCTGATGGCGTCCAGTTCCAGGGGCTGGATTTCTTCGGCGTAGGCGGGATCGCCGAGCAGGCCCAGGGCGAGACTGGCAACGGAAATCCGTTTTAGGGATGACATGTTATGTTGTTCCAATTTTTAGTATTGAAATAATATAACACTACTAATGAGAATTCATGCTATCTGTATTTTCGAGGGAAATACGGATGGATTGTCAGGGGGATCACTCTGGAGGGGCGGGTAGGATTTTTTTGTGGCGAGGGGATTTATCCCCTCGCCACAGGGATTTGTTTGGCCACTTCAGGAAGCGTTGCGCGGTTTACTGCTCTTCTTTGAGCACCACCGGCGCCGGCGGTGGGCGCAGGCCAATTTCAGCGGTGAGCTTGAGCTCCTTGCCGTTGCGCATGACCTGGATCGTCACTTTGTCGGTGGGCTTGATCCGCGCCACCTGGTTCATCGAGCGGCGGCCATCGCCGGCCGGTTCGCCATCGATGCTCAGGATCACATCGCCCAGTTGCAGACCGGCCTTCTGCGCCGGACCGTCGCGGAAGATCCCCGCCACCACGATGCCGGGCCGCCCGGACAAACCGAAGGATTCCGCCAGTTCCTGGGTCAGCGGCTGGACTTCAATCCCCAGCCAGCCACGGATCACCTGGCCGTGTTCGATGATCGACTTCATCACTTCCATCGCCAGCTTCACCGGAATGGCGAAACCGATGCCCTGGCTGCCGCCGGACTTGGAGAAGATCGCCGTGTTGATCCCGGTGAGGTTGCCGTTGGCATCCACCAGTGCGCCGCCGGAGTTGCCGGGGTTGATCGCGGCGTCGGTCTGGATGAAATCCTCGTAGTTGTTCAGGCCTAATTGATTGCGCCCGGTGGCGCTGATGATGCCCATGGTCACGGTCTGGCCAACGCCGAACGGGTTGCCGATGGCCAGGGCGACGTCGCCGATGCGGATGCTGTCGGAGCGGCCGATGGTGATGGCCGGCAGGTTCTTGAGGTCGATCTTCAGCACCGCGAGGTCGGTTTCCGGGTCGCTGCCGATCACCCGGGCCAGGGTTTCACGGCCATCCTTGAGGGCCACCACGATCTGGTCGGCACCGCTGGTGACGTGGTTGTTGGTCAGGATGTAGCCTTCCGGGCTCATGATCACACCCGATCCCAGGCTTGATTCCATGCGCTTCTGCTTGGGCGAGTTGTCGCCGAAGAAGCGCCGGAATTGCGGGTCTTCGAACAGCGGATGGCTGGGTTTGTTGATGACCTTGGTGGTGTACAGGTTCACCACCGCCGGCGCGGCGGTGGTCACGGCGTCGGCATAGGACACCGGCCCCTGTTGCACCGCCTTGGTTTGTGGCGCCTGCTGCAGGTTGACGTCGAGGCTCGGCAGGCCGACCCATTCCGGGTAGCGCTGGATAATCAGTAGAGCGACAAGCACGCCGGCCAACAGCGGCCAGCCGGAAAAACGCAGCGCCTTGAGCATTAAGCACGTCCTACAAAGGTTGCAGGCGGTATGAGACCGCCCATAATGTCGCGCATTATACGAGGCCGCGCGCGCCTCTGAACGGGATATTTAGGAGTCTTTTCATGGCCGTAGCCCTGAACACCCTGGTTGAAGAAGCGGACCGTTACCTGGCCAGCAGTCGGATTGCCGATTATTGCCCCAATGGCCTGCAGGTCGAAGGCGCGCCCCAGGTGATGCGCATCGTCAGCGGCGTCACCGCCAGCCAGGCACTGCTCGATGCGGCTGTCGAGGCCGAGGCCGACCTGGTGCTGGTGCATCACGGTTATTTCTGGAAGGGCGAGAACCCTTGCATCACCGGCATGAAGCAGCGTCGCCTCAAGACGTTGCTCAAGCATGACATCAGCCTGCTGGCTTACCACTTGCCCTTGGACCTGCACCCCGAGGTGGGCAACAACGTGCAACTGGCTCGCCAGTTGGACATCACCGTCGAGGGGCCGTTGGACCCGGATAACCCCAAGGTTGTCGGCCTGGTCGGCTCCCTGTCCGAACCGATGACGGCGCGGGACTTCGCGCGCAAGGTCCAGGAAGCCCTGGGCCGCGAGCCCTTGCTGATCGAAGGCGAGCAGATGATCCGCCGGGTCGGCTGGTGCACCGGCGGCGGCCAGGGGTATATCGATCAGGCGGTACTGGCCGGTGTCGACCTGTACCTCAGTGGCGAGGCCTCGGAGCAGACATTCCACAGCGCGCGGGAAAATGGCATCAGCTTCATCGCCGCCGGGCATCATGCGACTGAGCGCTACGGCGTGCAGGCGTTGGGTGAGTACCTGGCGCGACGCTTTGCCCTGGAGCACATCTTCATCGATTGCCCGAACCCCATCTGACTAACGCTGAACCAAATGTGGAAGCGGGCCTGTGGGAGCAAAGCTTGCTCGCGATGACGTCGGCACATGCAACGCCGCTATCGCGAGCAAGCTTTGCTCCCACAGAGTTCACTGGCTCCCCCAGAACTCACCGCAACGCCCGAACCACCAGGCATATCCATATGCTGTTTCGATCTAGTTGGCGCCCTGATTAGAAGAGGTCGCTGTGCTAGGATTCCCCGCTCGAACACGGCCCGCTGGCCGTTCATAAGAAAGTTTTCGTGAGTAGCCATGGTCGACAAACTGACGCATCTGAAACAGCTGGAGGCGGAAAGCATCCACATCATCCGCGAGGTGGCCGCCGAGTTCGATAACCCGGTGATGCTGTACTCCATCGGTAAAGACTCCGCCGTGATGCTGCACCTGGCACGCAAGGCGTTCTTCCCCGGCAAGCTGCCGTTTCCGGTGATGCACGTCGACACCCGCTGGAAATTCCAGGAAATGTACAAGTTCCGCGACCGCATGGTCGAGGAACTCGGCCTGGACCTGATCACTCACGTGAACCCGGACGGCGTGGCGCAGGGCATCAACCCGTTCACCCACGGCAGTGCCAAGCACACCGACATCATGAAGACCGAAGGCCTCAAGCAGGCCTTGGACAAGTATGGTTTCGACGCCGCGTTCGGCGGTGCCCGTCGCGATGAAGAGAAATCCCGCGCCAAGGAGCGTGTGTACTCGTTCCGTGACAGCAAGCACCGCTGGGACCCGAAGAACCAGCGTCCGGAGTTGTGGAACGTCTACAACGGCAAGGTCAACAAGGGCGAGTCGATCCGGGTATTCCCGTTGTCGAACTGGACCGAGCTGGACATCTGGCAGTACATCTACCTCGAAGGCATCCCGATCGTGCCGCTGTACTTCGCCGCCGAGCGTGAAGTGATCGAGAAGAACGGCACGCTGATCATGATCGACGACGAGCGCATCCTCGAGCACCTGTCCGACGAAGACAAAGCCCGTATCGTCAAGAAGAAAGTGCGTTTCCGTACCCTTGGCTGCTACCCGTTGACGGGCGCGGTGGAGTCCGAGGCCGAAAGCCTGACGGACATCATCCAGGAAATGCTCCTGACGCGAACTTCCGAGCGCCAGGGCCGGGTCATCGACCACGATGGCGCAGGCTCGATGGAAGATAAAAAACGTCAAGGTTATTTCTAAGGGGCTGTCATGTCGCATCAATCTGATTTGATCAGCGAGGACATCCTCGCCTACCTGGGCCAGCACGAGCGTAAAGAGCTGCTGCGCTTTTTGACCTGCGGTAACGTCGACGACGGCAAGAGCACCCTGATCGGGCGCCTGCTGCACGACTCCAAGATGATCTACGAAGATCACCTGGAAGCCATCACCCGCGATTCGAAGAAAGTCGGCACCACCGGTGACGATATCGACTTGGCGTTGCTGGTCGACGGCCTGCAGGCCGAGCGCGAGCAGGGCATCACCATCGATGTCGCGTACCGCTATTTCTCCACCGCCAAGCGCAAATTCATCATCGCCGATACCCCGGGCCATGAGCAGTACACCCGCAACATGGCCACCGGTGCGTCCACCTGTGACCTGGCGATCATCCTGGTGGACGCCCGCTACGGCGTGCAGACCCAGACCCGTCGCCACAGCTTCATCGCCTCGTTGCTGGGCATCAAGCACATCGTCGTGGCCATCAACAAGATGGACCTCAAGGACTTCGACCAGGGCGTGTTCGAGTCGATCAAGGCCGACTACCTGAAGTTCGCCGAAGGCTTGAAGATGAAGCCCACCAGCATGCACTTCGTGCCGATGTCCGCCCTCAAGGGCGACAACGTGGTGAACAAGTCCGAGCGTTCGCCGTGGTACACCGGCCAGTCGCTGATGGAAATCCTCGAGACCGTGGAAGTGGCGGGCGACCGCAACTTCACCGACCTGCGTTTCCCGGTGCAGTACGTCAACCGTCCGAACCTGAACTTCCGCGGTTTTGCCGGCACCCTCGCCAGCGGCATCGTGCACAAGGGCGACGAAGTGGTGGTGCTGCCGTCGGGCAAGAGCAGCCGCGTGAAATCCATCGTCACCTTCGAAGGCGAGCTGGAACACGCAGGCCCTGGTCAAGCGGTCACGCTGACCATGGAAGACGAGATCGACATCTCCCGTGGCGACCTGTTGGTGCATGCCGACAACGTCCCGCCGGTCACCGACAGCTTCGAAGCGATGCTGGTGTGGATGGCCGAAGAGCCGATGCTGCCGGGCAAGAAATACGACATCAAGCGCGCCACCAGCTATGTGCCGGGCTCGATTGCCAGCATCGTCAACAAGGTCGATGTGAACACCCTTGAAGAAGGCCCGGCCAGCGCGTTGCAGCTCAACGAAATCGGCAAGGTGAAGATCGCCCTGGATGCGCCGATCGCCCTGGACGGTTACGAGAGCAACCGCACCACCGGCGCGTTCATCGTCATCGATCGCCTGACCAACGGTACGGTCGGCGCCGGCATGATCGTCGCCCAGCCGCTGACCCACGGCAGCAGCACGCACCACGGCAAACTCGCCCATGTGTCGGTGGAAGAACGCGCCCAGCGCTTCGGCCAGCAACCGGCCACGGTCTTGTTCAGTGGCCTTTCGGGCGCGGGCAAAAGCACGCTGGCCTACGCGGTCGAGCGCAAGTTGTTCGATTCGGGCCGTGCGGTCTTTGTCCTCGATGGCCAGAACCTGCGCCATGACCTGAACAAGGGCCTGCCCCAGGATCGCGCCGGGCGGACCGAGAACTGGCGCCGTGCGGCCCATGTCGCTCGTCAGTTCAACGAAGCCGGCCTGCTGACCCTCGCCGCGTTCGTTGCGCCGAGTGCCGAAGGGCGTGAGCAGGCCAAGGACCTGATCGGACGTGAGCGTCTGCTGACGGTCTACGTCCAGGCTTCGCCAACGGTGTGTGCCCAGCGTGACCCGCAAGGGCTATATGCCGCCGCTGGCGACAACATCCCGGGCGAATCCTTCCCGTATGACGTGCCGCTGGATGCCGACCTGGTGATCGACACCCAGGCGCTGACACTGGAAGAGAGCGTCAAGCAGGTGCTGGATCTGCTGCGCAAGCGTGGGGCGATCTAAGGACCGCCGCTGTAAATAAAAAAGCCCGCGGATGAGTGATCATCCGCGGGCTTTTTCGTTGTCTGGAGGGACGCCATCGCGAGCAAGCTCGCTCCCACAGGGTATGTGTGAACACCACAAATCGACTGTGGGAGCGAGCTTGCTCGCGATGACGCCAGTACAGGCGCCTCAAGACTTGCAGGGATACTCCCGATGCATCTGTTCCAACAACGCATCCTTGTCCTGCCACAACTGGTTGATCCAGCCCTGGAACTCCAGGCGATACACACCGTCCTGGTCATAGTTCTTGCCGATGAACTGCGGTGGGATCTTCAGCTCCTGGAAATGCACCACCACTTCCCCAACGTTGCCGCAGAGCAAATCCCAATACCCCGGACGCCCGCCCGGGTAATGGATGGTCACGTTGATGATCGATTCCAGTTGCTCGCCCATGGCATCGAGCACGAAGGCGATGCCGCCGGCCTTGGGCTTGAGCAGGTAGCGAAACGGCGATTGCTGCTGGGCATGCTTGCCGTCGGTGAAGCGCGTGCCTTCGACAAAGTTGAAAATGCCTACGGGGTTGTCGCGAAACTTCGCGCAGGTCTTGCGGGTGGTTTCCAGGTCCTTGCCTTTCTTTTCCGGGTGTTTTTCCAGATAAGCCTTGGAGTAACGCTTCATGAACGGGAAGCCCAGGGCCCACCAGGCCAGGCCGATCACCGGCACCCAGATCAGTTCCTGCTTGAGAAAGAACTTCAACGGCCGGATGCGTCGGTTCAGCACGTACTGCAGCACCATGATGTCGACCCAGCTCTGGTGGTTGCTGGTGATCAGGTATGAATGCTGGTAATCCAGGCCCTCCAGGCCGCTGAGGTGCCAGCGGGTACGACGCAGCAGGTTCATCCAGGCCTTGTTGTTGCTGATCCAGGCTTCATGGATGTGGCTCATCAACCAGTTGGTGAAGCGCTGGGCGGTGGGGAAGGGCAGCAACAGCTTGAAAATTGCCACGATGAACAGCGGTGTGCAGCAGGCGATGGTGTTCAGCGCCAATAGCAGCGAGGCAATGACGCCGCGCAAGGGGGCAGGCAGGAAGTCCAGCATTTAAATATCCAATGGTCGGTTGGCGGCTTGGATCGCGGTCAGGGCGATGGTGTACACGATGTCGTCGACCTGGGCGCCGCGGGGCAAGTCATTCACTGGTTTGCGCAAGCCTTGCAGCATCGGCCCGAGGCTGACGCAATCGGCGCTGCGTTGCACGGCCTTGTGGGTGGTGTTGCCGGTGTTGAGGTCCGGGAAGATGAACACCGTCGCCCGGCCGGCCACCTGACTGTTGGGCGCCAATTGTCGCGCCACGGTTTCGTTGGCGGCGGCGTCGTATTGCAGCGGACCGTCGATCAGCAGGCCATGCTGGGCCTCGTGGGCCAGCAGGGTGGCTTCGCGGACTTTTTCCACCTCTTCGCCACTGGCCGACTCACCGCTGGAATAGCTGAGCATCGCCACCCGCGGCGTAATGCCGAACGCCGCGGCCGAGTCGGCGCTTTGCAGGGCGATTTCCGCCAGTTCCGCGGCGCTGGGGTGTGGGTTCATCACGCAGTCGCCGTAGACCAGCACTTCTTCGGGAAACAGCATGAAAAACACCGAGGACACCAAGGAGCAACCCGGCGCGGTCTTGATCAGTTGCAGCGCCGGACGGATGGTGTTGGCGGTGGAGTGAATGACCCCGGAGACCAGTCCGTCCACTTCATCCAGGGCCAGCATCATGGTGCCGATGACCACGGTGTCTTCCAATTGCTGCTCGGCCATCGGCGCGTTCAGGCTTTTGCTCTTGCGCAACCTCACCATCGGCTCGACATAACGCTCGCGAATCGAATCCGGGTCGAGAATCTCCAGCCCCGGCGGCAACTCGATGCCTTGGGCGCGGGCCACCGCTTCGACGTCGGCCGGTTTTGCCAACAACACGCAGCGGGCGATGCCCCGGGCCTGACAAATGGCGGCGGCCTGGACGGTCAGCGGTTCGCTGCCTTCGGGCAGCACGATGCGTTTGTTGGCGGCCTGGGCGCGCTGGATCAACTGATAGCGGAACACCGCCGGTGACAGGCGCATTTCCCGTGGCGTGCCGCAGCGTTGGTGCAGCCAGTTGGCGTCCAGGTGGCTGGCGACAAAATCGGTGATGATCTCCGCACGTTCGCGGTCATCGATGGGAATTTCCTTGTTCAGGCCGTTGAGCAGGTTGGCGGTGTCATAGGAGCCGGTGCTCACCGACAGCACCGGCAATCCTGCCTGCAAGGCGCCGCGGCACAGGTCCATGATGCGTGGGTCGGGTAGGGTGTCACTGGTCAGCAACAGGCCGGCCAGGGGCACGCCGTTGATCGCCGCCAGGCTCACGGCGAGGATGATGTCGTCACGATCGCCGGGGGTCACCACCAACACGCCAGGCTTGAGCAGTTCCACGGTGTTGCGCATGGTGCGGGCGCAAATGATGATGTTGCTCATGCGCCGGGTTTCGTAGTCGCCGGCATTGAGCACCTGGGCGCCCATCAGGTCGGCCACGTCGCGGGTGCGCGGGGCGTTGAGTTCAGGGCGAAACGGGATGCAACCAAGCAGGCGGAAATCGCCACTGCGCAACAGGGGCGAGTGCTCCTTGAGTCGTGCGGAAAACGCTTCCATGCTTTCCTCGGTGCGGACCTTGTTCAGGATCACCCCGAGGACTTTCGGATCTTTAGGCCCGCCGAACAATTGAGCCTGCAACTCCACCCGCCCGGAAAGCTCGGTCAGCACTTCGTTCTCCGGTGCCGACACCAGGATGACCTCGGCGTCGAGGCTCTTGGCCAGGTGCAGGTTGACCCGGGCGGCGTAGCTGGCGTTGCGGGTCGGGACCATGCCTTCGACGACCAGCACGTCCTTGCCGATGGCCGCTTGCTGGTACAGGGTGATGATTTCTTCCAGCAACTCATCGAGCTGGCCGTCGCCAAGCATCCGCTCGACATGAGCCAAACCCAGGGGCTGTGGAGGCTTGAGGCCATGGGTGCGGGCCACCAGCTCGGTGGAGCGCTCCGGCCCGGTGTCGCCGGGATGCGGCTGGGCAATCGGTTTGAAAAAGCCGACTTTCAGCCCGGCCCGTTCGAGGGTACGCACCAGCCCGAGGCTGATGGAGGTCAGACCTACACCAAAATCGGTGGGTGCGATAAAAAAAGTTTGCATGCGAATTCTCTAAGGGGGAATGGCGCGACCTATGACTGGTCGTCTACCCACAATTCAGTCGCCAAGGTTATCGCTAACCGGGCCTTGAGCGCACCAGCCGCAATCAAAGGGCTGGCCTATTTTTTCAATACGTTGCGCCGAGTCCAGTACCCAGGCCCGGGATTGCCACGGGGGTTGGTGGCGCAGGTGCTGGGTATGGCCACAGGACAGCTCGGCCACCCAGTGCCCGTCCTCGTCCTGATGGAAACCGATGACCGTCGGTCTGTTCGAGCAGGCCCGTTTGTCCGGGTTCCGTTCGCTTTCGGGCAAATCCTTGTTTAGACTTGTCCGTTCTTCATTCTTATGCAAAAGGTCTCGCCCCATGCTGATCGCCGCCAATAAGGCTGTCTCCATTGACTATACCCTGACCAACGACGCTGGTGAGGTCATCGACAGTTCTGCCGGCGGCGCTCCGCTGGTCTACCTGCAAGGCGCAGGTAATATCATTCCAGGCTTGGAAAAGGCTTTGGAGGGCAAAGCCGTCGGTGACGAGCTGAAAGTGGCCGTTGAGCCGGAAGACGCCTATGGCGAATATTCCGCTGAACTGGTCAGCACCTTGAGCCGCAGCATGTTCGAAGGTGTGGATGAGCTGGAAGTGGGCATGCAGTTCCACGCCTCGGCGCCCGACGGCCAGATGCAGATCGTCACCATCCGCGACCTGGAAGGCGACGACGTCACTGTCGACGGCAACCACCCGTTGGCCGGCCAGCGCTTGAACTTCCAAGTCAAGATCGTCGATATCCGTGACGCCAGCCAGGAAGAAATCGCCCATGGTCACGTCCATGGCGAAGGCGGCCATCACCACTGATTTCTGCGCTACGCTCAGGTAATCAGTGAACTGGAAAGGCGCCCTATGGCGCCTTTTTAGTCGCTTGCTGTTAGCATCGCCCATGTCTGTTTCAAAAGATCCGCAAACCCTGGAGTTCGTCATGAGTGCTTTCCACGACCTTAAACTGAAAGCCCTGGATGGTCAGGAGCTTGCTCTGGCACCGTTCAAGGGGCAAGTCGTGCTGGTGGTCAACGTCGCCTCCAAATGTGGCCTGACGCCTCAGTACGCGGCGTTGGAAAGTCTCTATCAGCAATACAAGGACAAGGGGTTCAGCGTGCTGGGCCTGCCCTGCAATCAGTTCGCCGGGCAGGAGCCTGGGACCGAGCAGGAAATCCAGGAGTTCTGCAGCCTCAACTATGGCGTGACGTTCCCGCTGTCCAGCAAGCTGGAAGTGAATGGTCATGATCGTCATCAGTTGTACCGCCTGCTAGCGGGCGAGGGGGCCGAGTTTCCCGGGGACATTACCTGGAACTTCGAGAAATTCCTGGTCGGCAAGGACGGTCGGGTGCTGGCGCGTTTCTCGCCGCGCACGGCGCCGGATGATTCTTCCGTGATCCAGGCGATCGAAAAAGCGCTGAGCTGAAGCCATGCGCTGGACCCTTGTGGCGAGGGGATTTATCCCCGCTGGGTTGCGCAGCAACCCCATCAACTGCGACCGGGCCTTTCTGACACGCCGAGTTAGCAGGTTTTGGGGGGCTGCTTCGCAACCCAGCGGGGATAAATCCCCTCGCCACAGGTTTTGCACCCGGCTGGGCATTCGGCTCAATCCCGACAGTCGCGATCTTCTAATCCTTAATCACCCAAATCAATAGTGCTACCCAGCACCCTGCACGGCACATATTATCCTCGTCATATCGACCTGTGACGTTGTCCCGTGGAGTGCCCAATGCCTGCAAAAGCCCTGTTCAAACCCTTCCACCTCGGCGCGTTCGAATTGCCGACCCGGGTGGTGATGGCGCCGATGACCCGTTCCTTTTCGCCGGGCGGCGTGCCGAACGCCAAGGTGGTCGAGTACTACCGTCGCCGTGCGGCGGCCGGGGTCGGCTTGATCATCACTGAGGGCACGACGGTCGGGCACAAGGCCTCCAACGGTTATCCGAACGTACCGCATTTCTACGGCGATGCCGCGCTGGCCGGTTGGAAACAGGTGGTCGATGCGGTGCATGCCGAAGGCGGCAAGATCGTTCCACAGTTGTGGCACGTGGGCAGTGTGCGACGCATCGGCACCGAGCCGGACGCCAGCGTGCCGGGTTATGGTCCGAGCGAAAAGCTCAAGGACGGCCAGGTGGTCGTCCACGGCATGACCCAGGCGGATATTGATGACGTCATTGCCGCGTTCGCCCAAGCGGCAAAAGATGCCCAGAGCATTGGCATGGACGGGGTGGAGATCCACGGCGCCCACGGTTACCTGGTGGACCAGTTTTTCTGGGAAGGCAGCAATCAGCGCACGGACGGTTATGGCGGCAGCCTGGCCAACCGCTCGCGCTTTGCGATCGAATTGATCCGTGCCGTGCGTGCCGCCGTAGGCGAGGGCTTCCCAATCATTTTCCGTTTCTCCCAATGGAAGCAGCAGGATTACACCGCGCGGCTGGTGCAGACCCCCGCAGCCTTGGGCGAATTCCTCAAGCCGTTGTCCGAGGCGGGCGTGGATATTTTCCACTGTTCGACACGGCGTTTCTGGGAGCCGGAATTCGAAGGCTCCGAGCTGAACCTGGCCGGTTGGACCCGCAAGCTCACCGGCAAGCCGACCATCACCGTCGGCAGCGTTGGCCTGGATGGCGAGTTCCTGCAGTTCATGGTCAACACCGACAAAGTCGCGCAGCCGGCCAGCCTGGAAAAACTGCTGGAGCGCTTGAACAACGATGAGTTCGACCTGGTGGCGGTGGGGCGTGCGCTGCTGGTGGATCCGGACTGGGCGCAAAAAGTCCGTGAAGGGCGCGAGCAGGAGATCTTGCCGTTCAGTCGCGAGGCTTTGATGACCCTGGTTTGAGTATCGCCTGAACTGACGCCATCGCGAGCAAGCTCGCTCCCACAGGGGCGGGCGGCCGGACACAGATATCGCGTTCGCTGAAGATCCAATGTGGGAGCGAGCTTGCTCGCGATGGCGATATCAGTATCACCGAATAATTAACGCACAGTTGGTGTAACAGGCATCACCTGCTCACCCACGCAAGCCCCGCGCAACTGCGTCTCGAATTGCTCGATCACCGCCGCCCAACCCTGGCGACTGGCATGCTGGCGCGCATTGAGCCGCACGCAACGCAAGGTCTCGCGCTCTTCCAGCAGCCAACGGGCGGCATCGCAGAACGCCTCTTCATCCCCCGGCATCGCCAGCACGCCGTTATAGCCGTGGCGAATATGTTGCGCCGCCGCGGCCTGATCGTAGGCCACCACGCCCAGCCCGGACGCCAGCGCCTCCAACACCACATTGCCGAAGGTTTCGGTCAGGCTCGGAAAGACAAACACATCCCCGGACGCATAGTGGCTGGCCAACGCCTCGCCCCGTTGCGAGCCGCAAAAGATCGCCTCGGGCAATGCCTGCTCCAGCTCGGACCGCTGCGGGCCGTCGCCGACCACCACCAGCTTTATCCGTCGCCCCGGAAAAGCGCTGCACAGCGTGTCGAAACTGCGCTTGAGCAGCCCCAGGTTTTTCTCCGGTGCCAGGCGCCCGACATGGAGCACGGCGATGTCGTCGTCGCCCAGGCCCCACGCTTCGCGCAGGCTCGACGAGCGCTTGACCGGATGGAACAGTTGGCTGTCCACGCCCCGGGACAACAATGCCACGCGCTCGAAGTGTCGTCGCTCCAGTTCCAGGCGCTGGCTGAGACTGGGCACCAGGGTCAGGCTGGAGCGGTTGTGAAACCAGCGCAGGTAATGGGTGAGCATGCGACTCAACAGCCCGAGGCCGTACTGCTGGGTGTATTGCTGGAAATTGGTGTGGAAGCCACTGACTACCGAGATGCCCAGGCGCCGTGCCGCCCGCAGTGCCGACAAGCCCAGCGGCCCTTCCGTGGCGATGTAGAGCACGTCCGGACGATGACGTTTCCAGCGCCGGAGCAGCTTGTGCATCGACGCCTGGCCCCACTGCAGCCCCGGATAACCCGGTAACGGCCAGCCCCGGCACAGCAGCAACTGCTCGTCACCGGCCTGGCGTGGGTCGTCGACCTGGCGCGGCCGTATCAGCTCGACCTGGTGCCCGCGGGCGCGCAAGCCGTCGTACAGGCGGCCCAAGGTATTGGCCACGCCATTGATTTCCGGCGGGAAGGTTTCGGTGATCAGGGTAATGTGCAGGGGTGTGGTCATGACCCCAGTGTCGACCGGGGCCATTTCGTCATTGTGACGACAGGATGATGGATTTGTGACGGCTCAGCCCTGGCGGGCCAACGCGGTCTCGGCACCTTGCTCACGCACCCAGAACAAGGTCGCCCCGGCCACCGCCGCCGGCATCATCAGGATGTTCACCACCGGGATCAGCAGCACCAAATACACGCTGCCGCCAAAACCCAGGCTCTGCCAGCGTTTTTCCCGCAGCCAGGCGAGCATTTCGTTCCAGCCCAGCTTGTGGTTGTCCGCCGGGTAGTCGATGTACTGGATCGCCATCATCCACACGCCGAACAGCAGCCACAGCGGTGCCGCCACCAGATTGACCACGGGGATGAACGACAGCACGAACAGCCCCAGGGCGCGGGGCAGGAAATAGCCGAGCTTGCGCGCTTCCCGACCGAGGGTCCGCGGCACCATGGCGATCAACTCGGCCCAACTGAAGGCCGGGAAGTCGTCGGTGCCACGGATGACCACTTCGACTTTTTCCGCGAGAAAACCGTTGAATGGTGCGGCGATGATGTTGGCGAGCATGGTGAAGGTGAAAAACACCATCAGCACGACGAGCACCACGAACAGCGGCCAGAGCACATAGCTGAGGAAACTCAGCCACTCTGGCAGCGACGGCATCAGCGTATCGACCCAGAGGCTGAACTGATGGCCGGCCAAGTAAATCAATCCGACGAACAGCACCAGGTTGATCGCCAGGGGCAAGAGTACAAACAGGCGCAGGCCCGGGCTCAGGACCAGCTTGAGGCCTTCTTGCAAATATTGCGGGCCGGACAGGACGGGGGCGGGCATAGGTGGCTCCGAGCGAAATGAACGCGCCGACCTTACCGGCTTTGCCCCGCCTGGGAAAGCGGCGACATGGCGTGTAACAACGTTTCTTGAGGCGAAGGCGCCTATTGAAAGGCTTGCTGCAGATAGAGCTCACCTATGAGCTGGATTGTTAAACCGTATTTCCTTAATCTTCGCTCCCTCGATACGCTGCACCCATTCTTTTCCAGGACTGTCGAACCCAAGCCTTCCCCAAGTGCGTCAACGGTCCTTTTTATTCGCGCCGCTCACCCGGCGTTCCGGCCCGCAAGGTCCGGTCAACAGGAGCAGGTCATGTCTGAAGTGCGTCATTCGCGAGTGATTATTCTCGGTTCCGGCCCTGCCGGCTACAGCGCTGCGGTTTATGCGGCCCGTGCCAACCTCAAGCCGCTGCTGATCACCGGCATGCAGGCCGGCGGTCAATTGACCACCACCACCGAAGTCGACAACTGGCCGGGCGATGTCCACGGCCTGACCGGCCCGGCGCTGATGGAGCGCATGAAGGAACACGCCGAGCGTTTCGAGACCGAGATCGTTTTCGATCACATCAATGCCGTGGATTTTGCCGCCAAGCCGTACACCCTGACCGGCGACAGCGCGACCTACACCTGCGATGCCCTGATCATCGCCACCGGCGCCAGTGCGCGTTACCTGGGTCTGCCGTCGGAAGAAGCCTTCATGGGCAAAGGTGTTTCCGCCTGCGCCACCTGCGACGGTTTCTTCTACCGCAACAAGCCAGTGGCTGTGGTCGGTGGCGGCAACACCGCGGTCGAGGAAGCGCTGTACCTGGCCAATATCGCCAGCACGGTCACCCTGATCCACCGTCGCGAAACCTTCCGCGCCGAGAAGATCCTGATCGACAAGCTCAACGCCCGTGTCGCTGAAGGCAAGATCATCCTCAAGCTCAACGCGACCCTGGACGAAGTGCTGGGCGACAACATGGGCGTGACCGGTGCCCGCCTGAAGAACAACGACGGCAGCTTTGACGAGATCAAGGTCGACGGCGTCTTCATCGCCATTGGCCACACGCCGAACACCTCGCTGTTCGAAGGCCAACTGGAACTCAAGGACGGCTACCTGGTGGTCAAGGGCGGTCGCGACGGCAACGCCACTGCCACCAGCGTCGAAGGTATCTTCGCGGCTGGCGACGTGGCCGACCACGTCTACCGTCAGGCGATCACCTCGGCCGGTGCTGGTTGCATGGCAGCCTTGGACACCGAGCGTTACCTGGATGGCCTGCAGAACGCTTCGTTCTGATTTATCGGGCATTAAAAAACCGGCTTCGGCCGGTTTTTTTATGCCTGGATATCTGCCGGCGAACCCCTGTGGGAGCGAGCTTGCTCGCGATGGCTTCAGGTCAGTCGACATGGATGGTGACTGATACACCGTCATCGCGAGCAAGCTCGCTCCCACAGGGTTTGTGTGCAGTCAAAAACACTGCATTTCAGGCCAGCTTCGCCAGGCACGCTTCCAGAATATCCAACCCCTCTTCCAGCACGGCCGGCTCGGTCGTCAACGGCGCCAGCAGTCGAATGATGTGCCGCGATTTACCACTGGGCATCAGCAGCAGGCCCGATTCCCGTGCGAGGGCCAGCAGTTGGGTCAATTGTGCCGAAGCCGGGGTACCGTCGGCGTGGCTCAGTTCGATGCCGCGCATGGCGCCGACGCCGGTCAGGCGACCCAGGTAAGGACTCAGCCCGCGGTTGCGCCAGGATTGGTAGCGGCTGACGATCGCCTCTTCCTGTTGTGCACCCCAGGCGCGCAGGTTGGCGTCGGTCATTTCGTCCAGAGTTGCCAGTGCGGCGGCGCAGGCGATGGGGTTGCCCGAATAGGTGCCGCCCAGGCCGCCCTTGGGCAGGTTGTCCAGCAGTGCTTTTCGTCCTACCACGGCCCCCAGGGGCACGCCGCCGGCAATGCTTTTGCCCAACAGGATCAGGTCTGGTTCGATGCCCAGCCGGGAGAAGGCAAAGCGCTCGCCGGTGCGGCCGAAGCCCGACTGGATCTCATCGATGATCAGCACAATGCCCTTGTCGTCGCAGAACTGCCGCAGGGCCTGGGCGAAGGGCACATCCATTGCCAGGAAGCCAGCTTCGCCCTGTACCGGCTCGACGATGAAACAGGCGACGTCGTTTACGTCGATCTCGACGCTGAACAGCCGCTCCATGGCCTTCAAGGCCTCTGCGCAGGTGACACCGTTGTCCTGGCTGGGGTAGGGCAGGTGATAGACCGGCCCGGGCAGGACGCCGACTTTCTGTTTGTAAGGCGCGACCTTGCCGTTGAGGTTGAGGGTCGCCAGGGTGCGGCCGTGAAAGGCGCCGTCAAACGCGATCACCGCGGTACGGCCCGTGGCGCCCCGCACGATCTTCAAGGCGTTCTCCGCCGCCTCGGCACCGCTGTTGGTGAGCATGCCGCTGACCGGGTAATCCAGCGGGATAAACGCCGCCAGGCGTTCCATCAACTCAATGTAGGGCGCGTGAGGGGCAGCGTTGAAGGCGTAGTGAGTCAGCCGGGTAGCCTGTTCGCGGATCGCCTCGACGATGCGCGGATGGCAATGCCCAAGGTTCAACACACCAATGCCCCCGACAAAATCGATGTAGCGTTTGCCGTCGGTGTCCCAGACCTCGGCATTCTTGCCGTGGCTGAGACTGACGGGGTGCACGATGGAGATCGATTGACTGATGGTGTCGCTGCTCATGGATGACGGCTCGGACGAAGGAGAAATTTCCGTTATCTAAGCCGCGAGCAGAGGGGCCCGGCAAACGAAATAAAGTTGCTGGGTCAATCTTAAAAGTCGGGATGTGGAGCGGAAGGATTTATTTGGGGGAGGAAGACCTGTGGGAGCATGGCTTGCCCGCGACGAACGATAACGCGGTTCGGCTGTTAAACCTCGGCGCGCCCATCGCGGGCAAGCCATGCTCCCACAGATGAATTCCCTCGCCACAAAAGAGGGTTGCAAGAGTCTGTGGATCAGCGCCGTTGCAGTGGCGGTGCCTCGAACTGCACACCTGCCAGCCCATGGATCATCAGCGCACGGATATTGCCGTGATCACTGCCTTCGGGCGTGGCCAGCACCGAACGGTAATGTTCGCCAAATGCCAGCAGCGCTTCTTCATCGCTCAAGCCTTCGAGCAGCGCCAGGCCCAGGGTCTTGCACGAACCTTCGTTCTGCCCGGCGGCGTTTTCCACGCCGCCGTTGTTGAAGGCCTGGGGCTGGTAGTCGTAGCCGGCGGCGATAAAGGCCAGGGTGTCGGCGAAGGCATGTTCACCGCTCTTGAGGCGGGTACGCAGGGTAGCAAGATCAAGCATCGGGTTTTCCTTTGGCGAACGCCGCCTGTTGTTCGGCGCTGGCTTCTTTCTGGTATTGGGCTTTCCACTCGGCGTACGGCATGCCGTAGACCACTTCGCGGGCGTCGTCGAGGCTGACGTCCACCTGGCGTTCATCGGCGGCGGCCTTGTACCACTTGGACAGGCAGTTGCGGCAGAAGCCGGCGAGGTTCATCAGGTCGATGTTCTGCACATCCTTGCGGCTGTCCAGGTGGGCAACCAGCCGACGGAAAGCGGCGGCTTCGAGTTCGAGGCGTTGTTGGTCGTTCATGGTGATCTCTGCGAGACAGCTTCAAGTTGTAAGTTTCAAGCTGCAAGTGGGTATGCGGTCTTCAGGCTTGAAGCTTACAGCTTGAAGCTTTTAGCGGCTACGCAGTAGCCCGGCTTGCCGCGAGGGTAATCGACACCGACTCGGCAAATCGCAAGGCGTGGGGCTTGTCGACTTCGACTTCGGCGTACAGCACCGACTCGTTGGCCATGACCAGGTCGAGCAATTCCTGGGTCAGGCGTTCGAGCAGGGCGAAGCGGTTGCTTTCCACGTGGGCGATGATCGCCTTGGTAATGGTGCGGTAGTTAAGCGCATGGTCGATGTCGTTGTCGCGCACCGCCTCCTGGGCGGCATAGAGGATGGTCAGGTTGATCAACACATCCTGCTTGTTGAGGATTTCATCCTCGTTGATGCCAATGAAGGTGCGCAGGCGCAGGTCCTTGACCTTGATGCGTGCCATGGCTGGCTGAAGTTGTGGCATTTACTTGCTCCGTCGAATCAATTGCAGGAACTCCTGGCGCGTGGTGCTGGAGTCGCGAAAGGCGCCGAGCATCACCGAGGTGTTCATGGTCGAGTTCTGTTTTTCGACACCGCGCATCATCATGCACATGTGCTGGGCCTCGATCACCACCGCTACGCCAGCGGCCTGGGTGACCTGCTGCACCGCGTCGGCGATTTGCCGGGTCAGGTTCTCCTGGATTTGCAGGCGGCGGGCGAACATGTCCACCAGCCGGGCGATCTTCGACAGCCCCAGGACCTTGCCGGTAGGAATATAAGCCACATGGGCCTTGCCGATGAAGGGCAACAGGTGATGTTCGCAGAGCGAATAGAGCTCGATGTCGGCGACGATCACCATTTCATCGCTGTCAGAGGCGAACAGCGCGCCATTGACGATCTGCTCGAGGCTTTGTTCATAGCCATGGCAAAGGTACTGCATGGCCTTGGCGGCACGTACCGGGGTATCGAGCAGGCCCTCGCGCTCGGGGTCTTCCCCCAGGCCGATGAGGATCTCGCGGTAGTTCTGGGGCAGGGATAGCGTCATGGTGCATCCTCGAAACAAGGCTATTTGACGTGCCGCCCGCCGTTGACGGTCAGGGTCGTGCCGGTGACATAAGGGTTGTCCAGCAGATAACGCAGGCTCTGGTAGATCACTTCGCTGCCGGGTTCGATACCCAGTGCGGACTTGGCCAGGGCCTTGGCGCGGTAAGCCGCGTCGTCTTCGGGATTGAACAGTAGCAGGGCCGGCGCGATGCCGTTGACCTTGATCGCCGGGGCGAACTTGGCCGCGAACGACAGGGTCAGGCTTTCCAGGCCGGCCTTGGTGGCGCAATAGGCGATATGCCGGGCGCTGCCTTTGCGAGTCACGTCATCGCTGATGTGCACGATATCGGCCGGCGTTGAACGCCGCAGCAACTCGGCGCCATGCAGGTTGATCAGGTAAGGCGCCAGCATGTGCACGCCGAACATGGCGTTGAAGGCTGCCGCTTCGTTGCCAGGCGCCTCGGTCATCCAGGCCGAGGCATTGTGCACGATGGCTCGCAGCCGGTCGGTGTTCTGCTTGAGTTGTTCGATAAAGGCCAGGATCCCCGTTTCGCTGGAGAAGTCGGCGAATAGCACCACCGCTCCCAGGTCCCGCAACGTTTGCACGCCGGGGCGTTCGGTGCGATAGGTCGCGATCACCGGGTGCCCGTCCTCCAGCAAGCGCCGGGCGCAATGCAGGCCGACGCGCTGGGCTGCACCAGTGATCAGGATCGGAGCGGTGGCGCTGGACATAGGACGGCTCGGTTCGCGGCAAGAGCAAAACTATAACAGCGACACGGGGCGCGTCCTATGTACAAAGGTCAATCCAGGAACGACTCAACTGCCCCCAGTGGGAGCGAGCTTGCTCGCGATGACGGTGTGTCAGTCAGCATCAATGTCGGCTGACCTGACGCTATCGCGAGCAAGCTCGCTCCCACCGGTTTTTTGTCGTCCATGGATCCGGGGCTCCCACAGGAATCACTGTGTAGGCGGGTGGCATCAATGATTCTGCGTAGCCGGCAACGCCCGCTGCGGCGCGCCGTTGAGCCAGTTCGCCAGCAGATGGGTCGACATCGGGATAAACAGGTAGACCATCAGCGGCGTCAGGATGACGGTGCTGATAAGCACACGGCTCAACAGGCCCAGTTCGCCCAGCAGCGGGCCTAGCAGGAAATTGAACAACAGCGACACGGGAAAGAACGCCAGCCAGATGGCCACGGCCTGTTTCCAGCGTGGTGGGCGCTGGCCGACCGCGCCGAACCAGCCATCGATGCCACACACCCGATGTTCGGAGGGATGGGCGAACAGGTCGCTGCCCCGTCCCAGCCAGGCCGTGCGTGAAGCGGAGTGTTCCCAGGCGTGCAGCGTCTGCTCGTCGGCAAAACGGAAGATGATCTGGAATTCATCGTCCTGGGGCGGTGGTGCGAGCACGCCGGAACCCAGGTAGCCGGGGAAGTCGGTTGCCAGTCGTTCGCCTTCGCGCAACCAGGCGATCAGATCCTGATAGCGCCCATTGGCGACGCGGCGGGCAACCATCAGGGTGACGGGTGAGGTAGACATTATGTATCTCCGTAAGACAGGCGCAGCACTCCGGGTAGGAGATTCGCGGGGGACGCCCCGGGATGGTGGGTAGCGTCTGGTCGCCAAAAAACAGGCAAGGATTATTCCCGATTGCGCAAAAAACAACAAAACCGCGCATCGACAACGTTTGTTCTTGTCATGACGTGTCTTGGAGGAGGACACTGGGATCCAATTTGCCAGCCGGAATTGTCTGCCAAAATGAGTGTAATCACAGAGGATGGCTTTGTTTTCCAGGCATCAGGTGCCTTGAAGCGGGAAGACTTGTTTCCCATCCGCGAAGTCGCGCGCATGACCGGCGTGAATCCCGTGACCCTGCGTGCATGGGAGCGACGCTACGGTCTGATCCAGCCCACCCGCACCGAAAGCGGGCATCGCCTGTACTCGTTGAGCGATATCGAAAAGGTTCGCAGCATCTTGGCCTGGATAGAGCGCGGGGTAGCCGTGAGCAAAGTGGGAAAGATCCTGGCGAAGACCGAGTCGGTGCAACCGGTCTCCACGCTGATTTCATCGGATCTGGTCATGGCCGATCACGCCCGGTGGCAGCAACAGGTGGCGGACGCGGTTGGCAACTTTGACGATGTGGAACTGGATCGCGTCTACGGGCAGGTTTTTTCCACCTACAGCGTGCCGATCGTGTTCCAGGACATCCTGATGCCGCTTTGGCGACGAATGCTGCATCGCCAGCCAGAGTTCGGGCAGATCAGTGAATGGGTGTTTTTGGATGGGTTCCTGCGTTCGCGCATCATCCAGCGGCTGTTGCTCAAGCGCGAAGGCCAGTCGCCGCGAGTCCTGGTCTGCGCCCTTGCCGGCCAATGCCGTGAACTGGAGTTGCTGGTCACGGCGCTGTTTCTATCCAAGGCGGACGTGGGCGTCAGGGCGCTGTCGATCGGCCTGCCGTTCAACGAGCTGGCCCTGGTGTGCCAGAAGATCCAGCCGCTGGCATTGGTGCTGGTTTCCAATCATGCGCCGCTCCCGGACTTGCCCAAGCGCCTGGGCAAATTGGCGATGAGCCTGGATTGTCCGTTGATGCTGGCCGGTGATGCATCCGATCTGGCGCAGGAAAGCCTGGCTGGCTCGTCAATCGGTTGCCTGGGTAATGAAGGAACGGTGATGCGCCAGCGCCTGCGTCAATTTCTGGAAGGCAACCTCGATACCTGAGGGAGCATCCTGCGAAACAGGATATTAGAGATGCATGGTGGGATGGGTCAGGCGATGTTGCTGCAGGATGTACTGGCGCAGGCGCTCGGTCTCGTCCTGGTCATTCTGGTTCAGGTGATAGGCAAGCCATCCTCGATCGGTTTCCCGTTCGAAGGTGCCTCGCAACGAAATTCTCTCGTAGCCTGACGGGCTGAACCACAAGGCAAACTGCTTCGGTGGCTTGGTGCGGCTGCGGTTTTCCAGCAATACGCCCTTGCAGGACACTTCGTGGACCCACAGCGGTCCCGGCTGGCCCTTGATATTTTCCAGCGCCACCGGCTCGTCGAGCGTCAGGCGCCACGGGCGGATCTTCGGTCCGTCCTCGTAGATGCTTGGCACACCCAGGCGCAGGTGCATCGCATGGAATTCGTCTTCCACCAGATGCAGCGGAAAGGTCATTTGCTGGTTTTCGAAATTGGCTTGGAGCGTGACCTGCTCATTCGCCGCCAGGCGCGTCAGCAAGTCACGGATCTGCGACCCACCGTTGACCAGCAAGCTCGACGTGACATCCCGCTCGTTCAACTGCGGGTTGTGTTGCATGGTCCGGATGAAATCCAGTTCATCCTGCGTCAGGAGGGCATCGCGCTGCATGGTCGGCTCGAAATGATAATTTACATTTTCACTGGTGATTGTAGTGACTGACCATTAATTCGTGGTTTTGTTTGTGCCGTTCGTCGCTTCAAGCCGGGCAATCGTTTCTCGGGCTTCGGCCAACTCCTTTTCCAACTGGGCGACACGTTGTTGAGCCTTGACCTGAGTCGTGACGTCTTTTTGCACGCCCACGAAATAGGTGTGCCCGTCAGCCTGGTTTTTTACCGTGGATAAGGACAGCTCATTCCAGAACGGCGTGCCGTCCTTGCGATAGTTGCGCAGCACCTCACGACAGACACCGCCTTCTCTCAAGGCCTTGCGAATGGGCTCCAGGGAAGGTTGGTCCCGATCACCCGACTGCAGGAAACGGCAATCCTGATAAAGGATTTCGTCGCGGTGATAACCGGTCAAGCGTTCGAAGGCCGGGTTCACGTAGATCAGGATGTTGTCTTCGCCTTCTTTTTCAGCGATGACAATCCCATCGTTGGAAGCATTGATGACCAGTTGCATCAGTTGAGCGTTGATCATGGGAAGAGCCCTTTTGAACATCCCTGTTGAAGCCGCATTCTAGAAGAAATCGAAGGGATGTCTACTGGCCACTACTGCCGTTGAGAGCCATTCGCAGCCTGGTAGGTGCAACTGTTACTATCCCGGCTCTTTTTCAGGTTCAGGATCAGATTGATGAAAGTCGCCATTCTTTCCGGCTCAGTGTATGGCACCGCCGAAGAAGTCGCCCGGCATGCTGCCAAACTGCTTCGCGACGCGGGCTTCGATGCCTGGCACAACCCTCGTGCGACCCTGGCGGATGTCCAGGCATTTGCGCCAGAAGCCTTGTTGGCGGTGACTTCCACCACCGGCATGGGAGAGTTGCCAGACAGTTTGATGCCGTTGTATTCGACCATTCGCGACCAATTGCCAGGGTTCTTTCGCGGCTTGCCCGGCGCGGTGATCGGCCTGGGCGACGCCAGCTACGGGGATACTTTCTGCGCCGGCGGCGAGCAGATGGGCGAGCTGTTCGCCGAACTGGGCGTGCGCGAGGTGCTGCCGATGCTGCGCCTGGATGCCAGCGAAAGCGTCACCCCGGAAACCGACGCCGAGCCGTGGCTGGCTGAATTGATCGACACGTTGCGCCCCTGAAGCGATTGTGGTGACTCGTTTGGCCAGTAAGCTGGCTGCCAATGCAACTACCGCCTCTGGAAGACCTGACTAGACTGATTTTCTTGCGTAAGACGTTTTGATGACAAGACTCCTATAAGAAGAAACCAGAGGTCAGAGCCGTGAGCGTAGCGCCCGTCCAAACGACACTCAGTATCCAGGAACAGGTCAGTGCGGCCGAATGGCAAACCCGGGTGGACCTTGCCGCCTGTTATCGGCTTGTCGCGCTGCACGGCTGGGATGACCTGATCTTCACCCATATCTCCGCGAAGGTCCCCGGCACCGAGGATTTCTTGATCAACCCGTTCGGGTTGATGTTCCATGAAGTCACCGCCTCGAGCCTGGTCAAGGTCGACCAGGCCGGCAACAAGTTGATGGACAGCCCCTACGAGATCAACCCGGCCGGCTACACCATCCACAGTGCGGTGCATGAGGTGCGCCATGATGTGGCGTGTGTGCTGCACACCCACACCGCCGCCGGCGTCGCGGTATCGGCGCAGAAGCAAGGTGTGTTGCCGATCAGCCAGCAAGCGCTGTTCGTGCTGTCGAGCCTGGGCTATCACGCTTACGAAGGGGTGGCCTTGAATCACAAAGAGAAAGCGCGCCTGCAGGCCGACCTGGGGGAAAGCAATTTCCTGATGCTGCACAACCATGGTTTGCTGACATGCGGCGGCACCATCGCCGATACCTTCCTGATGATGTTCACCTTTCAACGAGCTTGTGACATCCAGGTCCTGGCCCAGAATGGTGGAGCCGAATTGATAGCCATCGAGCCGCAGATTCTGGCCGGCGCCCGGGCGATGATCGCCGGGGTGACCAAAAGCGCCCAAGGCATGGGCGGCGCGTTGGCCTGGCCGGCGTTGCTGCGCAAGCTCGATCAACACGACACCGGGTATAGAAGTTGATGCCCCTGGCCCAGATTCCCCTGCGTATCTGGCGCCAGCGCAGCCAGACCTTCCTGTTCCGTGGCCATGCCATCCATTATTGGACGGCGGGCCAGGGCGAGCCGCTGCTGCTGATCCATGGTTTTCCCACTGCCAGTTGGGATTGGCATCACCTGTGGCAACCCTTGGCGCAACGCTATCGGGTGATCGCGTGCGACATGCTCGGTTTCGGCGATTCCGCCAAACCGGCGGATCACGTCTACAGCCTGCTGGAGCAGGCCGATCTGCAACAGGCCTTGCTGGCGCACCTGAATGTGAAGAGCGCGGTGCATGTGCTGGCCCATGATTATGGCGACAGCGTGGCCCAGGAGCTGCTTGCGCGGCATTACGAAGCACGCATCCATCTCGACAGCTGTGTCTTTCTCAATGGTGGACTGTTCCCCGAAACCCACCGTCCGGTATGGGCCCAGAAACTCTTGTTAAGCCCCCTGGGCTGGCTGCTGGGGCGGATGTTCTGCCGGGAAAGCCTGGCCTGCAGCTTTCGGAAGATTTTCGGCCCCAGGACCGGTCCTACCGAAAGTGAGCTGGATGACTTCTGGAGCCTGGTGGAGACCCATCACGGTCCGCGGATCATGCACAAACTCATCGGCTATATTCCCGAACGCCGTGTGCAGCGTGATCGCTGGGTGCAGGCGATGCAGCGCGGCGACGTGCCGTTGCGGGTGATCGACGGCGCGGTCGATCCGATTTCCGGTGAGCACATGGTGGCGCGCTACGAGGCGCTGATCCCGAACCCGGACACGGTATTGCTGCCCGACATCGGTCATTACCCGCACACCGAGGCACCGGTGCAGGTGCTCAAGCATTACCAGGCGTTTCGCGAAGCCATCGCCGCGCCGCACAGACAAATGGCCTGTTCCTGACGACTCGGCACTGCAGAAGCAGATCTGTGTGTGGGAGCGAGCTTGCTCGCGATGGCGTCAGCACAGCCACCCTGTGTATTGACTGAAAGACCGCTATCGCGAGCAAGCTCGCTCCCACAGTGGATTGATGGTGAATACAGCATTTGTGGACAACAAAAATCCCCCTGTGGGAGCGAGCTTGCTCGCGATGGCGGTGCATTTGCCAGCGGGAAAATCGAATGCGCCGCCGAGGCTTGAGCGTGCATCATCCCCCCACCTTATCGCCCACCATTCACTGGCAACCGTGTTGATTGTGACCGGCCGACAGGTGCCGGACACTCGTACCCATTGTCCTATCCGCCTGCTGGAGTTCTGCCATGAGTGAGTCTGTGCGCTTCGAAGATAAAGTCGTGATCGTCACAGGAGCTGGCGGAGGCCTGGGACGCGCCCATGCGTTGCTGTTCGCCAAACAAGGCGCGAAAGTGCTGGTCAACGACCTGGGCGGCTCGGCGCAAGGGGAAGGGGCCAATGCCTCGGCTGCGGACCGGGTGGTCGCCGAAATCCGCGAGGCGGGCGGCGTCGCCGAGGCCAACCACGACTCGGTGACCGATGGCGACAAGCTGGTACAAAACGCGCTCGACGCGTTCGGTCGCGTCGATGTGGTGGTCAACAACGCCGGGATCCTGCGGGACAAGACGTTCCACAAAATGGACGACGCCGATTGGGACTTGGTCTACCGCGTCCACGTCGAGGGCGCCTACAAGGTGACCCGCGCCGCTTGGCCGCACCTGCGTGAGCAAAACTACGGACGGGTGATCTTCACCGCCTCCACCTCGGGCATCTACGGCAACTTCGGCCAATCCAACTACGGCATGGCCAAGCTCGGCCTCTATGGCCTGACGCGGACCCTGGCCATCGAAGGCCGCAAGAACAACATCCTGGTCAACGCCATCGCCCCCACCGGCGGCACCCGCATGACCGAAGGCCTGATTCCGCCGCAGGTCTTCGAACAACTCAAGCCCGAACTCGTCAGCCCGCTGGTGGTGTACCTGGCCAGCGAAACCTGCCAGGAAACCTCCGGCTTGTTCGAAGTGGGCGGCGGCTGGATGGGCAAGGTGCGCTGGGAGCGCAGCCTGGGGGCGGGCTTCGACCCGCGCAAAGGCTTTTCACCTGAAGACGTCGCCGCCCATTGGCAGCAGATCTGCGATTTCGAAAATGCCGTGCACCCGAACGACAATCTGGAAGCCTTGAAGGAAATGATGGCGAATCTGCAACATCACGCCATTTAAGACTCACTGCCCGGGCCGGTTGCTGCCAGCTGTGGCAACCGTGCTCATGGACAATGTTTTCGCTAGGGCCGCCGGGTTCTCGGCGGTCTCGATATCCATCACACCGTCATATTTCGCCGGGCGAAAGTGCCCTTGGTGATCAGTGACGAGGTCGACGATTTCAACGCCACTCGAAGTCTCGTTCAGATTGCGTCGACTCCCCAACGGCTCATCCCCGTATGCCGGGCGCGCTGTCTTTCGTTCACATAAAAAAGGCCACTGCAAAAGCAGCGGCCTAAGCGTGACGTTGCAAAGGAGCTACAAACCAACGTCGGTGAACACGGGATGATGGACCGATGCGCCAATCCATCCGAATGACGGTGCGCCAGGCAGGAGGAATGCCATGGCCGACTTGCGCTTGCAGGCCCGTTGCTCTGCAAGCCCGGCCAGCATAGGGATCGAGCCCGACGGGAAACAGCCCGGATCCGGACATGCACCGTTGCAGGGCGCGTAACAGTCGCAGGCGGGACAGGAGTATGCGTGGCGCTGATGACCCATCATCCAGTCTGTCCATGCGCCGCGCAAAGGCCCGCTGCGCAGGGGCTGTAATCCTTTTGAGGTACAGCGCGAATACCTCCTTGGTGCGCTTATCGCCCATGGCGTGCGGCAGTAGGGTGAAGCCTCTGTCACTCACCGGGGAAGACGCATGACAACAATAACAATGCGCGCCATCTTCAAGCCGCAGGCGCTGGCCGTCGCGGTGGCCTTGGGTTGCTGTGCCCAGGCGCAGGCCGTTTCATTCAACATTGGCGAGATCGAGGGTCAGTTCGATTCGTCGCTGTCCGTGGGCGCGAGCTGGGGCATGCGCGATGCCGACAAGGACCTGGTCGGCACGGTCAACGGCGGGCGGGGCCAATCCTCCACCGGTGATGACGGACGGCTGAACTTCAAGAAAGGCGAAACCTTTTCCAAAATCTTCAAGGGCCTGCACGACCTCGAGCTCAAGTACGGCGATACTGGTGTGTTCGTGCGTGGCAAGTACTGGTATGACTTCGAGCTCAAGGATGAGGGGCGCGAGTTCAAGGACATCAGCGACAGCAATCGCAAGGAAGGCGCCAAGTCCTCGGGGGCGCAGATTCTCGATGCCTTCGTCTATCACAACTATTCCATCGCCGATTTGCCGGGCACCGTGCGCGCCGGCAAGCAGGTGGTCAGTTGGGGTGAGAGTACCTTCATCGGCAACTCCATCAACAGCATCAACCCGGTGGACGTGTCTGCGTTCCGTCGTCCCGGTGCGGAGATCAAGGAAGGCCTGATCCCGGTGAACATGCTGTTCGCCTCCCAGGGCCTGACCGACAAGCTGACCATCGAAGGTTTCTACCAGTTGGAGTGGGACCAGACGGTTGTTGATAACTGCGGCACGTTCTTCGGCAATGACGTGGTGGCGGACGGTTGCACCAGTGGCTACACCGTGGGCAGCCCGGCGATTGCGCCGTTCGTGCCCTTGACCCAGGCATTCGGGCAGGGGATCCAGGTGTCCAGCGAAGGGGTGATCATTCCCCGTGGCGGCGACCGCGACGCCCGCGACTCCGGCCAGTGGGGCACGGCGTTGCGCTGGCTCGGTGATGACACCGAGTACGGCCTGTACTTCATGAATTACCACAGCCGTACGCCTACCGTCGGGACGACCACGGCGGGGCTCTCGACGCTGGCGGCGTTGCCGGGCATGGTCACGATTGCCAACGGCCTGGCCCCTGGCAGTGGCGCGGGTCTGGCGCAAAGCGTGATGCTGGGCCGTGGTGGGTACTACCTTGAATACCCGGAAGACATCCGCCTGTACGGCGCCAGTTTCTCCACCACGTTGCCCACCGGCACGGCGTGGACCGGGGAAGTCAGCTACCGTCCAAACGCGCCAGTGCAGGTCAATACCAACGACCTGACCCTGGCCCTGGTCAACCCGATTGCCGGTGGCGCGGCGTCGCCCATCGCGACCACGCCGGGCGCCGACAACACCGGCTACCGCCGCAAGGAAGTCACCCAGGTCCAGAGCACCCTGACGCACTTCTTCGATCAGGTGCTGGGGGCTGATCGCCTGACCCTGGTCGGCGAGGCGGCGGTGGTGCATGTCGGCGGTCTGGAGTCCAAGGACAAGCTGCGTTATGGGCGTGATTCGGTCTACGGCCAGTACGGCTTCAACGGTGACACCGATGGCTTCGTCACCTCGACGTCCTGGGGCTATCGCGCCCGGGCGATTCTCGACTACTCCAACGTGATCGGCGGGGTGAACTTCAAGCCCAACGTGTCCTGGTCCCACGACGTGGCCGGCTATGGCCCCAACGGTCTGTTCAACGAAGGCGCCAAGGCCGTCAGCGTTGGTGTCGATGCCGATTACCGCAACACCTACACCGCCAGCTTGAGCTACACCGACTTTTTTGGCGGCGATTACAACGTTCTCGAAGACCGCGATTTCCTCGCGTTGAGCTTCGGCGTGAACTTCTGATCTGGCTGACAAGGAAAACCCAATGCGCAAGATGATCCTGCAATGCGGTGCCCTGGCCTTGAGCCTGCTGGCCGCGAATGTGATGGCGGCGGTTTCGCCGGAGGAAGCGAACAAACTGGGCACCAGCCTCACGCCAATCGGTGCGGAGAAGGCCGGCAATGCCGATGGCTCGATCCCGGCCTGGACCGGCGGCATCCCGAAAAATGCCGGGGCCGTGGACAGCAAGGGCTTTCTGGCCGACCCGTTCGCCAATGAAAAACCGCTGTTCACCATCACCGCCGCGACCGTGGACAAGTACAAGGACAAACTCTCCGAAGGCCAGGTCGCGATGTTCAAGCGCTACCCGCAGACCTACAAGATTCCGGTCTACCCGACCCATCGCAGCGTCGGCCTGCCGCCGGAAATCTACGAGTCGGCCAAGCGCAGCGCCCTCAACGTGACATCCATCAACGACGGTAACGGCCTGTCGAATTTTACCGGCAACCGCTACTACGCTTTCCCGATTCCCAAGAATGGCGTGGAAGTGCTGTGGAACCACGTCACCCGTTATCACGGTGGCAACCTGCGTCGGGTCATCACCCAGGTCACGCCGCAGACCAATGGCAGCTTCACACCGATCCGCTTCGAAGAAGAAATCGCCGTGCCGTTCCTGATCAAGGACGCCGACCCGGAAAAGGCCAGCAACGTGCTGACTTATTTCAAACAGTCGGTCACCGCCCCGGCGCGCCTGGCCGGTAACGTGCTGCTGGTGCATGAGACCCTCGACCAAGTGAAGGAGCCACGCCTGGCCTGGATCTACAACGCCGGCCAGCGTCGTGTGCGTCGCGCCCCGCAAGTGGCCTACGACGGCCCGGGCACCGCCGCCGACGGCTTGCGTACCTCCGACAACTTCGACCTGTTTTCCGGCGCGCCGGACCGCTACGACTGGAAGCTGATCGGCAAGAAGGAAATGTACATCCCGTACAACAGCTACAAGCTCGATTCGCCAAGCCTCAAGTACGACGATGTGATCAAGGCCGGCCACATCAACCAGGACCTGACCCGCTACGAGCTGCACCGGGTCTGGGAAGTGGTGGGGACGGTCAAGCCCAGCGAACGGCACATCTATGCCAAGCGCCACATGTACATCGACGAGGACAGCTGGCAGGCGGCGCTGGTGGATCACTATGACGGTCGCGGCCAACTGTGGCGGGTGGCCGAAGGTCATGCCCAGTTCTACTACGACCATCAGAACCCGGGCTACACCCTGGAGGCGCTCTACGACATCATCGCCGGCCGCTACATCGCGCTGGGGATGAAGAACGAAGAGAAACACAGCTACGAGTACGGCTTCGAAGCCCGGGCAGCCGACTACACGCCGGCGGCGCTGCGCTCGACCGGGGTTCGCTAAGGTCTGCAGTCAACTGTGGCGAGGGGATTTATCTGTGGGAGCAAGGCTTGCCCGCGATGAACGATAACGCGGTTCAGCTTTTGGACCGCAGTGAGGCTATCGCGGGCAAGCCTTGCTCCCACAGTAAATCCAACCCTCGCAAGGTTGTGCCTGACTTGATAATCGTGATCGACCGGCAGTGCCCCTGCCGGTCGTTTTTTTATGGGCGCCAATCAGCGCGCTGAATACTTCTCCAAAGGTCGGCGACACAGGACTAGGGTGTTGAGATAACAATAAACAGGATCGCCCACATGACCGCCATGACCCCGTGTCCGGACCGTCCAGGATTGCTGCCTCGCCTGTCCTCGACGCATCTGCCGCGGCGGTCCCTGAGCGAGTCGCTGCTGACTTCCGAGGCGCGGGTAAAACTGCTCTGCGCGCCGGCGGGCAGTGGCAAGAGTGCGTTGTTCGCCGAGTGTTTCCTGCAGGCCCCCGGCGACTGTCGGCTGCATTGGCTGCCCCTGGGGGGCGCGGCATTGAGCGTGGTGCAAATGTGCGAGCTCCTGGCACAGACCCTCGCGCTGGCGATGCTGGATGAAGCGGGGCTGTTGGCCCACCTGGCGCGTTTGCAGACGCCTACCTGGTTATTCCTGGACGACTATTGCCGGGTGCCGAATCCCGAGCTGGACCAACTGCTCGACCGTTTGTTGAACACCAGCAGCCCGGCGTTGCACCTGTGGCTCAATGGTCGCCGCCGCCCCCACTGCAACTGGCCGCGGTTGTTGCTCGATGACGAGTTGTACGAGTTTGACCCGCAGGCGTTGTTCTTCACCCCTGACGATGTCCAGCCACTGCTTCGTCATCTGCCCGCTCCCCAGGCCGCCCGCACGGCCCGCGAGGTGATTCAGCGCAACGGTGGCTGGTGTGCCGGGGTGCGCATCACCCTGCTTGAGCGCTGCGAATGGGCGCGCAGTCATGCATCGCCAGGCCGGCCAGGGACCTTGCTCGACTACCTGGAGTACGAACTGTTCAGCACGCTGACCCCGGACCTCGTACAGGCCTGGCGGGTACTGGCGCATCTGCCGCGTTTCAATGCCCGGCTGTGCGAGCACCTGTTCGGCGACACGGTGGGTGCGCAATGCCTGCCGTTGTTGCTGGAGCTGGGATGTTTCATCGAGCCGTGGGAGCAGACCTCGGACTGGTTGCAAATCTTCCCAGCCCTGGCCCTGCTGGTGCGTGAAGAGCCCTGGTCGCAAGGCCGCTCCTGGCATCGACGGGCCTGCCAGTGGTTTGCGGCCGAGCAGGACTGGCAAATGGCGTTCGAGCAAGCCATGTTGGCCGAGGAATTCGAGACCGCCGTCAGTTTTTTGCAGCATTTGAGCTTCGAGCACGTCTTGCAGCGCCGCAACGCGGTGCTGTTGCTGAGCTTGCATGATCAACAAGGCGACGCGCTGACCCTCGGCACGCCGCAATCGGTGGGGCTGGTCACCGCTGCGCTGTTGTTCGCCGGACGCTTCGACCAGGCGTCGACCTGTATCGAGCAACTGGCCAGGTTCCTGCCGCAGCCTTCGGCCTGTCGACAGCGACAGGTGCTGGCAAGGTGGCTGGTCTTGCGCGGCTGGTTGCTGCACCTTTCGGGCGATGGTGAACCGGCGCGTGAACATTTCCTCCAGGCCCAGGCCAGCCTGGACCCCGAGGCCTGGGCCCAACGGGTGCTGTGCCTGGGTGGACTGACGCAGCAGGCGCTGCTTGCTGGAGAACTGGCCTCGGCGCACGGGCTCAACCGTCAGGCGTTATGCCTGGCGCGTGCGCAAGGCTCGCTGGTCTTCGAAGGATTGCTGGAACTGGATCACGCCCAGGTCCTGGAACAACGCGGCGCGCCGCATCGGGCCGATCATTTGCTGGCCGCCGTCCAGGCGCTGCTGGATAAACCGGGCCAGGATTTTTCTCCATTGTTGGGGCGTATTGTCCTGCGGCGCGGTCGCCTGGCGCTGCGCATGGGGTTTGAGGAACGGGCTGCCGAGCACTTTCAAACGGGCCTGGAAACGGGCCTGCACAGCCAAGACAAACAGGTGCTCTATGGTTTTCTCGGCAAGGCCTGCCTGGCGGCCAACCAGGGTGACTATGGCGAGGCCTTCATGCACCTGCGCGACGCCGAGCGGACCATGCAGCAACGGCACATCCCCGATACCGTCTACCGTGGCGTGTTGTTGCAAACCAGCTGCCAGTTCTGGTTGCAACAGGGGCGGGCGGAACTGGCCCATGAAGCCTTGACCCGCGTCTTGCGGCATTTCCGCGGGCCGCAGGCCAAGCACGCGCCTCCCGCGACCCTGGAGTTGATTGCGAAACTTGAATATCTGCTGGTGCTGGCCGAGGTCTACTTGCAGCGGGCACAGGATCCGCAGGCGCGCCTGCAGGTCCTGATCGCCCAGGCGCAGCACGGCGAAATGCACAGCCTGGAAACCGAACTGCACCTGGTGCTGACGGAGGTCGTCTGGTTGTCCGGCGATCGCGCCCAGGCCCGGGAACGCCTGCAAGAGGGACTCAAGCGTGTCACGTGCTGGCGGGCCCACCAGGCATTGTGGGAGCTGCGCATGCGCCAGCCCGAGCTGTTGCGCTGGGGCCAATCGGCAGAACAGGTCGAGTCTCCCGTCACCGTCGAGGACACCTTGCTCAGCCATCGCGAGCTGGAGGTCCTGGAGCTGATTGCCCAGGGTCATTCAAACCAACAGATTGCCGAACAGTTGTTCATCTCGTTGCATACGGTGAAAACCCATGCGCGGCGTATCCACAGCAAGTTGGGTGTACAACGGCGTACACAGGCGGTGGCAAAAGCCAAGGTCATGGGCGTGATGGGTTAGATGCAATGATTTCGAAACTTCACGCACGCTTACACTTGCCTTTTTTACAGTCGGGCACTGGCCTGTGTATAACTGCGTGACTGAAGTTCAAGCCTAAGTTGCCGCTTCAGTTGAACCGAGATGCCGTACTGTTGCATCAGCCGCATAACTAAAAACGGCTCGAACAGGAAGTTCGAGTCCATGAAATGACAAGGATGTCTTATGAATACCCCGTTGTTTTCTTCCCACTCCGAAAGACTGATCGCGCTGAAGAGCACCCGCGTGGATTTTGCCGTGCAGGTGCTATTGGGGCATTACCTGGAGCCGTTGGGCGTTAACCCATTCACGGCCTATGTAAATACATTGAAACCCTTTCCAAGTCCTGAAGTGGAAAGTTCTCGAACACTGTTCGACGAAACCCTGGCCTGGGTTGAAAAGCAAAACCTGCCCACTTATACGCAAGGCTCCAGCAATCTATTCAGCAAGCGTTATTCCTTCGCCGCCGAAGACCGGTTAAAGGCGCTGGACTTGATAGCCTTTGAAAAAATCGTCACCGCCGTTGTTGTAAGTTTGACTGAAGAACCTGCGATCGATTTAGCCCCGCGTACCCTCAGGCCCTTGACCGTCGAGGATATTCACGGTGCATTGAAAGTCCATGTGCCCAGCGTCGATCCGGACGGCGTGTACCTGACCAGCTTTGTTGAGGATGGCCACGGCAAGCGCCTGGTGTCGTCTTCCGAGGGACTGATCGAGTACCTACTGGGCCACTTCGAGAATGATGTGATTCCCTATCACTCCAAGGGCAGCCACCAAGGGGTCTTTACCGTCCCCTTCAATGGCGAAGATCGCTATCTCCATCCGCAACTGATCACCTCGCATCTCAACGATCTAGTGATCAGGATTGTCCCGGATTTCCTGGGCTGATCCTGGACCCGCCTCATACCCCATCCGCCAACTCACGGCCCGGGTCGCCGCCAACAGGCGTTGCGCCGCCGGGCCGTTTTCGTCGGCGTGGAACAGTGAGGTCGGGCCGACGATGGTCATCACCGCCTTCACCTCGCCGACCGCATTGAAGACCGGGGCGGACAAGGCGTCCACGCCCGGCATCAGCAAGCCATGCACATGGTGCAGGCCACGGCTGCGAATTTGCTCGCACAGCGCGGCATAGGCGCGGTCGTCGGCCAGGGCGTGGTGTTCCGTGCCTTGCACTTCCTGCTCGCGCAGGCCGATCGTCTCGCGTGCCGGCAGATAAGCGCTGAACACCAGCCCCGTGGACGAACTGAGCAGCGGCAGTACCGAGCCCAGTTGCGTCACCACGGTCACGGCCCGCACGGCGGGCTCGATGCGCACCACGGTCGCGCCATGGTTGCCCCACACCGCCAGGAAGCAGGTTTCGTTCAAGTCGTCGCGCAGTTCGGCCAGGGGCAGGGCGGCCACTTGCAGCACGTCCATGCCGTTCAGCGCTGCCAGGCCCACGCGCAGGGCTTCGCGGCCCAGGCCATAGTGGTTGGTGGCGGCGTTCTGCTCGGCAAACCCGCTGGCGATCAAGGCCTGCAAGTAGCGATGAACCTTGCTGGCCGGCATCTGCACGTGTTCGGCCAGGCGCGACAGCGACGTGGAGGGGGAGAGTTCGGCCAGGGCCTTGAGAATGTCGGTGCCGACTTCGGCCGAGCGGACTTTCTGTTTACCGTTGCTGAGCGGGGTTTCCATGGAGGCGCAGGGTCCAGAGGCGAATGGGCGTCTTTATAGCTTGACGGTCGCTGTCGAGCAAATTACGTTATGCGTAATTGGATTACGATAAAAATAACCCGGTGCGCCTCAATCACTCCGATGAGTGACGGGCCGCATCCCCAGGAGGCTCCATGAACCTCGATTCCACCGCGTCGGACCTGGCTTACCAATCAGGCTTGGGCAACGAATTTGCCAGCGAAGCCTTGCCCGGCGCCTTGCCCGTCGGCCAGAACTCCCCACAGAAAGCCCCGTACGGTCTCTATGCCGAGTTGTTCTCTGGCACGGCGTTCACCATGGCCCGCAGCGAAGCGCGGCGTACCTGGCTGTATCGCATCCGGCCGTCGGCCAATCACCCGGCCTTCACCAAGCTCGAACGGCAATTGGCGGGCGGTCCATTGGGCGAAGTCACGCCCAATCGCCTGCGCTGGAACCCGCTGGACATTCCCGCCGAGCCCACCGATTTCATCGACGGGCTGGTGTGCATGGCGGCCAATGCCGGCGCGGACAAACCGGCCGGCGTCAGCCTTTATCACTACCGGGCCAACCGCGCCATGGAGCGAGTGTTTTTCAATGCCGACGGTGAATGGCTGATCGTGCCGCAACTGGGACGGCTGCGGATCGCCACCGAGCTGGGCGTGCTGGAACTGGCGCCGCTGGAAATCGCCGTGTTGCCCCGGGGCCTGAAGTTTCGCGTTGAACTGCTCGACCCGCAGGCCCGCGGTTACCTCGCCGAAAACCATGGCGCGCCGCTGCGCTTGCCGGACCTAGGGCCCATCGGCAGCAACGGCCTGGCGAACCCACGGGACTTCCTGACGCCGGTCGCCCATTACGAGAACCTCGCGCAACCGACCACCCTGGTGCAGAAATTCCTCGGTGAGTTGTGGGGGTGCGAGCTGGATCATTCTCCCCTCGACGTGGTGGCCTGGCACGGCAACAACGTGCCGTACAAATATGACCTGCGCCGCTTCAACACGATTGGCACGGTCAGCTTCGATCACCCGGACCCGTCGATTTTCACTGTGCTGACCTCGCCCACCAGCGTCCACGGCCTGGCCAACCTCGATTTCGTGATCTTCCCGCCACGCTGGATGGTGGCGGAAAACACCTTCCGTCCGCCGTGGTTCCATCGCAACCTGATGAACGAATTCATGGGCCTGATCCAAGGCGCCTACGATGCCAAGGCCGAAGGTTTCCTGCCGGGCGGTGCGTCGCTGCACAGTTGCATGAGCGCCCACGGTCCGGACGGCGAGACCTGTACCAAAGCGATCAACGCTGACCTTCAGCCGGCGAAAATCGACAACACCATGGCGTTCATGTTCGAGACCAGCCAGGTATTGCGCCCAAGCCGTTTCGCCCTGGACTGCCCGCAACTGCAAACCGACTACGATGCTTGTTGGGCCTCGCTGCCTGTCACGTTCGACCCGACCCGGAGATAACCATGACTCAACTTTCCCCTGCCCGTAGCTGGGTCGCCAGCGCCAACGGCCATGCCGACTTCCCGTTGCAGAACCTGCCATTGGGTGTCTTCAGCGTCGATGGCGGTGCCTTGCGCAGCGGCGTGGCGATTGGCGAGCGGATTTTCGATCTGCAGGCGGCATTGCACGCGGGCTTGTTCGATGGCGCGGCGCAACAAGCCGTCGAAGCCATGGCCGGCGGCCAGTTGAATGGTTTTTTCGACCTGGGCCGCAACGCCCGGGTGGCCCTGCGTGAACGGCTGCTGGAACTGTTGCGCGAAGACAGTCCGCTGCGCGGCAAGGTCGAAGCGCTGGAGGCGAAGCTGCTGCTCGTCGCCGCTGACTGCCAAATGCACCTGCCGGCCAGGATCAACGACTACACCGACTTCTACGTCGGTATCGAGCACGCGCAGAATGTCGGCAAGCTGTTTCGCCCCGACAATCCATTGCTGCCCAACTACAAATACGTGCCCATCGGTTACCACGGTCGCGCCTCGACCATTCGCCCGTCCGGCACCGACGTGCGCCGGCCCAAGGGCCAGACCTTGCCGGCCGGCCAGACCGAACCGACCTTCGGCCCGTGTGCGCGGCTGGACTATGAGCTGGAGCTGGGCATCTGGATCGGCAAAGGCAACGCACTGGGCGAACCGATTCCCATCGGCGATGCCGCCGAGCACATTGGCGGGTTCTGCTTGCTCAACGACTGGTCGGCCCGGGATATCCAGGCCTGGGAATACCAGCCCCTGGGGCCGTTTCTGTCGAAGAGTTTCCTCACCAGCATTTCGCCGTGGGTGGTGACGGCTGAAGCCCTGGAACCGTTCCGCCGCCCGCAACCGGCGCGCCCGGAAGGCGATCCGCAACCGCTGCCGTATCTGCTGGACACCCGTGACCAGGCCGGCGGTGCTTTCGACATCGAGCTGGAAGTCCTGCTGCTGACCGAGGCCATGGTCGAGCAGAACCTGTCGGCCCAGCGCCTGACGTTGAGCAACACCCAGTACATGTACTGGACCGTGGCGCAAATGGTCGCGCACCACAGCGTCAATGGCTGCCAGTTGCAGGCCGGCGACCTGTTTGGTTCGGGCACCTTGTCGGGGCCTGAAAACCATCAGTTCGGCAGCCTGTTGGAAATCACCGAAGGCGGTAAAAAACCGATCGAACTGGCGTCTGGCGAAGTGCGCCGATTCCTCGAGGACGGTGACGAAATCATCTTGCGGGCCCGCTGCCGCCGCGAGGGTTTCGCCTCCATCGGCTTCGGCGAGTGTCGGGGCAAGATCCTGCCGGCGCGTTGAGGGGCAGTGCATGGAACTCTATACGTACTACCGCTCCACCTCGTCCTATCGGGTGCGTATTGCGCTGGCGCTCAAGGGCCTGGATTACCAGGCCTTGCCCGTCAACCTGATCGCTGCGCCTGGGGGTGAACATCGCCAGCCGGCCTACCTGGCGATCAACCCCCAGGGCCGGGTGCCGGCGCTGCGTACCGATGAAGGGGCGTTGCTGGTGCAATCGCCGGCCATCATCGAATACCTGGAGGAGCGTTATCCCCAGGTACCGCTGCTCAGCGCCGACCTGGCAGTGCGCGCCCACGAGCGTGGTGTCGCTGCGCTGATCGGTTGCGACATTCATCCCCTGCACAACGTCAGCGTGCTCAACAAGCTGCGGCAGTGGGGCCACGATGAAGCGCAGGTGACGGAGTGGATCGGGCATTGGATCAGCCAGGGCTTGGCGGCGGTGGAGCAGTTGATTGGCGACGACGGCTATTGCTTCGGCGCGCTACCGGGGCTGGCGGATGTGTACCTGATCCCGCAGTTGTACGCGGCCGAGCGGTTCAATGTTTCCTTGCAGGAATACCCACGGATCCGGCGCGTGGCGGCATTGGTGGCAGGGCATCCGGCGTTCCAACAGGCGCATCCGGCGAAGCAGCCGGATACCCCTTGATCCCTCCTGTGGGAGCGAGCCTGCTCGCGATAGCAATGGGGCAGACACAATGATGGTGAGGCTGCTTGCCTCATCGCGAGCAAGCTCGTTCCCACAGTTGATCGCATTGAACTCACTGTTGATGTTCGCCGCAGATCCAATGTGGGAGCGAGCTTGCTCGCGATAGCGATTCAACAAGCAACCTGAATCTGCACGCCTGCAACCGCTCAATGCACAACCGAATTCGGCGGCAAATGCCCCAGCCGCTCCGTCAGCCGGATTCGCTGGATCGGATCTTCACTGAGCATCAGCGCATGTTCCAGGTCGAAGCGTTCGGCGTTGGGGCAATCGAGTCGCTGATACAGGCTGGCGCGGGCCAGGTAGTCGGCGGCGCTGGCGTTGCCCAGTTCCAGTACCCGTTCGGCGTCGATCAGCGCCGCGATGTAATCGTCGTTCGCCAGATGCAGTTGGCGCAGGTTGCGCGACAGGCGCTGCAGGATCTGCGTCGGCTCGGCGTTGACCAGGTGCTCCGCCTTGAGCGACATGTTCGCGCCGTATTGGCGTTGCAGCAGTTCCCGGCAGTCATTGGGGTACAGCCGGCGCCCACCGCACGGATCGAGCAGGTGATCGGCGCCGGGCACCTTCAACAGGAAATGCCCGGGAAAATTGACACCGACCATCGGAATTTCCAGGCCCCGGGCCAATTCCAGGGCAATCAGTCCAAGGGCCAGGGGCTGCCCGCGTTTGCGGGCCAGGACTTTATCCAGTAGCGCCGCTCGCGGTCGCAGGGGCGTGAAGTCGTCCTGGGCGAAGCCCAGGTCATTGAGCCGTCGCAACAGGGGCTGGCCCAGTTCGCTGACAGGCAGCATTGGCAGGTCATGGCTGACCTGCTGTTGCAGCTCCTTGAAATCCTTCAGCAAGGCCGGGACGTCGACGTCGCGATCATGTTCGGCAGCGATCCACAACGCCGCTTCGAACAGCGCCGGCGGTGAGCGGTGCAGACAGTCAAAAAAGGCTTGGCGCGGTTTCATCAAACTCTCCGGGCTATGCTCCCGTTTTAGCCCTGCCATGGATTTTCGTCCAGTCTCGGACATGGGCTGTGACAGGTTATGCCGAAAAAGACTGACCACCCTGGCGACTTATTCCGGCGTGCTCCAGCAATTTTCGACTGCACGCCTATACTGGCGAAACAAACAAAAGTGATTCGGGAGCCTTACGATGTTTGCTCTCATGCAAAGCTCCCGCCTTGAATCGCTGCACCTAAGCGTAGACCCGACGACCGGGTTGAAGGCGGTGATTGCCATTCATTGCAGCCGTCCCGGGCCCGCCCTGGGAGGCTGTCGTTATCTTGCCTACCCCGACGACGAAAGTGCCGTGGCTGACGCCGTGCGCCTGGCCCAAGGCATGAGCTACAAGGCGGCGCTGGCCGGTTTGCCTGTGGGCGGTGGGGTGGCGGTGATCATGCGACCGGCCCATGTCGAGAGTCGGGCGGCGCTGTTCGAAGCCTTTGGCCGTTGCATTGAGCAATTGGACGGGCGCTACATCACCGCCATCGACAGCGGCACGTCGGTGGCCGACATGGATTGCATCGCTCAGCAGACCCGCCACGTCACCAGCACCACGGCCTCGGGAGATCCCGCGCCCCACGCGGCAATGGGCGTCTTCGCCGGCATCCGTGCCACCGCCATGGCCCGCCTGGGGAGCGATAACCTCGAAAGCCTGCGGGTGGCGATCCAGGGCTTGGGCAATGTCGGTTATGCCCTGGCCGAACAACTGCACGCGGCGGGTGCCGAATTGCTGGTCAGCGATATCGATCCGGGTAAGGTGCAACTGGCCATGGAGCAATTGGGCGCCCATCCGATCGCCAACGACGCGCTACTCAGTACCCCCTGCGACATCCTTGCCCCCTGCGGCCTGGGCGGGGTACTCAACAGCCACAGCGTGGCGCAACTGCGCTGCTCGGCCGTTGCCGGCTCGGCCCACAATCAGTTGAGCAACCTGCAAGTGGCCGACCAGTTGGAGAGGCGCGGGATTCTCTATGCGCCGGACTATGTGATCAACTCCGGCGGGCTGATCTACGTCGCCCTCAAGCATCGCGGCGAAGAACTGTCGACGATCACCGCGCATTTGTCGAAGATCGGTGCGCGGCTTACGGAAGTCTTCGCCCACGCCCAGGCGGAAAAACGCTCACCGGCCCGGGTGGCCGATGAGCTGGCGGAGCGCCTGCTGTACCGCTGAAAATCAAAAGGAAGTAATGGGTAGCAGTGAAGCTGCCTATCTGTGGGAGCAAGGCTTGCCCGCGATGCAGGTGCCGCGGCTGTTCAGGCTGACCGAGTCATCGTTCATCGCGAGCAAGCTTTGCTCCCACAGCTGCCATTACCTCAACAGGTACACCGGAAAGCACTCGCACAAATGCATCACCCGGCGCCGGGTGTTATCCAGGCGTGCGGCGTTGTCCGGCTGTTCCAGCAGGTCGGCGATCAGGTTCGCCACTTCGGCACATTCCGCTTCGCCAAAGCCACGTGTGGTCAGCGCTGGTGTGCCGATGCGAATGCCGCTGGTGATCGCCGGTTTCTGCGGGTCATTGGGGATCGCGTTTTTGTTCAACGTGATATGGGCACTTTCCAGCAGCGCTTCGGCGTCTTTGCCGGTGATATTCATCGAACGCAGGTCGAGCAGGAACATGTGGCAGTCGGTACCGCCGGACACCACCCGCAAGCCGCGCCGGGTCAGGATGTCGGCCATGACCCGGGCGTTGTCGATCACCCGCTGCTGGTAATGCTTGAACCCGTCGCCCAAGGCTTCGTTGAAGGCCACGGCCTTGGCGGCGATGACATGCATCAGCGGGCCGCCCTGGTACACCGGGAAAATCGTCTTGTCGAGCAGGGCGGCGTATTGCGCCTTGGCCAGGATCAAGCCGCCGCGGGGGCCGCGCAGGGTCTTGTGGGTGGTGGAGGTGATGAAGTCGGCGATGCCCACCGGCGAGGGGTATACGCCGGCAGCGATCAACCCGGCGTAGTGCGCCATGTCCACCATCAGGTAGGCGCCGATTTCATCGCAGACCTTGCGAAAGCGTTGGAAGTCGATGGTCCGCGAATAGGCCGAGGCCCCGGCGATGATCATCTTCGGCCGGTGTTCCCGGGCCAGGGCTTCCATTTCTTCGTAGTCGAGGGTTTCGGTTTCTGCGTCCAGGCCATAGGAAAAGGCCCGGTAGATTTTACCGGAAAAATTTACCGAGGCGCCGTGGGTCAAGTGGCCGCCGTGGGCCAGGGACATGCCCAGAATCGTGTCACCGGGTTCCAGTACCGCCAGGAAAACCGCCTGATTGGCCTGGGAGCCGGAGTGCGGCTGCACGTTGACGTATTCGCAGTTGAACAGTTTGCGCGCGCGTTCGATGGCCAGGTTCTCGATTTCATCGACGACCTTGCAGCCGCCGTAGTAACGCTTGCCCGGGTAGCCTTCGGCGTACTTGTTGGTGAGCACGGAGCCCTGGGCCTGGAGCACCTCTTCGCTGACGTAGTTTTCCGACGCGATCAACTCCAGGTGAGTTTCCTGGCGGTTGCGCTCGCGGTCGATCAGGCGGGCAATGGTGGGGTCGAAATTTTGCAGGCTCATGGTGTGATTCCTTAGATAAGCGCTTCGGCCGGCGGCGCAGTCACGTGGTGCGGCAACACCCGTGGCTGGCTTTTGGACGAATCGGATAGAAAAATGGAGGTGTCTTTCAAACCGCTGCCGGTGATCAGGATCACGGCGGTTTGCGGGGTGTCGGGGTGTGTTTGCGCGTACTTGAGCAGGCCGGCGAAGGCACTGGCGGCGCCGGCTTCCGGAAACACGCCGGTGCTGGCGGCCAATCGGGAGGCGGCGGCGACAATGCTCGGGTCGCTGACGCAAATGAACTCGCCGTCGCTGGCGGTCACCGCACGCATGGCTTTGAGGCGATCACGCGGCAACGCCACGTTGATGCTGCTGGCCAGGCTGGTAGGTGGCAGGCGTTCGGTTTGCTGCATCGAGCGATCGTAGCGCCAGGCGCGGTACATGAAGTTGCTGTGTTCGGCCTGCACGCCGATCAGGCGTGGGATGCGTTCGATCCAGCCCAATTGCAGCAAGTCGAAAAAGCCTTTGTAGACCGAACCCAGGATGCAGCCGTTGCCGACGGGCACGAACACCAGGTCCGGCACTTGCCAGTTGAGCTGCTCGCACATTTCGAAGGCGACGGTCTTCTTGCCTTCGCTCATGTACGAGTTGATCCCGGTGGTGCGGTTGTACCAGCCGTGTTTTTCGCAGGCGTTGAGGCATTGTTCGAAGGCTTCGTCGTATTGTCCGTCGACCAGCACGATCTCGGCGCCGTAGCCCTGCATCTGCGCGAGCTTTTCGCGGGGCGCGCTCCTGGGCAGATAGATGACGTTGTGCAAGCCCAGGCTGGCGCTCATCCCGGCCAGTGCCGAAGCGGCATTGCCGGTGCTGGCCACCGCCACGGTGCGGGCACCGGATTGCATGGCGTGGGCCACGGCCAGGGCGCTGGCGCGATCCTTCAATGACCCGGTCGGTTGCCGCGACTCGTCTTTTACGAAGACTTTGATCCGGGCACCTTTGCCGAGCAGTTCCGGGCGCGAGTACAGCGGCGTGTTGCCCACCAGTAATGGTGGAATGAATTGCGTCGAGCTCAACGGCATCAAGCGGTCATAGCGCCACATGCCACGGGCATGGTTATGGGCCAGGCTGTCCCGGGACCATTCGCGCTTGAGCGTCGGGTAATCGTAAAGCGCGTCCAGTGCACCATCGACTTTACAATGAGGGCAGTAGTAGCTGACCTCATGGGGCTGGTAGCTTCGATCGCAAACCAGGCACTGCAATACATACTCTCTGTACGAATTTTTCATGGTCACCCTCTGAAAGTACGCTGTGCTGGTGCTTTCCTTGCCAACGTCGGTCCGGCTCACCGGACCGACGGGCACTCCGCTGACAGAAGGTGTTTCAGATCACCATGATGGCGTCGATGGCGACCAGGGTATTGCGTGCCAGCGCGCTGGCGCCGGCGGTGGTGCGGGCCGGGTAGGGCTTGGTGAAGTACTCCTCCATGACGCGGTTGAGGGTCGGGAACTCACTCAGGTCGGTAATGAACGCCGTGACCTTGACCACGTTCGCCAGGGTGCCGCCTGCCGCTTCGGCCATTTGCACCAGGTTGTCGAGGGTCTGGCGCAGTTGGCCTTCAAAATCCTTGGCCAGCACTTCGTTGTTCAGCGCCGAGACCGGGGTCTGTGCCGACAGGTAGATGGTTTGCCCGTGGCTGACCTTGATGCCCTGGGAATAGGTGCCCAGCGGCAGTGGCGCCTTGTCGGTGAAAATGACGTTCTCTTCGCCCAGGAAAGGTTTGGCGGCCGGCTGGATTTGAGCGGTGGTTTGCATGGTGACGTTCCTTGTTAAGTGGATGGGGTTAGTGCAAATCGGCAACCTGCTTGACAGCCAGGCTGGAAAATTCCTCGTCGCGGCAACGGGCCGGGGAAAAGTGCTGGTAGTTGAGTTGCAGCGCCGCCAGGTCGGCCGGCATGGCGATGCCCAGCGCCGCATGACTGCACAGGCGTGCAATGGCGGGTGCGGCCTGGATGCCGTAGCCACCCAGGGCCGCAAGCCAGATAAAGCTCTCTTGCTGCGGGTCCTGGCCGAGCACCGGCGAGCGGTCGGCGACGAAGGTGCGCAGACCGGCCCATTTATTGATGATCGAGCGGGGGCGCAGGCGCGTAGTGTTTTGCAGGCGATCCATGGTGATGGCCAGGTCAAGCTCTTCCGGCAGCGCGTCGCAGGGCAACGACGGGCTTTCATCGCAGGGGGAGACGATCAGTCGCCCAGCTTCAGGCTTGATGAAAATGTCCTCGTCCACCGTGCCCAGGTAGGGCGTGTGGTGCACGTCGCACTGTGGATCGACCGCCAGCACGGTGCGCCGCAACGGTCGGACACCGACTTTGGGCACGCCACAGCGCTCGGCAAACTCATCGGCCCAGGCACCGGCGGCGTTGACCACAATGGCGCTTTGCAGTTGCTGGCCGTCCCGGGTGTGCAAGCGCCAGTACCCGTCGCGACGCTCGCCACGCAGTACTTCGGTCTCGCGCTTGACCACGCCACCACGGGCACGCAGGCCACTCAGGTAAGCGCCATGAATGCCATGCACATCCAGGTCGAAGGCGCTGGGCTCGTAGATCCCGGCGCTCCAGGCGCCTTCGGCGAGGTAGGGGACCAGTTCCTGTACTTGCTTGTCATCAAGCAACTCGGCCGTGGGCACTTGCTCCAGCACGGCGTTGAAACGTGCTTTGAGTTTGTCCACCCGTGCCGCCTGGGCCACGATCAGTGCGCCCCGCGGCGCCCATAGCGGATGCTCGGCCAAGCCCTCGGGCGGGTTCTCGAAAAAGCGTCGGGACGCACAGGTCAGCGAGCGGATCTGCTGGTTGCCGTAGCTTTCCATCGAGATCGCGGCCGAACGCCCCGTGGTGTGGTAGGCCAGTTGCTGTTCCTGTTCGAGCAGGCAGACGCTGCCATGGGTCGCCAGCTCATAAGCGGCTGAGACGCCGGCGATGCCGCCACCGACCACGATGAAGTCGTAACGAGCGATCATGGTCGGCTGCCCTCGGCGATAGCGGCGGCTTTGCTTTCCCGGGTGTAGGTCAGCACGAAGTGCGCCACGAGACCAAAAATCAGCCCCCAGAACGCGGCGGCCAGACCGAGGAAACTCATGCCCGAGGCCGTCACCAGGAAGGTGATCAGTGCTGCTTCCCGCTGCTTCTCATCCGCCATGGCGCCGGTCAGCCCGGCACTGATCGCGCCAAACAAGGCGAGGCCGGCGAGGGAAGCGATCAATTCTTTTGGCAGGGCGGAAAACACCGAGGCCAGGGTCGCGCCAAAGGTGCCCATCAGAATGTAGAACACCCCGCAGGCTATCCCGGCCATGTAGCGTTTGTCGCGGTCCTCGTGGGCTTCGCGACCAGTGCAGATCGCTGCGGTAATGGCCGCCAGGTTAAAACCGTGGGAACCGAACGGGGCCATCAGGACCGAGCCAATTGCGGTGACTGAAATGATCGAGCGCGCTGGCGTGTTGTAGCCCGAGGTGCGCAACACGGCCATGCCTGGCACGTACTGGCCGGTCAGTGTCACCAGCGCCAGTGGCAGGCCGATGTTGATGATTGCGTGCCAGTTCCATTCAGGGGCGACGAAGACCGGGTGGGCCACGGCGATGGTGATCGAGCTGCTGTTGAGCTCACCGAACGAGGCGGCCACCGCGCAACCGACGATCAGCACCGACAGGATCGCGTAGCGTGGCGAAAAGCGCTTGAAGGCCAGGTACGCCGCGATCATCGCCAGCACCAATGCCGGCTGCAGCTTGATCGACGTGAACAGCTCGGCACCAAAGCGGAACAGGATGCCGGCGAGCATGGCGGCGGCAATGGCCTTGGGCAGGCGGCTCATCAGTTTGTCGAACGCCCCGGACAAACCGACCAGGGCGATGATCACCGATGCCACTACATAGGCACCAATGGCTTGGGACAGGGTCACGGTAGGCAGCATCGACACCAGCAACGCCGCCCCCGGTGTCGACCACGCGGTGATGACGGGGACACGCAGGCGCCAGCTCAGGAGCAGGCCGGTAATCCCACTGCCGATGGAAATGGCCCAGATCCACGAAGACACCACGTCATCGGGCAGGTGCGCTTCCTTGGCTGCCTGGAACACGATGATGAGCGGGCCGGCGTAGGAAATGATCACGGCGATGAAGCCCGCGATGATCGCTGACAGGGATAGATCCTTTCTGAGTGTGTCCATGATGTCTCGACTTGGCGCGGCAGGAGCGCGCAGTGGATGATTGAGTCGATTGCTTCGATTCGGAATCAGTGTATTTGAATGGATTGAGTTGATTCAATAGGTGGCGGGATTGTTACGAGATATTTTTCTGCTATTACGGAGCATTTTTAGGATATTTGATGGTTAATATATTGATTTTTATGATTATTATTTGTTGTAAAATTTCTTGAATCCACATTGATAAACAATTCAAAAATCGCATCAATCGACTCAATGAATCGTATGTGTCGAATTATTAGTTGCCTAACCTCCATGTGATATGCTCGGATATTCATCATTTCTACGATGGGCAGTGATCATTCATGTGGGTTCCCCAGCTAAGCGAGTTCAGCCAGCCGATGTATTTGTCGATTGCCGATGCGTTGGCGCGCGATATCAACAACGGCGTGCTGAACGAGGGCGATCGCTTGCCGACCTTGCGGGAGCTGGCCACCACCTTGAATGTCACGCCAGGCACCATCAGCCGTGCCTATAGCGAAGCCCATCGGCGTCGGCTGGTGCAGGGAGAAGTGGGGCGTGGCACTTATGTGCTCAACCAGAAGCAGCTGGAACTGCCGGCCAGCAACAGCGCCGCCGCGCCGCTGAACCTGGGGCAATCCGAACTGCTCGACCTTTCGATCATCAAGCCCTACAGCGAGACCCTGGAGTACTGGTTGCGCGGCGCGCTGGTGGGCATGGCGAAAAGCACCGACTTCGCGCGCGCGCTGGATTACGCGCCGGACGGCGGTCACCCGGCCCATCGTGAGGCGGGGGCGCAATGGTTGCGTCATTCATTGCCCGACGCGCAATGGCAGCAAGTGGTGATTACCGCCGGGGCCCAGCACGGCTTGATGGTTGCGATGAGCGCCCTGACCAACGCCGGTGACCTGGTGCTTTGCGAGGCGCTGTGCTACCCCGGTATCATTTCCCTGGCTCACGGCCTTGAGCGTCGCCTGCGTGGCGTGCCGATGGATGACGAAGGCATCATCCCTGAAGCCTTGCGCGAACTATGCCTGCGAGAGAAACCGGCGATGCTGGTGTGCGTGGCGACCTGCCAGAACCCGACGGCGGCGATCATGTCGCAGAAACGTCGGGCCCAGATTGCCGCGCTGGCCGAGGAATTCGACTTCATCATCCTGGACGATGACATTTATGGCTTCCTGGCTACCGATCCGTCGATCAAGCCGTTGTCGGCCTTTGCGCCGGATCGTTCGGTGTACCTGACCAGCCTGTCGAAGTCAGTCATGCCGGCGCTTCGCATCGGTTATATCTACAGTCCACCGAAATTGCTGTCACGCCTGACTTCGATGGTCCGCAGCAGTGTCTGGATGCCGTCGCCGTTGACTGCGCAACTGGCCAGCAATGTGATTACCGAAGGCCTGGACAAGAAACTGATCCGCATCCAGCGCAACGAGGCGGCGGGGCGACAAGCGATCGCCCGGGAAATTTTCGCCAATTTCGAGCTCAAGACCCAGCCGTATTCCTATCACGTCTGGTTGACGCTGCCCGAGCCATGGACCAGCGACGAATTCACCATGCTCGCCCGGGCCAACGGCGTATTGGTGCTCAGCGGCACCCAGTTCCAGGCCGAGCGTTCAGGGACCACCCGGTGCGTGCGGTTGGTATTGATGTCGCCCACCAGCCAGGACGAACTGCGCTTCGCCCTGACCAAGCTGGCGAGCCTGATCGATTCGGACCCACGTCGTTATTATTGAAAAAAAAGATCGCAGCCTTCGGCAGCTCCTACGCGGTGTAGGCGCTGCCGAAGGCTGCGATCTTTTTGGTTACTCGTCCGACGGGTTGAGCAGTTCGGACAAGGCGTCCGGCTGGCTCTTGAATGCCTTGGCGAACACATCCCGATTCTTCGCCATGTAGATCCCGGCTTCCTCGACCTGTTGCTCGCTCAGCGATGGAACGGCTTTTTGCAACACTTCAGCCAGCAATTCGGCGAGTTCCAGCATTTTGTCATGACGGTCAGCTTCGGCTTTATCCATGAACAAGCGCTCCAGATCTCGGCTGCTGCGGTATACCACTTCGACGGCCATTCACCACCTCACATGCCTTCACATTGGTTTGTCTTTGCGACTACTGTATTTATATACAGGCAAAAGAATAAGCGAATCCTGTTGCTTTGGATAGTGGCTTTTTAATGTAGACCGATTTCGGCATGTGAGCGCGAAGCTAATGTGAGCAAAGCTTGTGTGGGAGCAAAGCTTGCTCGCGATCCGGCCGCATGAAGCCCCAAAAGTGCCGCATACCAGCCTATCGCCATCTCACCCTCAGTCGCTGGCCTTTTTTCTGCATGCAGAACAACCGTCACGTCCAACCCGCATCATCCGGTCGAGTCGACCTAAGGAAACTACATCGTGAAAATCAACTGGGCCGAGAATCTGCGGCAGAACGTCCATCAACTGGCCGAGTCCCTGGGAAACCTGTTCGTCGAGACCTTCCACTACCTGGCGCTGTTCGCCATCGGTGCGGTGACCGCGTGGGCCGCGGTGATGGAGTTCTTGCAGATGCTCGAGGCGGGGCACATCAAGATCGATGACATCCTGCTGCTGTTCATCTACCTGGAATTGGGGGCGATGGTCGGGATCTACTTCAAAACCAACCACATGCCGGTGCGGTTTCTGATCTACGTGGCGATCACTGCGCTGACGCGGCTGTTGATTTCCAACGTTTCCCACCACAGCCCGCCCGACCTGGGGATCATCTACCTGTGCGGTGGCATCCTGCTGCTGGCGTTTTCGATCCTGGTGGTGCGCTATGCGTCGTCGCAGTTCCCCTCGGTGAAGATCGAGCACCCGCACCGCAAGGTCGGCGCGGGTTCAAGCGAACATGCCGAAGTGGAGAAAGGCGAGATTTAAAGGCCAGCGGCAGAAGGTGCCACACCCTGTGCATGCGGTGGCGGCAGCTTGATGTTGTCGCCGCCGGTCATGGCTTCGAGGATGGCCACAGCGCTGTGGCCCTGCTCGATGGCGATGCCGAACTGAATGCTTTGCACCAGGCGCTTGAGCCGCTCCGGGTCGTTGCGTTGCTGGGCGCTGATCATGCGTTTGGCGACGATGCGCCCGCTCTTGGACAGGGTCAGCATGATGCTGCCATCCAGGCCCTGGATACTCAGGTTGATCTGATAGTGCGGCGCAAAAGCGTCGGTAATGATCTGAAAAGGGTTGTCCATGATGCGTCACCGCCTGATTGAACGTGCAGTTGTTGACCGGCCGTGATCGGGATTAGTTCGCAACACCGGACCATCGGCCATTCCATGATCGTGTTCATCTCGAGATTCCTGGGACCAGGCAGACTTCAAAAATCAAAGATCGCAGCCTGCGGCAGCTCCTACAGGGAGTTAGCAAGTGGCATGCCGGAAAAACCGTCGGACAATGATCCCGGTGCCCAAGCGCCGAACGCTCTGGAATGCGGCTGCCCGTTTCGGGGCAATAACGTGCGGATGTTCGTTGACGGTGCAGGAGGGGAGGCAATTTGCGGAGGGTGGGCAGGGCGGGGCAACTCCCGACATTAACAGTGCTTTTGCCCGTTGTCCGGCTTTATTTGCATATGAATATTTATCTTTTCCCAGGGGTTGAATTGTTCCTCCGCCAGCCCGACTCTGTATTCAAGGGGTCGTTGCATCAACGTCGACGGCCCCCGGCGAGCTAGCTGAAATAAGGGATGAACTATGCAAATCCAAGTCAACAGCGATAACCATATTCAAAGCAGCATCCGACTGGAGGAGTGGGTACGTACTACCATCGAAAGCACGCTCGAACGTTACGAAGAGGACCTGACACGGGTCGAGGTTCATCTGCGGGACGAGAATGGCGACAAGCCGGGTCCTCATGACCTGCGTTGCCAGCTTGAAGCACGGCCAAAGGGCCATCAGCCGATTTCCGTGACCCACAAGGCCGATTCGCTGGAACTGGCGATCGAAGGCGCGGCCACCAAACTTGAAAATGCCCTGGAGCATTTGTTCGGCAAACTGCGCGGCAAGCGTGCCGTGACCAACGGTCCGACCGACTCGATGGCCGTGGCTGATGCCATGCTGGAAGAAGAATTCCTGGAGAACGAACGGGCCTCGCTTCACGGCTGAAGCCTTGTTCATTTCAATTCCTACCGAAAAAAAACGGGCCTGCAATTGCAGGCCCGTTTTGCTTTTGTATGTGACCCGTTTATCTGGTGAAGAGCAATCAATGTGGGAGCGAGCCTGCTCGCGATAGCGGTGGGTCGGCTTGCATGGATGTTGAGTGTGCCGGCGTCATCGCGAGCAAGCTCGCTCCCACACTGGATCTTCAGTGGGTGAATTTTATGTTCAGCACAGAACCCCTGTGGGAGCGAGCTTGCTCGCGATGGCGATAGCCGGGGCTAGCGCAAAAACGCCTGCCGATACTCTCCGGGCGTCGCGCCCAGGGCCTGGCGAAAACGATGGGTGAAGTGACTGGCGCTGGCAAATCCGCAGGCCAGTGCCACGTCGCCCAACGGTTGCGAAGTGCTACGCAACAGATGCCGCGCCAGGGCAAGCCGTCGTGCCAGCACATATTGATGCGGCGGCAGCCCGAAGCTTTCGCGAAACATCCGCGCGAAGTGGTATTCGGACAATGCACACAGTGCCGCCAGTTGCCCGAGGCTAATGGCCTCGGCCAAGTGGCTGTCGACGTAATCCACCAGCAACCGCCGCTGGTGAGCCGCCAGGCCGCCCTTGAGGCGAAGCCCCTGGCGCTGGCCGACCTGGCTGAGCAGCAGGTGGTTGAGCAGGTCATGGGCCAGGCTGGTGGTCAGCAGGCGTTCAGCGGGTTCGTCCCAGTTCAGCGCGATCAACTGGCGAAAGCGTTGTGCCTGTTGCGGGTCGTCGAGAAAGGTCTCCTCGTGCAGTTGCACCTGCCGGGGCTCGCGGTCCAGCAACGTGATGCAACCCAGGGCGAATTGTTCAGGGCTGAAATACAGGTGGGCAAGGCGAATGTCGCCGTTGATGACCCAGGCCGATTCATGCCCGGCGGGCAGTACGCAGAGTTTGCCCGGCGCCCCCGTGGTATCGGGTCGCTCGCGGCGAAACGTACCGGTGCCGCCGGCGATGTAGCAGGACAACGTATGGTGAGTCGGCCCCTCATAGTCCTGGGCGTCGTGATGATTGCTCCACAAAGCGGCCGCCAAGCCGTCTCCGAGCTCGGCGCTGTGCTCCAGGCGAGCGTTGGGCGAGCTGTTGAGGGCTTGAAAGACTTGCAGGCTTTGCAGTGTGGACATGATTGGTTCTCCAACGCTTGCATCCTACTCCGTAGACCACTCCCTGCCAGCCCATCGCTCATAAAAACCGCAAGTTTACGCAAGCGACGGACAAGCATCGGCATGACACTGGGAGCCATTGCCAGGAGTCGCCGTCATGAACCTCTCGTTGTACCTGCTTACCGTGCTCATCTGGGGCACCACTTGGATTGCCCTGAAATTGCAACTGGGTGTGGTCGCCATCCCGGTTTCGATCGTTTATCGCTTTGGCCTTGCGGCGTTGATCCTGTTTGCGATGCTCTTGCTCAGCCGGCGCTTGCAGGTGATGAACCGGCGCGGCCATTTGATTTGCGTTGCCCAGGGCCTGTGTCTGTTCTGCATCAACTTCATGTGCTTCCTGACCGCCAGCCAATGGATTCCCAGTGGCTTGGTCGCCGTGGTGTTTTCCACCGCCACGCTCTGGAACGCCTTCAATGCTCGCGTGTTCTTCGGTCAGCGGATTGCACGTAACGTACTGTTGGGTGGCGCCCTGGGGCTTTCGGGGTTGGCGCTGCTGTTCTGGCCGGAACTGGCCGGCCACAGCGCGAGTCCGCAAACTTTGCTTGGCTTGGCGCTGGCGCTGTTGGGGACGTTGTGTTTCTCGGCAGGCAACATGCTGTCGAGCCTGCAACAGAAAGCCGGCCTCAAGCCGCTGACCACCAATGCCTGGGGCATGGCTTATGGCGCAGCGATGTTGGCGGTGTGGTGTGCGGTCAAAGGCATCCCGTTCGACATGGAATGGAACACGCGCTACATCGGCTCGTTGTTGTACCTGGTGATCCCGGGTTCGGTGATCGGCTTCACCGCCTACCTGACACTGGTGGGTCGCATGGGGCCGGAGCGGGCGGCGTATTGCACCGTATTGTTCCCGGTGGTGGCGTTGAATGTCTCGGCGTTTGTCGAGGGCTACCAGTGGACGGCGCCGGCATTGGTGGGGTTGGTGCTGGTGATGCTGGGGAACGTACTGGTGTTTCGCAAGCCCCGGCCAGTGGCAGCGAAAGTCGCGCTGGGTGCTCGCTGAGACACAACGTCTAGCGAACCCCCGTGGCGAGGGAGCTTGCTCCCGCTGGGTTGCGGAGCAACCCCAAGGTGTATCTGCCACCGCGCTGCTTCAGATATACCGGAAGGGGCTGCTGCGCAGCCCAGCGGGAGCAAGCTCCCTCGCCACAGTATGGACCTTGGGAGCGAGTCAGCCCGCTAGCGGGTTATTTCCAGACTTGCGGGTTGACCAGGTTCTGCGGTCGCTCGCCCAACAAGGCACTGCGCAAGTTATCCACAGCAAGATTGGCCATGGCCTCACGGGTTTCGTAGGTGGCGGAACCGATATGGGGCAGGGTGACAGCGTTTTTCAGCTGGAACAGCGGCGATTCGGCCAGTGGCTCTTTCTCGTAGACATCCAGCCCGGCACCGCGGATGCGGTTGTTTTGCAGGGCTTCGATCAGCGCTGGTTCGTCTACCACAGGGCCACGGGAAATGTTGACCAGGATGGCGCTCGACTTCATCAGGCCCAGTTCACGTTGACCGATCAGGTGGCGGGTTTTCTCGCTCAACGGCACAACGAGGCAGACGAAGTCGGCTTCGGCCAGCAACTGGTCCAATTCTCGGAATTGTGCGCCCAACTGGTTTTCCAGCTCGGTCTTGCGGCTGTTGCCGCTGTAGAGGATCGGCATGTTGAACCCCAGCCGGCCACGTCGGGCAATGGCTGCGCCGATGTTGCCCATGCCGACGATGCCCAGGGTCTTGCCATGCACGTCGCTGCCGAACAACTGCGGGCCAACCGTCGCTTGCCATTGCCCGGCCTTGGTCCAGGCGTCCAGCTCGGCCACGCGCCGGGCGCTGCTCATCAGCAGGGCGAAGGCCAGGTCGGCGGTGCTTTCGGTGAGTACGTCCGGGGTGTTGGTGAGCATGATCCCGCGTTCATTGAAGTAGGCCAGGTCATAGTTGTCGTAGCCCACCGACACGCTGGAGACCACTTGCAGGTTCGTGGCGTTCTGCAGTTGTTCGCGGCCGAGCTTGCGACCGACACCGATCAGCCCGTGGACGTGGGGCAAGGCTTCGTTGAACTGCGCGTTGATGTCGCCGTTCGACGGGTTGGGCACGATCACGTCGAAGTCCTGGCGCAAGCGTTCGATCATGGGCGGCGTGATACGGCTGAAGGCAAGTACGGTTTTTTTCATCGTGCAAGGCTCATCTGCAGGGAATACCAAGCACGCTAACATTCCTGGCGCGGGTTAGGCGAGAGGGGAGTTTGATTGGGATATCGCAAACTCTACCTGTGGGAGCGGGCTTGCTCGCGAAGGCGTCGGGTCAGCTTGCATTGATGTTGAATGCCAGACCGTTTTCGCGAGCAAGCCCGCTCCCACATTTGATCTGTGGTGGGCTCTGATTTTGTAACTTCTGAAAGCCCCTATGCGGCCCGCAAGGAAATGAAGGCGTAGTTGACCGGCGCTTCGCTGACAACGCTTGCTCCACTGGCCGTTACTTGGCTGGCAATGTCATCACCGGACAGATGGAACTGCCATTCACCCGCCTCTTGGTCCACCGGCTGCGAGCGAGCCTGATCGATAGCGGCGGCAAACGCAGCCATGTTCGGCAGGTAGGCCGTGAATCCGTCGCCCTTCAACGCTGTCGTGTGGATGCCCAGGGACACGCAAATGCGTTCCTTGATGGCGATTTCCTCACGATCGGCCTGGCGTGAACGCTCGATCAGCCGGGCCAGGTCCTGGTCCACCAGTTCACCGCCGACGATCAACTGCGGCCCCGTTTCCCATGACTCCGGGGGACAATCCTTGGCGGCGGTATTGAGCGGGATGTGGGGGTTGATTTCCATGGGGTAGATGCGGCAGACCAAGGGCCTGCGCTCGTAGATGCGGCACAGGTTGTCAGCGTCCAGATTATGGCAAGGGCCGGGGTTATAAGCGGCGAAGGTGATCGCCACGAGGGCCTCGCAATTGCCGCTACGGACCACCGCCGAACGGCGTTCGGCGTGTTCGCGTTGCGCCACCGGCAGACCGAGGCCATTGGCCAGGAAGGCCTCGACCAGGACAATCACCTGGCCGTCGTCATTCGCCCACATCCTGGCTTCGTCGAGCGTCAGGGGAACGTGATGACCCGTGCAGCATTTACCGCACCCTACGCAGGAAAACGTTGTGTTCATTGATCGACCGAAGGCAATAGGCTGAAAGCGGCGACAGAAAAACGCCGCGATAAGCCGTGCGAAGCAAGTTATGCGCCATTCATCGAGGGGCGTCGGTCGGACGGATCGAGTCCCATTCGGTCACGAAGGCGGTCCTGGTTTTCTTGCGGTAGAGGCATAGCTCGGTGCCCGTCGCTCCCTTCATGTGTTTCTGCGGGTACTGGCCTTGCAGCAACAAAGCGGTGTAGCCCACCCGGTCGTCGAATTGCGCGGCGGTGCCGACGGGTTTGGGATCTTTCAGGCCGCTGGCCTTGAGGCAACTGGCGAGCACTTTTTTGTCGTAGGCGGCCCAGGCGTCGGGGCTGGAAGCCTGGGCCTGAAAGGCCATGGCGGCAGTGAGGCCGAGGAGGATCAGCGTAGGGGTTTTCATCAACAATGTCCTTGTTCAGGGGAATCAGGGCAGGAGTATGCCTGAGGTCAGGACAGTGTTCAGAGGCCGCGAAGATCGCAGCCTCGTTGAGCTTGGCCCGCATCGACGCGGATAGAGTTCAGCGACCTTGTTCAGCGACGGCCTTGGCCGCTGTGATCAGGCACTTGGTCAATTCGGGCGACGAGAACTTGGTGAGCACCCCGTTGGCGCCCGCCAGTCGCGCTTTCTCACTGTTCATGGCGCTGTCGAGGGAAGTGTGCAGCAACACGTAGAGGTGAGCGAAGTCCGGCGTTTCGCGCAGGGTCCGGGTGAGGGCGTAGCCGTCCATTTCCGACATTTCGATATCGGAAACGATCAGGTTGATCTCCTGCGCAGTACCTTGCAGCTCCAGCAGGCAATCGATGGCTTCCTTGGCGCTGCGGGCGGTGTGGCATTGCAGGCCCAGGTTACGCAGGGTGTGCACCGATTGCTGCAATGCCACCTGGCTGTCATCGACCACCAGGATCCGGGCGTTGCCCAGGACTTCGGCATCTTCCATGCTCAGTTCGGTCGGTGCGGTTTCGATCTGCGCCGGTGCGATGCCATGGATGACCTTTTCGATATCCAATACCTGCACCAGCGTGCCGTCCACCGAGGTCACGCCGGTGATGAACGCGCGCACACCGCCGGAACCGTAGGGCGGCGGTTTGATGTCGGTGGTCAGGCAATGCACGATCTTGCTCACCGCCTGTACATGCAGACCCTGTTTGGAGCGGCTCACGTCGGTGACGATCAGGCAGCCGCCGTCCGGGTCTTCCAGCGGCCGCTCGCCAATGGCGCGGCTCAGGTCGATCACCGACAACGATGTTCCGCGCAGGGTGGCGATGCCTTTGACGTGTGGATGGGACTCCGGCAGCTTGGTCAGCGGTGGGCAGGGAATGATTTCACTGACCTTGAGCAGGTTGATCGCCATCAGCTTGCCGCTGCGCAAGGTAAACAGCAGAAGCGAAAGTGAATCTGCGCGGGCTTTGTTGGAAGACATAAAAACCTTCTGTGGAAAAAGGTGGGGCGAGCAAAGAGATCGCCAGAACAGCTTGTGATATCGGGTTATCGACTTGTCGGGGGCAGGCTTTAGGGCGAAAGCCATCGGCGACCCAAATCACTCGATCAACCTCCTTTGAATGTGCGAACCGTGGCGAGGGGATTTATCTGTGGCGAGGGGATTTATCCCCGTTGGGTTGCGTAGCAACCCCAGAGCGGTCGAGCGCGTTCGGTCTGATACTCGCAGGCGAAAGGTTTCAGGACTGCTGCGCAGCCCAGCGGGGATAAATCCCCTCGCCACAGGTTTCTATTTCAGCCCCAACCTGCGGGCCATCCGCCCCAGGTTCGCCCGGTCCAGACCCAGCTCCCGGGCGGCGCTGGCCCAGTTGTGCTGGTGACGTTCCAGGCAGGCGGCGATCAAATTGCGTTGGAATTGGTCCACCGCTTCGCGCAAGTCCCCCGTCACGCCGGACAGGGCCGGTGCCGGGCCGGTGGACGATGGTGCAGGGTTATCCACAGGCGCCTGGGGCAAATCCAGGTCCTGGGCGCTGAGGCTGAGGATTTTCGGGCGCGTCGGGCACCGGCCCAAGGCCTTCAGGGCACTGCGACCGATCAGGTGTTCCAGTTCGCGTACGTTGCCCGGCCAGTCGTAGGCCAGCAATGCGGCCTGGGCGTCGCTGGTCAGGCGCAGGCTGCCCAGGCCCATGCGCGAACGATTCTGTTCCAGGAAGAAGCCGCTGAGCAGCAGCACGTCCCGTCCGCGCTCGCGCAGCGCCGGCACCTGCAACGGGTACACACTCAGGCGATGGTAGAAGTCGGCCCGATAATGGCCGTTGCGCACTTCGTCGGCGAGGTCGCGATTGGTGGCCGCGATCAGGCGCACATCGACCCGATGCTCCTTGTCCGAACCCAGGCGCTGCAGTTGGCCGCTTTGCAACACCCGCAGCAACTTGGCCTGGACGGTCAGGGACAACTCACCCACCTCGTCGAGGAACAAGGTGCCGCCGTCGGCCAGTTCGAACTTGCCGCGCCGGTCGTTCGTGGCCCCGGTGAAGGCGCCTCGTACATGGCCGAAGAGTTCGCTTTCCACCAGCGTATCCGGCAGGGCGGCGCAGTTGAGGCTGATGAGCGGTTGCCCGACGCGTTTCGACGCGGCATGGATGGCCTGGGCAACCAGCTCCTTGCCCACGCCGGTTTCGCCGGTAATCAATACCGTCAGGTCGCTGCCGCCCACCAGCGTGATCTCTTCCACCAGGCGCTTGTGGGCCTTGCTCTGGCCAACCATGTCGCGGTGTTGCTGGCCGCTGGCTTGGCGATAGACCTCGGCGCGGCGGTGTTCGTCCTCGGCCTTCAAGGCCAGGCGCTCGATGCGTTCGGCGGCGCTGACCGTGGCGGCAGCAAGGCTGGCGAAGGCTTGCAGGGCGCTCAGGTCGATGGGCTCGAAGCGCTCCGGATCCAGAGAGTCCAGGGTTAGCAGGCCCCAGGGGCGCTCGTCGACGAACAGCGGGCAGCCCATGCAGTCGTGGACTTCCAGATGCTCGGCCAGCCCCTCGACCAGCCCGTCGTACGGATCGGGCAGTCCGCTGTCGGCGGCGAAGCGGGTGGGCTGCGGGTTGGCCAGCAGCGCTTCGAAGCGTGGGTGCTCGCTGACGCGGAATCTCCGGCCCAGTGTATCGGTGCTCAAGCCATCCACGGCGAGCGGCACCAGGCAGTCGCCGTCCAGGCGCAACAACGCCGCCGCATCGCAAGGCAGCAGGGCGCGCAAAGTGCCGAGCAGGCGTCGATAACGTTCGCCCTCAGGCAGTTCACGGGACAAGTCGGCCACCAGCGGCAGCAGCGAGGTGAGCAGGGCAGTTGCGGTCATAATGACTCCATGTAGTCATAGCGACTATAAAGCGGGTCGTGTCGATATGACTACACTGTTTTTAACTTGCTGATATTAAAGATAAAAATTTATGGCACGGAAACTGATATGAGTTACGCAACTGTTATCGGTCATACGTCAGGAGTCACCTTATGCTCAGTCGAGAAGAACGCGCCATCATTCGCTCCACCGTGCCCCTGCTTGAAAGCGGCGGTGAAGCGCTGATCACTCACTTCTACCGCATGATGCTGTCCGAATACCCGCAAGTGCGCCCGCTGTTCAACCAGGCCCACCAGGCCAGTGGCGATCAACCCCGTGCGCTGGCCAACGGTGTGTTGATGTATGCGCGACACATTGACCAACTCGACCAATTGGGCGACCTGGTGGCGAAAATCGTCAACAAGCACGTTGCCTTGCAGATCCTGCCGGAACATTACCCGATTGTCGGTGCGTGCCTGCTGCGGGCGATCGCCGAGGTGTTGGGTGCCGAGATCGCCACGCCCGAAGTGATCGCGGCGTGGGGCGCTGCCTACAACCAATTGGCCGATATCCTGATCGGTGCCGAAGCCGGCATGTACGACAAGAAAGCCGAGGCGCCGGGCGGCTGGCGTGGCGAGCGTGAGTTCATCCTGGCGGCCAAGGTCCAGGAAAGCTCGGAGATCACCTCGTTCTATTTCGAACCGGCGGACAAGGGCTCGATCCTGGTGGCCGAGCCGGGCCAGTACATCGGCATGAAGCTCATCCTCGATGGCGAGGAAGTGCGCCGTAACTATTCGCTGTCGGCCCTGGCGGACAATGGCCAGTACCGGATCAGCGTCAAGCGTGAGCCGGGCGGGCGGGTGTCGAATCACCTGCATCATCATTTCGAGGTTGGCAGCCGCATCCAGTTGTTCCCGCCGTCCGGGGACTTCTACCTGACCGCCAGCGACAAGCCCCTGGTGCTGATCAGCGGCGGCGTCGGCATCACCCCGACCCTGGCCATGTTGCAGGCGGCGCTGCAAACCGAGCGTCCGGTGCATTTCATTCACTGCGCACGCAACGGCCGCGCCCATGCCTTCCGCGACTGGATCGACGACCTAGCCAAGCGGTATCCGCAGCTCAAGCGTTTTTACTGCTACGACGAAGACGACGGCTTGAGCCCGGCGGCGGACAAGGTGGGGCTGTTGAGCCAGGAGCAGTTGGCGCAATGGCTGCCGGAGCAGCGTGACCTGGATGCCTATTTCCTTGGGCCGAAGGGTTTCATGGGCGCCGTCAAGCGCCACCTCAAGGCCCTGGGCGTGCCGGACCGGCAGAGCCGCTACGAATTCTTCGGCCCGGCGGCGGCGCTGGAGTAAGGTCGCGGCAAACCGGAAGACCCGGTTGCCTTCATCGCGAGCAGGCTTGCTCCCACAAGGGATTGGCGGTGGACACAACTCCTGTGAACACCACAAAAAAACTGTGGGAGCGAGCTTGCTCGCGATGACATCGGCACATTCAACCTCAATGCAAACTGATCCACCGCTATCGCGAGCAAG
>NZ_JBDGLI010000016.1:134425-161113 GCF_057655955.1 Pseudomonas sp. Soil_N_39
GAGCGAGCTTGCTCGCGATGACATCGGCACATTCAACCTCAATGCAAACTGATCCACCGCTATCGCGAGCAAGCTCGCTCCACCCTGGATTTATGTGGGTGACAAAATCCACGTCCGACCCAATCCCCTTGTGGGAGCGAGCTTGCTCGCGATGACATCGGCACATTCAACCTCAATGCAAACTGACCCACCGCTATCGCGAGCAAGCTCGCTCCCACCCTGGATTTGTGTGGATGACAAATCCACGTCCGACCCAATCCCCTTGTGGGAGCGAGCTTGCTCGCGATAGCGGCGGCAGGTCCGCCCCTGTCCAACGGACTCGCATTAATCCGCAGTTAACCTTCTTGCGGTCTATTCCCCTCCAATGTCGACGTCCTCTGCTCGTTCACTGTCATGGTCAGCGTGTAGACTTCGGTACATCCGATCGCGCGCCGGGTGTCGCGAGGCTGCGCGTCGATCCATGCAGACAAAGGGAAACGCAATGAGTGAGGAAATGATGCGATTGGGCCGTGAGCGGCGCTATCTGGTGCTGCTGGGGCTGATCTGCCTGGCGCTGATCGGCGGTGCGCTGTACATGCAGGTAGCCCTCGGCGAGGCACCGTGCCCGCTGTGTATCTTGCAACGCTATGCGCTGTTGCTGATCGCGATCTTCGCCTTCATCGGCGCCGCCATGCGCACCCGTCGCAGCCTGACGATCTTCGAAGGCCTGGTGGTGCTCTGTGCCCTGGCGGGTGCCGGTGTGGCTGGGCATCACGTGTACACCCAGTTCTTCCCCGCAGTCAGTTGCGGCATCGACGTGTTGCAACCGATTGTCGATGACTTGCCGTTGGCGAAGATCTTCCCGCTGGGTTTCCAGGTCGATGGCTTTTGCTCCACCCCCTACCCACCGATCCTGGGCTTGTCTCTGGCGCAATGGGCACTGGTGGCCTTCGTGTTGACGGCGATTCTGGTGCCGTTGCTGGTGTCACGTAACCGCAAACCGCTTCGCTGAAACGCCTCAACGAAACGCCCTGGTTTCTCTCTTGGAGAACCGGGGCGTTTTGCGTTTCACGCTAGAACCGGAGCGTCCTTGATCCGAGGCAAGAATGACCTGCGGCAATGTGCGACACGTTGTCACATATCTTGCGGCGTTCAGCCTCTGCGAAGGTGATCAAGCGCTGTTTCCTGTAACAAAAAAACGTCTGCTTTCGCAACCCGCGCATGACCTGCAGCAGGCATTTTTAACAGCGTAGCGTCAGGCGCCGAAGGCCCCGAAAACTGGGCCCTTGCCAGACGAAAAAGCCCTTCTTAATCCTCTCGAGCTGTCTAAATCGGGCGTAGTAGACCTACGTTTTTTGGGGTTCTTGTTGAGAATTAATTTCGATAAGATGCTGGCCCGTTGCAATATCGGCAAGAGATTGTTGCCGGATCGGATAAAAATTATTTCGGGATGAGACATGGTCTACAGCGCCTCACCTCACTACAATCGCCCGCACCGATTTTCCGACCCGGCTCAGGCTTGAGCATGAGAGTGGTCGAAGGGCGCCAGCGCCCCATGCGACCCCAGGTGTCGGTGCCTCCAACTACCCGCACCAAATGGAATTGGGCTTGAACTAGGCCTTTTGACCAACGAATAAGAACTCACCGCTGGCCCAGGATGTGTCGAACAGCCGCTGACGTTCGATGGGCAGCCCTTATTCAATCCAAGAAAATGCCAACCCTTGGCAGGGTGAAGTGTTGGCGATCAAAACCCAACTGCATTGCGCAAGCTGCTTTAGAGGTCGTGAGATGAGTAAAAACAGGTACCCCCGATTACTAGGCTTGTTGCCGCTGCTCGGCACGTTGCTGCTGGGAGGCTGCAACATGACCTTGCTCGATCCCAAGGGCCAGGTCGGCCTGGATGAACGAAACCTGATCATCACCGCCACGCTGCTGATGTTGCTGGTCGTCGTGCCGGTCATCGTCATGACCTTCCTGTTCGCCTGGAAGTACCGCGCAACCAACACCAAGGCCACCTACACGCCAAAATGGTCGCATTCGACCAAGATCGAAGTGGCGGTGTGGACCATTCCGGTGCTGATCATCATTGCCTTGGGTTACATCACCTACAAGTCGACCCATGCCCTGGACCCGTATCGTCCGCTGGATTCCGACGTCAAGCCGATCACCATTGAAGTGGTCTCGATGGACTGGAAGTGGCTGTTCATCTATCCGGAACAGGGCATCGCCACCGTCAACAAGATCGTGTTCCCGGCCCATACGCCGATCAACTTCAAGGTCACCTCCGACACCGTGATGAACTCGTTCTTCATCCCGGGCCTGGGCGGCCAGATCTACGCGATGGCGGGCATGCAGACCAAGCTGCACCTGATCGCCAACCAGAACGCCGAACTCGACGGTATCTCCGCCAACTACAGCGGCGCGGGCTTTACCGGCATGAAGTTCAAAGCAATCGCCACGACCCAGGAAGATTTCGACGCCTGGGTCAACGATGTGAAGAAGGCACCTAAACAGCTTGAAAAAGCTGAATACGAAGCCCTTTCCAAACCGAGCCAGAACAACCCAGTCGAACTCTACTCGTCGGTTACGCCGAACCTGTTCCAGACCATCATCGACAAGTATGAAGGGATGAATCCGGGCAAGCCGATGCACCACGAGAAGAAAGAGAAGGAAGTGGCTCACAACATGGAAGGGATGGACATGAGCTCGCATTCAGCTGCCGGGGCAGAGGAGTAAACGATGTTAGGTAAATTAAGTTGGGAAGCGATCCCGTTCCACGAGCCGATTGTCATGGTGACCCTCGCCATCATCGCGCTCGGTGGTCTGGCATTGTTCGCCGGTATCACTTATTTCAAGAAGTGGACCTACCTGTGGACCGAGTGGCTGACGTCGGTCGACCACAAGAAAATCGGCGTGATGTACATCATCGTCGCCATGGTCATGCTGCTGCGCGGTTTCGCCGACGCCATCATGATGCGTACCCAACTGGCCATGGCCACCGAGGGTTCGCCTGGCTACCTGCCGCCTGAACACTATGACCAGATCTTCACCGCCCACGGTGTGATCATGATCATCTTCATGGCGATGCCGTTCTTCACCGGCCTGATGAACCTTGCGGTGCCGCTGCAGATCGGTGCCCGTGACGTGGCCTTCCCGTTCCTGAACTCCCTGAGCTTCTGGTTGCTGGTGTCCGGCGTGGTGCTGATCAACCTGTCCCTGGGCGTTGGCGAATTCGCCAAGACCGGCTGGGTGGCCTATCCACCGCTGTCGGGCTTGCAATACAGTCCGGGCGTGGGGATGGATTACTACATCTGGGCGCTACAGCTATCCGGGTTGGGGACAACGCTGACGGGGGTCAACTTCCTGGCCACCGTGGTGAAAATGCGTACCCCGGGCATGAAGCTGATGGACATGCCGATCTTCACCTGGACCTGCACCTGGGCCAACGTCCTGATCGTCGCTTCCTTCCCGATCCTGACCGCTACCCTGGCTCTGTTGACGCTTGACCGTTACATGGATTTCCACATTTTCACCAATGAACTGGGTGGAAATCCGATGATGTACGTGAACCTGTTCTGGGCCTGGGGTCACCCTGAGGTGTACATCCTGATCCTGCCGGCGTTCGGTATTTTCTCTGAAGTCATCTCGACTTTCTCCGGCAAGAAACTGTTCGGCCACCATTCGATGATCTACGCTTCCGGCGCGATCTCGGTACTGGGCTTCATGGTCTGGCTGCACCACTTCTTCACCATGGGTTCGGGTGCCAGCGTCAACGCCTTCTTCGGCCTGGCGACGATGCTGATTTCGATCCCGACGGGGGTGAAGCTGTTCAACTGGCTGTTCACCATCTATCAGGGCCGCCTGCGTTTCACCAGCCACGTGATGTGGACCCTGGGCTTCATGGTGACCTTCGCCATCGGCGGCATGACCGGCGTACTGCTGGCGATCCCGGGTGCTGACTTCGTGTTGCACAACAGCCTGTTCGTGATCGCGCACTTCCATAACGTGATCATCGGCGGCGCGGTGTTTGGCTACATCGCCGGCTTCGCCTTCTACTTCCCGAAAGCGTTCGGCTTTAAGCTGCACGAAGGCTGGGGCAAGGCTGCGTTCTGGTTCTGGATCACCGGCTTCTTCGTCGCGTTCATGCCGCTCTATGTACTGGGCTTCATGGGCATGACCCGTCGCCTGAACACCACCACCAACCCTGAGTGGGTGCCGTACCTGTACGTCGCCATGTTCGGTGCGGTGATGATCGCTGTCGGCATCGCCTGCCAGCTGATCCAGTTGTATGTGAGCGTGCGTGACCGCAACAAGCCAGAGAACATGTGCGAACACGGCGACCCGTGGAATGCCCATACCCTGGAATGGTCGACCTCTTCGCCACCGCCGTTCTACAACTTCGCCGTGCTGCCAAAAGCCGACGTCATCGACCCGTTCACCGAAGCCAAGGAAAACGGCACCGCGTACCCGGTTCCGGCCAAGTACGAGCCGATCCACATGCCCAACAACACCGCCACCGGTGTGGTCATGGGCGCTCTGTTGACCGTGTTCGGTTTCGCGATGATCTGGCACATCTGGTGGCTGGCCATCGCCAGCCTGGTCGGCACCGTGGTGTATTTCACTATCCATGCCGCCCGTGACGATCAGGGCTACATGGTGCCGGTGGATGTTATCGAGCGCATCGAAGCCGAGCAGCACAAACGTCTGGTAGCGGCCGGGAAAGTCCCAGCCACCGCCACCCGTGTTGAAACCTCGTTGGAACAGGCTTAAACCATGTCGAACTTAGTGACCACTGTTGGACACGCCCATGGTCATGACCATGGGCACGATGACCATCACCACGACTCGGGCGAGATGACCGTATTCGGTTTCTGGCTCTACCTGATGACCGACTGCATTCTGTTTGCGTCGATCTTCGCGGCCTACGCGGTGCTGGTTAACAACGTCGCCGGTGGCCCGTCGGGCCACGACATCTTCGAACTGCCGTACGTACTGGGCGAAACCGCGCTGCTGCTGTTCAGTTCGATCACCTACGGCTTCGCCATGCTGGCGTTGTTCAAAGGCAAGAAGAGCCAGGTGCTGGGCTGGTTGGGCATGACCTTCCTGTTCGGTGCCGGCTTTATCGGCATGGAGATCAACGAGTTCCATATCCTGATCGCCGAAGGCTACGGCCCTAGCCGCAGCGGCTTCCTGTCCGGGTTCTTCACCCTGGTCGGCACCCACGGTCTGCACGTGACCAGCGGCCTGATCTGGATGGCGATCATGATGTACCAGGTCCACAAAAACGGCCTGACCGCTACGAACAAGACACGCCTGAGCTGCCTGAGCCTGTTCTGGCACTTCCTGGACGTGGTGTGGATCTGCGTATTCACCGTTGTTTATCTGATGGGGACCCTGTAAATGGCTAACGCTCATTCTCATGATGGTCACGACGCCGGCCACGGCAGCGTCAAGTCCTACGCCATCGGTTTCATCCTGTCGGTGATCCTGACCGTCATCCCGTTCGGCCTGGTGATGTACCCGTCGCTGCCCAAGAGCCTGACCCTGTGGATCATCCTGATCTTCGCCGTGGTCCAGGTATTGGTGCACCTGGTGTACTTCCTGCACCTGGACCGCTCCGCCGCCCAACGTAACAATGTGGTCGCGTTTGTCTTTGCCGCGATCGTGATTGTCCTGCTGGTCGGCCTGTCGTTGTGGATCATGTTCAGCATCCACACCAACATGATGGCGCACTGAGGAAAATCCGGATGTCCCTGAAGCACTTTATCCAAATCACCAAGCCGGGGATCATTTTCGGTAACGTGCTTTCTGTGGCAGGCGGGTTTTTCCTGGCCTCGAAAGGGCATGTCGATCTGGCCATCTTCCTGGCTGCGATGATTGGCACTTCCCTGGTGGTGGCGTCCGGTTGCGTGTTCAATAACTGCATCGACCGCGACATCGACATCAAGATGGAACGCACCAAGAATCGGGCGCTGGTCCAAGGCCTGATTCCGGTGCAACTGGCCCTGGCATTCGCCACGGTGCTGGGCGTGGCCGGCGTGGCGCTGCTGTACTGGGTGGCCAATCCGTTGGCGGCGTTGTTCGCGGTGATCGGTTTTGTTATCTACGTTGGTCTCTACAGCCTGTACCTCAAGCGCAAGTCGGTCCACGGCACGCTGGTGGGCAGTCTGTCGGGGGCGATGCCGCCGGTGATTGGCTACGTGGCGGTGAGCAACAGCTTCGACGTCGCGGCGCTGACGCTGCTGGTGATGTTCAGCCTGTGGCAGATGCCGCATTCCTACGCCATCGCGATCTTCCGCTTCAACGACTACCTGGCGGCCTCGATTCCGGTGCTGCCGGTCAAGCGCGGCATCCGCGTGGCCAAGAAGCACATCCTGCTCTACATCCTGGCCTTCCTGGTGGCGACCTTGATGCTGACCTTCAGCGGCTACGCCGGCATGAGCTACCTCGCCGTCGCCGCCGCCATGGGCATGTACTGGCTGTACATGGCCTGGACCGGCTATAAGGCGGTGGATGACACGATCTGGGCACGCAAGCTGTTCGTGTTCTCGATCTTCACCATCACCGCCCTGAGCGTCATGATGTCCCTGGACTTCAAAGTGCCGAGTGAGCTGTTGCTGACGTACGCGCCTTAAGCTTCAGACGCTGCAAAAAAAAGCCCCGCCTTCGAGAGAAGCGCGGGGCTTTTTGTCGAGGAGGGCATGGATTGGCTGTCATTCGTCGCAATAGATTATGGTTTGTTGAACTATGCGCAATTTGCCTATAGTTTCTGCCATGCGTACCCTATTTTTTGAAACGACTACGTTCACCTCTACGGTTGGCAATTACCTGACTGACGATGAATATCGCCTGCTTCAGTCCTATATGCTGCAGCATCCAGAGGTCGGTGACGTCATGCCACGTACCGGCGGCTTTCGTAAGCTGCGCTGGTTCGATGAACGTCGTGGCAAAGGGAAGCGAGGTGGGTTGCGAGTCATTTACTATTGGCTCATGAACGATCGTCAGTTCTGGATGTTCGCGATTTATGACAAGGATGAGTTGGAAAACCTGACCTCCGAGCAAGAGAAGACGCTCAAGCGTGCCATAGAAGCTGAGTTGAAAGTACGAGGTACCTTATGAAAAAGCGCGATCTGTTTGCCGAGATGATGCAAGGTGTCGAGGAGATGGCCGCTCACCGCGAGGGCAAGATTACCCTTCGCCAGATATCGATCGAAGACAAACCGGCTCCCGAGGTGTCGGCCCAGGAAATCGTGGCGTTGCGCGACAAGCTCCACATGTCTCAAGCCGTTTTCGCCAAGAGCATCAGGACCAGCCCAGGTACCCTTAGAAACTGGGAACAGGAAAAATCCAAGCCTAATGCTCAGGCGGCTTTGTTGATCAAACTGGTCGAGAAGTTTCCAGATATGGTTGAACGGCTTGGCGCTGTTTGAATAGCTGGTCCCCATTAAAAGGCCCCGCCTTCGAGAGAAGCGCGGGGCTTTTTAATGGGTATCACTTTGGACTTCTGTGGGAGCGGGCTCAACCTCGGCTTATTGCTGGGCGATGCTGTAGCCGTCGAAGGCTTTCTGCTGCTGCAATGCAGTGACGATGCCCTTGCGGGTGGCCGGTTGTTCGGTGCCGTCGTTGTCCAGGAAGGTTTCGCTTTCCAGCTCGGCTTCGTCGCCTTCGCCGACGAAGTTGAAGCCCAGGAATTCGAAGGCTTCGCGGTCGACGTTCGGCTTGGAGCGTGGTGTGCGCAGGGGCAGGGTGACGCTGATGCCGTCCTTGCTGATGACAAACACTTCGGCTTCCTTCTTGGCCCGCGAGGCCTTGCCTTTGCTGCCGCTCGGGTTGCTGATGGCCTGGTGGGTCTGGTTCAGCACTTTCAGGGCCAGGCCGTAGACCAGTTCCTGGAACGACGGGTCGTCCTTGTAGTTGGAGAGGATGCGGCTGATCGGGAAGCGGCTGCTCAGGTCTTCCAGGGCCGCGAAGTCGGCGGCTTCGGCGTCCTTGAGTTGTTTGAGCTGGCCCATCAGTTCGTAGGCCTTGTCGTCGTCGAAGGCATCGTGGGCCTGGCGGATGGCGTTGCGCAGTTCGCGGATCTGGTCGCTTTCGCGGTTCGACTGGAACGCATCGAGGACCATTTCGCTGATAGTTTTGGCCTGGGGCAGATGCTGTGAAAGATTGATGGAGTTTTCGTATTCCGCTTTGGACGACAGGGTGACTACGGATTCAGCGGTGTTGGAATCGGACATTGAAATTTCACTACTTCTGTTAGCGGGATGAGGCGAGAAAGGCATTGAGCTTTTTTCCGGTCGCCTAATCTATTGGACCCGAGCGGTGTTGTCACGGTCGGACCGGTAGCAACTGACCATTTGTTGCCGGTGGCGGGTTTCAGTCTCGCATCAGGTCCATCAGTCGCAACGCATCGGCGGTCGCGGCGCCGCTGGCGGTGTTGTCGAAAATGCACCAGGTCGGTGTGTCGGAGTCGGCTTTCAATGCTTGGGCGAGGCGCTCCAGCCAGGCGTCTTCGTAGGCCGAGTAGTAAATCCGTGGCGAACCGTGCAACCGGTAGTAGCGAATGCCAGGCCAGCCAGCGGGTTGATCGCCGCCGGGTAATGGCGACGGGTCGGCGGCGACACGGCCGATGCATTCGTCTTGCAGGATCGCGGCAGCCTGGGGGTCGAGCCAGCTCGGGTGTCGCGGCTCAAGCACCGCATACCCCTGGTAACGGTCCCGCAAGGCCTTGAAGAACGCTCCGGCCACGGCCGCCTCGAAGGCCAGCGACGGTGGCAACTGAATCAACAGGCAGCCAAGTTTTCCCCCCAGTTGCGAACATTGCCCGAGGAATTCATCCACAAGCCCTTCGCAATCGATCAGCCGCCGTTCATGGGTGATCTGCTTGGGCACCTTGACCGAAAAGCGAAAGTCCCCGGCAACACTGTCGGCCCACTTTGCATACGTGGCGGGGCGGTGCGGGCGGTAGAACGAGCTGTTGATCTCCACGGCGGGGAATCGGCTGCTGTAGCGCTGCAAATGCGTTCCTTCCGCCGCGAAGGCCGGCCAATGCTCCCGGGGCAGCGACCAGCCGGCGCAGCCCAGGTAAAGACGTGATGAGGGGGGGAGAGGTCGAGTCGGCAAGGGCGAAGGCCTGATGGCGGCGGATACAGCCTATGACCGCAGCCAGCGCCTCATGTCTGCATTGTTTTTTGTCGTTGGCGGGGCACCGTTCATTCACAAATCACATTCTTGCCCGCCATCTTGGAGCGATACAGCGCCTGGTCCGCACGGTGCAACAACGTCGCGTGCTGTTCATCGTCGTACCGCTGCACCACGCCAAAACTCATGGTGATCTGAAAGTCGCCCACCGGCAGCAGGTCGGACAGGCCTCGGCGAATGTTCTCCGCCAGCAGGCAGGCGTCGGCCAGGGTGGTGTTGGGCAAGATCATGATGAATTCGTCACCGCCCCAGCGCACCAGCAAATCACCGTCGCGCTCGCAGTGCTGGACGCTCTGCACCACTTGCACCAGCGCTGCGTCCCCGAAGGCGTGGCCGTAGCGATCGTTGATGTCCTTGAAGTCGTCGACGTCCATGGCGATCAGCGACAGCGGTTCGCGGAAACGCTGTGCGCGCTCACAGGCCAGCGGCAGCGCCTGGTCCAGGCGATAGCGGTTGGCGACTCGCGTCAGGGCATCGGTTTCGGCAAGCCTGCGGTTTTCGTCGAGCTGGATCTGCAACTGATGGTTGACCCGGGACAGTTCGCGGGTGCGTTCTTCGATGATGGCTTCCAGGGATTTGTTGCGCCGTTCCAGTTGTTCGAACAGGCGCTTCTTGTCGTCGATACTGCGATGGGCGCCGATCATGCGTGCCACCGTGCCGTCCGGGTTGCGGGCGATCACGTAGCCGCGATCCTCGATCCAGATGTAGGACCCGTCGCGCGCGCGGCAACGGTATTCGGCCTGGTAGCGGTGGGATCGTTGTTCCAGGTAGTCGTCGAACAACGCCATGACCCGTGGGTAATCCTCCGGGTGGATCACGCTTTCCCAAGTCAGCACGGTGTTGTCCAGTGAATGGGGCAGGTAGCCAAGCATCGTGTACCAGCCGGGGTTGCGGTAGACGAAGCCGGTGTTGGCATTCCAATCCCAGATGCCATCGCTGACCAGTTCCAGGATGGTGTGCAGCACGCCTTCGTCCAGATCGGACAGGTCGAACCGCAGCATGTCGATGTTCGAGGCATCTCCCATCGTCGTTTCCTCAATCAGCCTTGATATCAAAATGCTCGTCCAAGGAGAAAGAGTAGCTGATGGGGCGGGGCGTCACTAGCGGGGGATGTTCAGGCGGGATTTGCTTTTGTGGCGAGGGGATTTATCCCCGTTGGGTCGCATAGCGGCCCCCAAAGTCATCAAACCCGACTCACCTGCTATGTGAACCGACAGCCTTGGGGTTGCTGCGCAACCCAGCGGGGATGAATCCCCTCGCCACAACATCACCCGGCTGGGGGGTGGGGTTTGCCCCATTTCTCCAGCGCGAACTCGACAAAACTGCGCAGTTTCGGCAAACGGTAGCGATCCTGCGCATACATCAGGCTCATCGGCCGATGGGGCAATTGGTAGTCCTGCAGCAACGCCACCAGGTGTCCATCCTTCAGGTCCTGGGCGACCAGGGCATCGGGCAGCATCACCACGCCCATCCCGGCCAGGGCTGCGCGATGCAGACCTGAGGAACTGTTGATCAGCATCGGTCCGTTCACCGGCACTTTGATCTCGCCGTCCGGGCCGTTGATGGGCCAGTGATCCTGGGCGAAGCGCCATTCGTCTGCTGCCGAATAGGCGAACGACAGGCAATCGTGTTGCTGCAGATCCGCAGGTTGTTCCGGCGTGCCGCGCCGGGCCAGGTAAGCGGGGGAAGCGCAGATGGTCAGGGTGTAGTCCTGCAATGGGCGGGCAATCAGTTTCGGGTCGGGATGGCCGAGGCGGATGGCGACGTCGAATCCATGGTCGAGCAGGTCCAGGCGCTGGTTGGTCAGCACCACGTCGAGCTTGACCTGGGCGAAGCGCTGGCTGAATTCGGCCAGGGCCGGCGCGAGGCGTTCGGTGCCGAAGGTCAGCGGTGCGGTGATGCGCAGGGTGCCGGTGGGCTCGCCTTGGGTCTGTTCGGCCAGGCGCTCGGAGTCGGCCACCAGCCCCAGTACTTCCAGGCAGCGCTGGTAGTAGGTCGAGCCGAATTCCGTCAGGCGCTGGCGCCGTGTCGTACGGTTGATCAGGCGCACGCCGAGGCGTTGCTCCAGGGCACGAAGATGATTGCCCACCATGGTGGTGGACATTTCGCACGCCTGGGATGCCGCGGTCAGGCTTCCGGTTTCGACCACCTTCACGTAAACGGTCATTGCCTGGAACAGGTCCATTATCAAGCTCGGCTTTTAAATGATTGAAGTAAAGCAGTGTTTATCCAGTCTTGGTGGCTAACCATACTGGAAAAAACCAACCAATGGAGCCTGATGCCATGACTGCTGCCTGCCTGATGACCACTTACCAACCCCTGGCGCTGAATTTCACCCATGGCTTGGGGACGCGCCTGTGGGACCAGGACGGCCGCGAATATCTCGATGCGGTGGCGGGCGTGGCGGTGACCAATGTCGGCCATTCCCACCCGCGGCTGGTGGCCGCCATCAGCGAGCAAGCCGGCCTGCTGTTGCATACGTCCAACCTGTACAGCATCGATTGGCAGCAACGCCTGGCGCAAAAGCTCACCCGGCTGTCGGGGCTGGAGCGGGCGTTTTTCAACAACTCAGGCGCCGAGGCCAACGAAACCGCGCTGAAACTGGCGCGCCTATACGGCTGGCACAAGGGCATCGAGCAGCCGTTGGTGGTGGTCATGGACAATGCGTTCCATGGGCGCACCTTGGGCACCATGTCCGCCAGCGACGGCCCGTCCGTGCGGCTGGGCTACAACCGTTTGCCGGGGGATTTCATCAAGGTGCCGTTCGGCGATCTCGCGGCGCTGGAGCAGATTCAACAGGCTCACGCCGAACGCATCGTCGCGGTGCTGGTGGAGCCGATCCAGGGCGAAAGCGGTGTGCAACTCGCCCCACCGGGTTATCTCAAGGCCTTGCGGCAGCTGTGCAGCCGGCGCGCCTGGCTGTTGATGCTCGACGAGATCCAGACCGGCATCGGTCGCACCGGCCAGTGGTTCGCGTTCCAGCACGAGGGCATCGTGCCGGACGTCATGACCCTCGCCAAAGGCCTGGGCAACGGTGTGCCCATCGGTGCCTGCCTGGCACGGGGCAAGGCTGCCGAGCTGTTTACCCCTGGCAGCCATGGCAGTACGTTTGGCGGCAATCCGCTGGCCTGTCGGGTCGGTTGCACGGTGCTGGACATCATCGAGGAACAAGCGCTGGTGGATAACGCCAGGCACCAGGGCGAACAGTTGCTGAGCCGGCTGCGGACGGAGTTGGCGGACAACCCGAATGTGTTGGCGATTCGCGGCCAGGGCTTGATGATCGGCATTGAGCTCAAGCAACCGGTCCGCGACCTGACCCTTCGCGCCGCCCAGGACCACGGCCTGCTGATCAATGTCACCCGGGGGCAGACCATCCGCCTGCTGCCGCCGCTGACGCTCGATGGGCGGGAAGTGGAGATGATTGTCAGGGGCGTGAGCCGCTGTCTGGCGCAGGGCTGAGGGGCGTTCGCCCGGCGGACGGTTTTTATCGGTGAGTCGGGCGAAGCGCAACGCAGCGGGACGGAATTTTTAACGATTGGCGCGTTCCAACGCCTGCCAGAGTCGATTGCCTACGCCCTGGCACTTCAGACTGAAAACCAGGAGCATTCCATGTTCACCTCGCGTCGCTTGATCGTTGTCGCTACTGCTGTGGCCTTGTTGTCCGGCTGTGCGTCGCCTAACCCCTATGACAACCAGGGCCAGGCCTCTACCGAATCGTCGGGCATGAGCAAAACCGCCAAGTACGGCGGCCTTGGTGCGCTGGCGGGAGCCTTGGCCGGTGCGGCCATCGGTCACGATAACCGTGGCAAGGGCGCGTTGATCGGCGCGGCGGTGGTGGGGGCTTCCGCGGCCGGCTACGGCTACTACGCCGACCAGCAGGAAAAGAAACTGCGCGCCAGCATGGCCAATACCGGTGTTGAAGTGCAGCGCCAGGGTGACCAGATCAAGCTGATCATGCCGGGCAACATCACCTTCGCCACTGACTCGGCGAACATCGCGTCCAGCTTCTACCAGCCGCTGAACAACCTGGCCAACTCCCTCAAGGAGTTCAACCAGAACCAGATCGAGATCGTCGGTTACACCGACAGCACCGGCAGCCGCCAGCACAACATGGACCTGTCCCAGCGCCGTGCCCAGAGCGTGGCGACCTACCTGACGTCCCAGGGCGTGAGCGGTGCCAACCTGTCGGCCCGTGGCGCCGGCCCGGACAACCCGGTGGCGAGCAACGCCGACGTCAATGGTCGTGCGCAGAACCGTCGGGTCGAGGTCAACCTCAAGGCCATTCCGGGCCAGAATTACCAGCAGGCACCGCAGCAGCAGGGCCAGACTTATCAGCAATACCCGTAAACCGCTGGGTGGTAAATGAAAGGGGCCCTCTGGAAACAGGGGGCCCTTTTTTTGCCGCTAGTGTTTAGACCTTTGTGGTGAGCCGCATCGCCAGCGCCTGGGCAATCGCCATCCGTCATCGCGAGCAAGCTCGCTCCCACAGGGAGTTTGTGGCGGACGCAGCATTTGCGCATGCCCCGATCACACCTGTGGGAGCGAGCTTGCTCGCGATAGCGATCTGCCTGAACCGATGATGTTGGATATGCCACCGTCATCGCGAGCAAGCTCGCTCCCACAGAGGGGTTTTCTTAAGTCAATAAAAAGCCCGCCCGATCAGGTAATCGGGCGGGCTTTTGGGTGTCGCTCGGTATTACTTCTTCAAACCGTAATGCTCATCGAGCATGCCGGGTGAATTCGGGGCCTTGGGGGCGTAGTCCCGCGGCGGTTCCTGAATCCCTTTGGGTGGGGTCAGGCGTTCCCGTGGAGTCTGTGCCGCATCGGCTTGCAGGGCGGCCAGCAGGCGCTGGCGAGTCTGCTCGTCCAGGGCCAGGCGATTGGCACCCTCGGACAAATGATCCTGGACATCCTGGTAGCTCTGGGTGAGTTTTTTCACCAGAGAAGCGGTGCTGTTGAAGTGAGTGACCACTTCATTCTGATAACTGTCGAAACGTTCCTGAATGTCGTCCAGCTGACGTTGCGTGCTGTTGGGCACCGCGTTGGGCAGCAGTCGGGCAAGCAGGAATCCAATGGCGACACCGGCAACCAGGGCAAGAGTCGGCAACAACCAAACTAAGAGCGAGTGTTCCACGAGTCCTTCCTCTATAAACGGCTTTGCTTTACGTTAACGGCTCGGACCTGCGCTGTATACCGCGAAGAACATCGCAATCATGCCAGGCACAGACTTTAGCTAGACGAGTCGACCCAATTCGGGGTCACGGAGTTCTTTCCCTTGCTTATGCGCGAAACCCCTGTCGTCATCGATGGCCCCGTGGGCCAACTGGAAGCCTTGTACCTGGACAGTGAGGCCCCCCGTGGCCTGGCGCTGATCTGCCACCCGAACCCGGTGCAAGGCGGGACCATGCTCAACAAAGTAGTCTCGACCCTGCAACGCACTGCCCGTGATGCTGGCCTGGTTACGTTGCGTTTCAATTATCGTGGCGTGGGCGCCAGTGCAGGCAGTCATGACATGGGCACCGGCGAGGTGGACGATGCCCAGGCGGTCGCCCAATGGCTGCGTGAAAAATACCCGCAACTGCCCCTGACCCTGTTCGGTTTTTCCTTCGGCGGCTTTGTCGCCGCCAGCCTGGGCGGGCGCCTGGAAGCCCAGGGGCAACCGGTCAAGCACCTGTTCATGGTGGCCCCGGCGGTGATGCGCCTGGACGAGCAATCGCCCTTGCCGACCGGTGGCGAGTTGACCGTGATCCAGCCGGAAACCGACGAAGTGGTCGATCCGCAGCTGGTTTACGCATGGTCCGATACGCTTCAGCGCCCCCATGAGCTGCTGAAAGTGGCAGAATGCGGACACTTTTTTCATGGCAAGCTGACCGATCTCAAGGATCTGATCCTGCCGCGCCTCTCGAATTGACAGCAGTCTGACAAGCGATAACCCATGACGACGCGTACCCGTATCCTGACCGGCATCACCACCACCGGCACCCCGCACCTGGGCAACTATGCCGGCGCCATCCGTCCGGCGATCCTCGCCAGCCGCGACAGCAACGCCGATTCGTTCTACTTCCTGGCCGACTATCACGCCCTGATCAAGTGCGATGACCCGCTGCGTATCCAGCGGTCGCGTCTGGAGATTGCCGCCACTTGGCTGGCCGGCGGCCTGGACGTGGAGCGTGTGACGTTCTATCGCCAGTCCGATATTCCCGAGATCCCGGAACTGACCTGGCTGCTGACCTGCGTCGCCGCCAAGGGCCTGCTCAACCGCGCCCACGCCTACAAGGCCTCGGTGGACAAGAACGTCGAAGTCGGTGAAGACCCGGACGCCGGCGTCACCATGGGCCTCTACAGCTACCCGATCCTCATGGCCGCCGACATCCTGATGTTCAACGCCCACAAGGTGCCGGTCGGCCGCGACCAGATCCAGCACGTGGAGATGGCCCGCGACATCGGCCAGCGTTTCAATCATCTGTTTGGCCAGGGCAAAGAGTTCTTCACCATGCCCGAGGCGCTGATCGAAGAAAGCGTGGCCACGCTGCCAGGCCTCGATGGCCGCAAGATGTCCAAGAGCTACGACAACACCATCCCGTTGTTCACCAGCGCCAAGGACATGAAAGACGCGATCTCGCGGATCGTCACCGACTCCCGCGCCCCGGGCGAAGCCAAGGATCCGGACAATTCGCACCTGTTCACCCTGTTCCAGGCCTTCGCCACTGCCGAACAGTCCGCCGAGTTCCGCAGCGAGCTGCTGCAAGGCCTGGGTTGGGGCGAAGCCAAGAACCGTCTGTTCCAGTTGCTCGACAGCGAGCTGGGTGAAGCGCGCGAGCGTTATCACCAATTCATCGAGCGTCCATCGGACCTTGAAGACATCCTGCAACTGGGCGCGAGCAAGGCCCGGGCCGTGGCAACGCCGTTCCTCAACGAATTGCGCGAGGCTGTTGGCCTGCGTTCGTTTGTCAGCCAGGTCCAGGTGGCCACCCAGACCAAAAAGAAAGCGGCCAAGGCAGCACGTTTCGTCAGCTTTCGCGAGGAGGACGGCAGCTTCCGTTTCCGCCTGCTTTCTGCCGATGGCGAGCAACTGTTGCTGTCGAACAATTTTGCCGACGGCAAGACCGCCGGGCAGGTGACCAAGCAATTGCAGTCCGGCCAGCCCTTGGACGTGCGCAGCGACGACCTGAGCTTCAGCGTCTGGCTCGAAGGCGAGTGCGTGGCGAACAGCCCGGCCTTCGCCGACAGCGCCGCCCGGGATGCGGCCATCGATGCGCTACGCGTCGCCCTGACGCCTGCCCAGGACTGACTCCGGCGCGTCACCCGACCATCGGCCCGAATAAGGGCCGATTGCCATTCCTCTGGGCCATCGCTACAGTGACGGCCCGTTTTTGTTGCCTTGCTAACGAATATGACGCCCCTAGAACGATATCAAGCTGATCTGAAACGCCCGGAGTTCTTCCACGACGCAGCCCAGGAAACGGCGGTGCGGCATTTGCAGCGCCTGTACGACGACCTGGTCGCGGCCTCGAACAACAAGCCGGGCCTGTTGGGCAAACTGTTCGGCAAAAAAGACCAGGCACCGGTCAAGGGCCTGTACTTCTGGGGCGGCGTCGGCCGTGGCAAGACCTACCTGGTGGACACCTTCTTCGAAGCGTTGCCGTTCAAGGAAAAGACACGGACGCACTTCCACCGCTTCATGAAGCGCGTGCACGAGGAAATGAAGACCTTGGGTGGCGAGAAGAACCCGCTGACCATCATCGCCAAGCGTTTTTCCGACGAGACCCGGGTGATCTGCTTCGATGAGTTTTTCGTTTCCGACATCACTGACGCCATGATCCTCGGCACCTTGATGGAAGAGCTGTTCAAGAACGGCGTGACCCTGGTCGCCACCTCGAACATCGTGCCGGACGGCCTGTACAAGGACGGCCTGCAGCGGGCGCGGTTCCTGCCGGCCATTGCGCTGATCAAGGAACACACCGAAATCGTCAATGTCGACAGCGGCGTCGACTACCGCCTGCGTCACCTCGAACAAGCGGAGCTGTTCCACTTTCCCTTGGATGCCGCCGCCGAAGAAAGCCTGCGCAAGAGCTTTCGCGCCCTGACGCCGGAGTGCACCCAGGCGGTGGAAAACGATGTGCTGATCATCGAAAACCGCGAGATCCGCGCCATCCGCACCTGCGACGACGTGGCCTGGTTCGACTTCCGCGAACTGTGCGACGGCCCGCGCAGCCAGAACGACTACATCGAACTGGGCAAGATCTTCCACGCCGTGTTGCTCAGCGGCGTCGAGCAGATGAGCGTCACCACTGACGACATCGCCCGGCGCTTCATCAACATGGTCGACGAGTTCTACGACCGTAACGTGAAGCTGATCATTTCGGCCGAAGTCGAACTCAAGGACCTCTACACCGGCGGTCGCTTGACCTTCGAGTTCCAGCGGACCTTGAGTCGTTTGCTGGAGATGCAATCCCACGAGTTCCTGTCGCGGGCGCATAAGCCATAGATGACTCGGAGCACAAAAAAAGGCCTGCGATTGCAGGCCTTTTTTGTGCGCGTGAGATTGAGCAGTTCACTGCATAACCCTGTGGGAGCGGGCTTGCTCGCGAAGGGGGCGGCATGTTCAGCATAGATGCAAGCTGATCCACCGCTTTCGCGAGCAAGCTCGCTCCCACATTGGACTGTATTCAACCCTTGATTCACGCCGCCTGCTGAAACTGCTGCCGATACTGATTCGGCGACAGGTCGGTATGTTGCCGGAACAGCCGTGCGAAAAAGCTCGCGTCGTCATAGCCAACTTCGTAGCTGATGGTCTTGATGCTCTTGCGGCTGCCGGAAAGCAGGCCCTTGGCGGTTTCGATCCGCAGCCGTTGCAGGTAATGCAGCGGTTTGTCGCCGGTAGCGGTCTGGAAGCGGCGCATGAAATTGCGGATGCTCATGCCGTGTTCCCGGGCAACGTCCTCGAAGCGGAATTTGTCGGCGAAGTGCTCTTCGAGCCATTGCTGGATCTGCAGGATGATCACGTCCTGGTGCAATTTCTGCCCGCCGAAGCCGATCCGTCCTGGCGAATAGCTGCGTTGCACTTCATACAGGATGTCCCGCGCCACGGCCTGGGCCACGTTGGCGCCACAGAAGCGTTCAATGAGGTAAATGTAGAGGTCGCAGGCTGAGGTCGTGCCGCCGGCGCAGAACAGGTTGTCGGCGTCGGTCAGGTGCTTGTCCTGGTTCAGGTGCACCTGGGGGAAGCGTTCCTTGAAGGCATTGAAGAAGCGCCAATAGGTGGTGGCTTCCTTGCCGTCGAGCAGCCCGGCCTCGGCCAGCCAGAACACCCCGGTGGCTTCGCCGCAGAGCACCGCGCCGCGAGCGTGTTGTTCGCGCAGCCAGGGCAGGATCTGGGGGTAACGTTGGCAGAGGCTGGCGAAATCATCCCAGAAGGCTGGCAGGATGATGACGTCGGTATTTTCCAGGCCACCGTCCACCGGCATGATCACATCGCTGAAGCTGTTCACCGGTTTGCCATCGGGGCTGACCAAGCGGGTTTCAAACGCCGGCGTCAGGCCTTGGCCCAGTTGTTTGCCATAGCGCAGGCTGGCCAGGTGGAAAAAATCCTTGGCTTGCATGAGCGTGAAGGCGAAGACCCGGTCGATTGCCAGGATGCTGACGCGCCGCAAGGGCGTGGAGACGTGCATAGACATAGTTCATCTTTATTTTTATAGGGGAAAGTGGTCAACAGACGGCTGGATCGTCTTATTTTTTGTCGGATGTGTCCAGTGTCCTGTCGCACACCGCAGGCTTAGGCTCTGTCGGATAACCACGTCCAACAATAACCAAAGGTGAGCCATGATCCCAAGAACACTGTTCAGTCCCGAGCACGAATTATTTCGCGACAGCGTACGAACCTTCCTCGAAAAAGAAGCCGTGCCGTACCACAGCCAATGGGAAAAACAGGGGCATGTCGATCGCCAGCTCTGGAACAAGGCAGGGGAGGCGGGCATGTTGTGCTCGCACCTGCCAGAGGCCTACGGCGGGCTGGACGCGGACTTCCTCTACAGCACGGTGGTGATCGAGGAGATCGGCCGCCTGGGACTCACTGGGATCGGTTTCTCGCTGCATTCCGACATCGTCGCGCCGTACATCCTGCATTACGGCAGTGAAGCGCTGAAACACAAATACCTGCCGAAACTGGTGTCCGGCGAAATGGTCACGGCCATCGCCATGACCGAGCCGGGCGCCGGTTCCGACCTGCAAGGGGTGAAGACCACGGCGGTGCTCGACGGCGATGAGTACGTCATCAACGGCTCGAAGACGTTCATCACCAATGGTTTTCTGGCGGACCTGGTGATCGTGGTCGCCAAGACTGATCCCAAGGCCGGCGCCAAGGGTACCAGCCTGTTCCTGGTGGAAGCAGGTACGCCGGGCTTTGAAAAGGGCAAGCGCCTGGAAAAAGTCGGCATGAAGGCCCAGGACACGTCGGAATTGTTCTTCCAGGATGTCCGTGTGCCGAAGGAAAACCTGCTCGGACAAGCCGGAATGGGCTTTGCCTACCTGATGCAGGAGCTCCCCCAGGAGCGCCTGACCGTAGCCATCGGCGGCTTGGCTTCGGCCGAAGCGGCGCTGCAATGGACCCTGGACTACACCCGCGAGCGCAAGGCGTTCGGCAAAACCATCGCCGACTTCCAGAACACCCGTTTCAAACTCGCGGAAATGGCCACCGAGATCCAGATTGGCCGGGTCTTCGTCGACCGCTGCCTGGAATTGCACCTGCAAGGCAAGCTGGACGTGCCGACGGCGGCGATGGCCAAGTACTGGGGCACCGACCTGCAATGCAAGGTGCTCGACGAGTGCGTGCAGTTGCATGGCGGCTACGGCTTCATGTGGGAATACCCGATCGCACGGGCGTGGGCGGATGCGCGGGTGCAGCGGATCTATGCCGGGACCAATGAAATCATGAAGGAGATCATTGCGCGGTCGCTTTGATGCGGTGGTGAGCCTGGGGCCGCTATCGCGAGCAAGCTCGCTCCCACAGGAATTCATGTCTGATCGCTATTTCGTAATCAGCATCGAACCCTGTGGGAGCGAGCTTGCTTGCGATGAGGCCTGCGGATCAAGGCGCCGGGTTCGGCTGATCCTTGTGAATCGCCTCGATCCCCGCCAGCACTTCATCGGACAGCTTCAGGTCGAAGCTGGCGATATTGCTGTCCAGTTGCTCCAGCGTGGTGGCGCCAATGATGTTGCTGGTCACGAACGGCTGTTGGGTGACGAACGCCAGGGCCATCTGCGCCGGGTCCAGGCCATGTTCAAGGGCTAGGGCGACATAACGGCTGCAGGCCGCTTCCGATTGCGGGTTGAAGTAGCGCATGAAGCGGCTGTACAGGGTCAGGCGGCCCTTGGCGGGGCGTGCGCCGTTTTCGTACTTGCCCGACAGGAAACCGAACGCCAGTGGTGAATAGGCCAGCAGGCCGCATTGCTCGCGAATGGCGATTTCCGCCAGGCCGATCTCGAAGCTGCGGTTGAGCAGGTTGTAGGGGTTCTGGATCGACACCGCCCGCGGCCAGCCACGGGCCTCGGCCAGGGCGAGGAACTTCATGGTGCCCCACGGCGTTTCGTTGGACAGGCCGATATGGCGGATCTTGCCGGCGCGGACCTGTTCGTCCAAGGCTTCGAGGGTTTCCTCCAGCGGAGTGAACGTTTCGTCGGCCTTGTGCTGGTAGCCCAGTTGGCCAAAGAAATTGGTGCTGCGTTCCGGCCAGTGCAGTTGGTAAAGATCGATCCAGTCGGTCTGCAGGCGCTTGAGGCTGGCGTCCACGGCTTCGACGATATGGCGGCGGTTGTGCTTGAGGTTCTTGTCGCGGATGTAGTCGATGGTGTTGCCGGGGCCGGCGATCTTGCTCGCCAGGATCCAGTCGCCGCGGTCGCCGCGGCTTTTGAAGTAATTGCCGATGTAGCGCTCGGTGGTGGCGTAGGTCTCGGCTTTGGGCGGCACCGGGTACATCTCGGCGGTGTCGATGAAATTGATGCCGGCACCCTTGGCGCGTTCGATCTGGGCGAAGGCCTCGGCCTCGCTGTTCTGCTCACCCCAGGTCATGGTGCCGAGGCACAGGGCGCTCACGTTCAGGTCGGTACGGCCTAGCTGGCGATAGTCCATCGGGAACTCCTTGGGCAAAACAATCATAAAAGCAGGTTGAAATATTTTTCGCAATCTGCATAATTGCGCACCTCTTTCTGCAGTGGAAGTGATGCGCCGCCGCCGAAGAATCTTGCCGTTGAACGGACGCGCCGACCCGAGCCCCCGAAAGCGTCTGTATCCGGCTGCCTTTGACTTGTCAAAGTACGCACTATTCAGTAAGATCCGCCGTCTAATTTACAGGGCGGCCCCTGAGGCTATAAAGAATGAAAACTTTTACTGCTAAACCGGAAACAGTAAAGCGCGACTGGTTTGTCGTCGACGCTGCTGGTCAGACCCTGGGTCGTCTGGCCACCGAAATCGCGAGCCGTCTGCGTGGCAAGCACAAGCCTGAGTACACCCCTCACGTTGACACCGGTGACTACATCGTCGTGATCAACGCTGAGCAAGTACGTGTTACTGGCGCTAAAACCACTGACAAAATGTACTACTCCCACTCCGGTTTTCCTGGCGGCATCAAGTCGATCAACTTTGAAAAGCTGATCGCCAAAGCCCCTGAGCGCGTGATCGAGACCGCGGTTAAAGGCATGCTGCCTAAAAACCCACTGGGTCGCGACATGTATCGTAAGCTGAAGGTTTATGCGGGCGCTGCTCACCCTCATACTGCTCAGCAGCCCCAAGAACTGAAGTTTTAACGGAATAGTTCATTATGTCGGCGACTCAAAATTACGGCACTGGCCGTCGCAAGACTGCAACCGCACGCGTTTTCCTGCGTCCGGGCACTGGTAACATCTCCATCAACAACCGCTCCCTGGATAACTTCTTCGGCCGCGAAACTGCCCGCATGGTAGTTCGTCAGCCGCTGGAACTGACCGAGACCGTCGAAAAATTCGACATCTACGTCACTGTTATCGGTGGTGGTGTAAGTGGTCAAGCTGGCGCAATCCGCCACGGCATCACTCGCGCCCTGATGGATTACGACGAGACTCTGCGTGGTGCTCTGCGCAAAGCCGGCTTCGTAACTCGCGATGCTCGCGAAGTTGAACGTAAGAAAGTCGGTCTGCGTAAAGCGCGTAAGCGTCCGCAGTACTCGAAGCGTTAATTTCGCTTCCGCTTTCAAAAGGCGCCCAGTTCCTCACGGAGCTGGGCGTTTTTTTATGGGCAAAATAATTGCTCTGTGACAACTTGCCACATTCGTAGAGCCCCTATACTACAAGGCTTGGCGGTTTGGCCGCTTGGTAATTACCTTGTCAGAATTGGGGCTTTTCATTACCATTCGGCAAAATTTTTATAAGTTCAGATTTTTACTTAGTAGACGCCTGATCTAACAGGCCACAAAGCTGATGGGAGAGGACTGAATGAGCAATGACGGCGTGAATGCAGGCCGGCGTCGCTTCCTGGTAGCAGCCACATCCGTGGTGGGTGCTGCAGGAGCGGTGGGGGCTGCGGTCCCGTTCGTGGGGTCATGGTTTCCCAGCGCCAAGGCGAAAGCCGCAGGTGCACCGGTGAAAGTGAATGTCAGCAAGATCGAGCCAGGCCAGCAGATGATTGCTGAGTGGCGCGGCCAGCCGGTGTTCATCGTCCGCCGTACAGAGGAAATCCTGGGGAATCTGAAAAAGATCGAGGGTCAGTTGTCCGACCCGACCTCCAAGAACTCGGTCCAACCGGAATACGTCAATCCTGAAACGCGTTCGATCAAGCCAGAGGTTTTGCTGCTGATCGGTATTTGTACGCACCTGGGTTGCTCGCCAACGTTCCGCCCTGAAGTGGCCCCTGCCGATTTGGGCAAGGATTGGGTCGGTGGTTATTTCTGCCCATGCCACGGCTCCCACTACGACCTGGCCGGTCGCGTCTACAAGTCGCAACCTGCACCTCTGAACCTGCCAGTTCCCCCGCATTCCTATGAGACCGATGACATCATTGTCGTTGGCGTCGATACGGAGAAAGCGTGATGAGCAAACTAATGGATTGGGTTGATGCGCGCTTTCCCGCGACCAAAATGTGGGAAGACCATCTCAGCAAGTACTACGCTCCGAAAAACTTCAACTTCTTCTACTTTTTTGGTTCCCTGGCACTGCTCGTTCTGGTCAACCAGATCGTCACCGGTGTCTGGCTGACCATGAGCTACACCCCGTCGGCGGAAGAAGCGTTTGCCTCCGTCGAATACATCATGCGCGACGTCGAGTACGGCTCGATCCTGCGTCTGCTGCACTCCACCGGCGCTTCGGCGTTCTTCATCGTGGTCTACCTGCACATGTTCCGTGGCTTGCTCTACGGTTCGTACCAGAAGCCGCGTGAGCTGGTGTGGGTCTTCGGCATGCTGATCTACCTGGCGCTGATGGCAGAGGCCTTCATGGGTTACTTGCTGCCGTGGGGCCAGATGTCCTACTGGGGCGCCCAGGTGATCATCTCGCTGTTCGGTGCGATCCCGGTCATCGGTGACGACCTGACCCAGTGGATCCGTGGTGACTACCTGATCTCGGGCATCACCCTGAACCGCTTCTTCGCCCTGCACGTGGTCGCCCTGCCGATCGTGATCCTCGGTCTGGTGGTGCTGCACATCCTCGCGCTGCACGAAGTCGGCTCGAACAACCCGGATGGCGTGGACATCAAGAAACACAAGGACGAGAACGGCGTACCGCTGGATGGCATCGCCTTCCACCCGTACTACACCGTGAAAGACATCGTCGGCGTGGTGGTCTTCCTGTTCATCTTCTGCTCCATCGTGTTCTTCTTCCCGGAAATGGGCGGTTATTTCCTCGAGAAGCCGAACTTCGAACAGGCGAACGCGTTCAAGACCCCTGAGCACATTGCCCCGGTCTGGTACTTCACGCCGTTCTACGCGATTCTGCGAGCGATTCCGGACAAGCTATTGGGCGTTATTGCCATGGGCGCGGCCATCGCCGTGCTGTTCGTCCTGCCGTGGCTGGACCGCAGCCCCGTCAAGTCGATGCGCTACAAAGGCTGGCTGAGCAAGATCTGGCTCGTGGTGTTCTGCATCTCGTTCGTGATCCTGGGCGTGCTGGGCGTACTGGCACCGACACCGGGGCGTACGCTGCTGTCGCAGGTTTGCACCTTCCTGTACTTCGCCTACTTCATTCTGATGCCGTTCTACACCAGGCTCGAGAAGACCAAACCGGTTCCGGAAAGGGTGACTGGCTGATGAAAAAGCTATTTTCTGTACTGATTCTTGCTGCTTTGCCCGTACTGTCCTTTGCGTCCACGTCGAGTGGGCCGGAACTGGAAAAGGTCGACATCGACGTTTCCGACAAAGCGGCCATGCAGGACGGCGCACGTACGTTCGCCAACTACTGCATGGGTTGCCACAGTGCCAAGTTCCAGCGCTACGAGCGCGTTGCCGATGACCTGGGCATCCCCCACGAGCTGATGCTCGAGAAGCTGGTGTTCACCGGTGCCAAACTGGGCGATCACATGACCATCGGCATGCAGCCTGCGGACGCCAAGACCTGGTTCGGCGCCGCGCCGCCGGACCTGACCCTGGTGGCCCGTGTGCGTGGCACCGACTGGCTTTACGGTTACCTGCGTTCGTTCTACGAAGACCCTGCACGTCCTTGGGGTGTGAACAACAAGGTCTTCCCGAACGTCGGCATGCCTAACGTTCTGGTCGGCCTCCAGGGGCGTCAGGTGGTAGGCTGCAAACAGGTTCAGATCGTTGAAGACGGCAAAAAGCAATTCGACCCGCTGACAGGCTCCGCTTTGACCCATGAAGCCTGCGACCAGCTGACCGTATTGCCGAACACCGGCAGCCTGACCCCGGAGCAGTTCGATGAGAAGGTCAAGAACCTGGTGACCTTCCTGGCCTATTCGGCCAACCCGGTGAAGCTGGAGCATCAGCGCATCGGTACCTATGTATTGCTGTACCTGGCGTTCTTCTTCGTATTCGCTTACCTGCTCAAGCGTGAATACTGGAAAGACGTGCATTGATAAAGCTGTAAGCCATTGCTGTTAATCGTGCGCGCCCAAGGGCGTCTCTAGATATGTAACGAACCTGGCCCGCCAGGTGTTACGGGAGACGCCCTCTGGGCGCGCTCGTTTTTCCGTTTTTCGATAATTTCAACAAGCGAGGAGGATCGCCATGGGCGTGACCAATCGGTTGGCCTGTTACTCCGACCCCGCCGACCACTATTCCCACCGGGTACGCATCGTACTGGCAGAGAAGGGTGTCAGCGCCGAGATCATTTACGTCGAAGCGGGTCGTCAGCCGCCGAAGCTGATCGAAGTGAACCCTTACGGTAGCCTGCCCACACTGGTCGATCGTGACCTGGCGTTGTGGGAGTCGACCGTGGTGATGGAATACCTGGATGAGCGTTATCCGCATCCACCTTTACTGCCGGTTTATCCTGTCGCGCGTGCCAACAGCCGTTTGCTGATCCATCGCATCCAGCGTGACTGGTGCGGGTTGGTGGATCTGATCCTGGATTCCCGGACCAAGGAGCCGGCGCGGGTCGTGGCGCGCAAGGAGTTGCGTGAAAGCCTGACGGGCGTATCGCCGCTGTTCGTCGACAAACCGTTTTTCCTCAGTGAGGAACAAAGTCTGGTGGATTGCTGCCTATTGCCCATACTCTGGCGTTTGCCGATTCTGGGTATCGAACTGCCGCGGCCTGCCAAGCCGCTGCTTGATTATATGGAGCGCCAATTTGCGCGTGAGGCATTCCAGGCGAGTCTGTCTGGCGTCGAACGCGACATGCGCTAAGGCTTAGGGAGCCGCTATGAACTCCAGTCGACCTTATCTGGTCCGCGCGCTCTACGAGTGGATTGTGGACAATGATTGCACCCCGCACATGCTGGTCAACGCCGAGTTTCCGTCGGTGCAGGTGCCGCAGGGTTTTGCCAATGATGGGCAGATTGTTTTGAACGTGTCGCCAGCCGCTGTGCGTCACCTGCATATGGATAATGACGCCGTCAGCTTTGAAGGGCGTTTCGGTGGTGTGCCACACACCCTGTACGTGCCTGTTGCTGCGATTCTGGGGATTTATGCCCGGGAGAATGGCCAGGGTATGGTGTTTGAGCTGGAAACGCCGTTGGACGGTGAAGAAGAGTTCGAGCCGGATGATGACCTGCCGCCACCGGATGACGAGCCGCCGCGTCCTAGCGGGCGGCCGAGTTTGAAAGTGGTGAAATAGCGGGTTGTGCTAAAGGCCATCCGGTCATGGACTGGGTGAAAGCCTGGCAGCTTGGTTAGGAAAATGCCTGTGTCGTGAGATACGGGCATTTTTTTTTGTGGTGTCATGGTTTGTGTGTATATCCGTTGCTGCGGTAACGGCGGCTTAGGGTTCCGCCCTTACGGCGGGTCACTTTTGAAGAGCGCAAAAGTAACCAAATGTATGGTCAGCCCATCTCCTGCAACCACGGGCGATGAGCGGTAAAGCATGCTTGCACTAATG
>NZ_JBDGLI010000017.1:0-55121 GCF_057655955.1 Pseudomonas sp. Soil_N_39
TTTCAACGGACCGGGTAATCAAGGCCGCCAAAACGAAAAGACCTTGAAAGGGATGGCCGTAAGGGCGGAACCCTAAGTAGCGGTTACCGCAGCAACGGATATGTACCCAGTCAACAAAATCCATGTCGACTGACACCCCGCCATCTTCAGGTTTCAACGAGCTGGCGTCAGAACCAGGTTTCCATCTGAATGCCGTACTGCCAAGTGCCGCCGGCGTTGAAGTCGGTCTTGCCGAAGGAGTCCGTGCTGCTGTACCTGTCCAGGTCCGACGACCAGTTCATGACGCTGGCGAACAGACGCAGCTCAGGACGCGTGAGCAGATCGCCCAAGTCGGGCTTGAAGGTCGGGGCGACCGTGAACTTCCAGAAGTTACCGTCGACCGCATTGCGTTGCAGGTAACCCTTGGGATCGAGCTGCATGGTTTGCCAGCTCATCTCGTAGGCCATCTCGAAATTGCTGTTGATTTCGTTGGCCAACCGCACGTTCAGGGTCATCCAACGGTAGTCGTCGCCCTTGACGTAGCGATCCTTGCTTTGCTCGGCCAGCAAGCTCGGGCCGATGCGCCAGTTGGGCGCCAGAGGCGTTTCACCGTACAACGCCACACGCAACGCACGGGCATCGTCGATCAATTCGCCATCGGCGCCGACGTTCTTGACCTCAGCCCCCAACCCCTGGCCATAGAGCAGCGCCGTCTTGAAGAAGCCTTCGCGACCGAAAAAGTTGTTCTGGTGATTGGCGACCATGCTGTGCAAACCGGAATCGGCCGGCGCCAGTCCCGCTTCATTGACGCGAGTGCCGAAGTCGTTTTTCTTCGAGCCGATGGCGTTGAACATCCACTGCCACTGCCCACCGTCGAAAAACTGGTTGGACGTCAGGATGTAGCTTTCCACATCGGCATTGACGCCGCCCTCGCTGAAATCCCCGTAGTTGCGACCGATCAACGAATAGTTCGAGCGCCAGTCCTTGGTCATCTGCACGTCGTAGATGCCACCCCCGGTGCCGGCCAGATAGACCACGTCAGAGTCCAACCAGTGGATGTCGAAATTGTCCCTGTCGAAGCGCTTGCCAGCCCACAGGGTGGAGTTTTCGAACATCGCGTTGCCCTTGAATGCCGCCAGGTGATCGAGCTCGGTGAACACCTGGCGCACGTTCAGGTTGCTTTCCTCGGCGGTCCAATCGTTGGAGCTCTCCACGCCATCGGCGATGGACACCGTGAATTTGGAGCGGGTGCCGTTCTGCGCGTACAGCTCTTTCGACAGGTCGATGCGCATGTAGGTGTCGTCCTCGTTACCGAGTCGCCCGACAGCGCCACCGACGGAACCGGCCGGGGTGGTGTACGGACCGCCGCGCCCACCGCCCAGCCCATCGTTGATCAGCAAGCCGGAGCGGGCGTAGCCCTTGAAGCTGAAACCGTCGGTAAGGTGCGCACCACTGCCCTGCTTTTCCGTGCTTTGCTGGCGGGCTTCGAGTTTTGCCAGACGAGCATCGAGTGTGGGTGTCGCAACGGCGGACACTGTCGGTTGCGGGGCGGGCGTGGCGAGTTTGAGTTGCTGCAGTTCCCTGGCGAGTGCCTGGGTTTGTTGTTCGGCGGCGGCTGCACGTTTTTCCGCTGCGCTGGCACGGGCCTCGAAGGCGGCCATGCGCTCTTCCAGCGTCGCGGCCTGAGAAGTGGTCGCCGAGACGCCGAGCACGCTTGCGAGTAGCCAGCTTGATGCTTTCTGCATGTGGATTTCCCTGTTTTGTTTTTATTGTTCTGCTGCCGCGACCGGCCTTTTTCGCCCTGGTTCTGAATTGTCAAACCAGAGGAAAAAAAGGATGCCTCATCGCAAATACACTGCTACATTTGGCGATGTTAACGTTAACTTTTCTAAAAACAAAAATAAAGAGGGCTTTATGAAACAGCTCAAATCGCTCCTTCCAGCGGCGCTGCTCGGCCTTTGCGTCGGGTTTCCAGCCCTGTCGACGGCCGCCAACCTGACGATTTCCTGCGGTGCCGTGGGTGCCGAATTGCAACTGTGCAAAGAGGCCGTCGAGGCGTGGTCGAAGCAGACCGGCAATAGCGTCGAAGTGGTTTCCACGCCGAACTCCGCGACCGAACGGTTATCGTTCTACCAACAGATCCTCAGTGCCCAATCCAGCGACATCGACATCATCCAGATCGACATGGTGTGGCCGGGCATGCTGGCCAAGCATTTGATGGACCTGCGCGAGGTACTTCCTGCCGATGCCACCCAGGGTTACTTCCAGGCCCAGGTGGATAACGCCACGGTGAACGGACGCCTGGTGACCATGCCGTGGTTCACCGACTCGGGCCTGTTGTACTACCGCAAGGACTTGCTCGAGAAATACAACAAGCCCGTGCCCCAGACCTGGGAAGAAATGACCACCACCGCCAAGGCTGTCCAGCAAGCCGAGCGCGATGCCGGGAACGCCAATGCCTGGGGTTATGTATTCCAGGGCCGCGCCTATGAAGGCCTGACGTGCAATGCCTTGGAGTGGATCAGCAGCCAACCGCAAGGTGGGCTGGTCAACGCGCAAGGCGATATCGTCGTCAACAGCCAGGCCTCAAGGACGGCGTTGACCCTGGCCAAAAGCTGGGTCGGAGACATCGCCCCCCGTGGCGTGCTCAATTACACCGAGGAAGAAGGACGTGGCGTCTTCCAGTCCGGCAACGCGCTGTTCATGCGTAACTGGCCGTATGTCTGGGCCCTGGTGCAGAGCCAGGACAGCGCCGTCAAAGACAAGGTCGGCGTCGCGCCCCTGCCCCGCGGCGGCGCGACCGGCACCCACGCGTCCACCCTCGGCGGCTGGGGCCTGGCGGTGTCGCGCTACAGCGCCAACCCCAAGCTCGCCGCGGAACTGGTGAGCTACCTGAGCAGCGCCCAACAGCAGAAACACCGCGCCCTGGTTGGCGCCTACAACCCGGTGATCGAGTCGCTCTACCAGGATCCCGAACTGCTCGCAGCCATGCCTTACTACAGCCAACTGCACAGCATTCTCAACGATGGGGTCATGCGCCCCGCCTCGATCACCGCCGATCGCTATCCACGGGTCTCCAATGCCTTCTTCGATCAAGTGCACGGCGTGCTGGCGGGCGAGCGGCCAGTGGATCAGGCCCTGGCCGAGCTGGAAAGCGAACTGACGCGGATCAAACGCCGGAACTGGTAAGCCACACGGAAGGAAATCACCATGTCTGTCTCCACCACACTCGTCCCCGACGACGAGTACCTGCTCACCCGGGAAACGCCGGTACAGCGCCGTCGCGTTCGCGCCGCCTGGCTGTTCCTGACCCCGATGCTGCTGTGCCTGGCGCTGGTGGCGGCCTGGCCGCTGTTGCGCACCTTCTGGTTCAGCCTGACCGACGCCAGCCTGGCCGACACCGGCGATGCGACCTTTGTCGGTTTGAGCAATTATCTGTTTCACAGCAGTGCCGGTTGGTCAGGCCTGCTCGTCGATCCACAGTGGTGGAATGCGGTGCGCAACACCTTGCATTTCACCGTGGTGTCGGTGGGGCTGGAAATCGTCCTGGGGCTGCTGGTGGCGTTGCTGCTCAACGTCCAGTTCAGCGGACGCGCCCTGGTGCGAGCGTTGATCCTGATTCCCTGGGCGATCCCGACCATCGTCTCGGCGAAAATCTGGTCATGGATGCTCAACGACCAGTTCGGCATCATCAATCACCTGATGCTCGGCCTCGGCCTGATCGACGCGCCCCTGGCCTGGACCGCCGACGCGGACCTGTCGATGTGGGCGGTGATCATCGTCGACGTCTGGAAGACCGTGCCTTTCGTCACCCTGCTGATGCTGGCGGCCTTGCAGATGCTGCCCAGCGATTGCTACGAAGCCGCCAGGGTCGATGGCATTCACCCGGTGAAAGTGTTCTGGCGGGTCACCCTGCCGCTGCTGATGCCGGCCTTGTTGGTGGCGGCGATCTTCCGGATCCTCGACTCCTTGCGGGTGTTCGACGTCATCTACGTGCTGACCTCGAACTCGTCGAGCACCATGAGCATGTCGGTCTATGCCCGCCAGCACCTGGTGGAATTCCAGGACGTCGGTTACGGCAGCGCCGCCTCGACCTTGCTGTTCCTGGTCGTTGCGGTGATCGCCATGGTTTATCTGTACCTCGGACGTCGTCAGCTGGAGGTCCGCTCATGAGCCCGCGCCTGCTGAAAAAAGCCCTGTTGCGCCTCGGGTTCTGGTGCCTGATCGGGATCTTGCTGGTGTATGCAGTCTTCCCGTTCTACTACGCCATCGTGACGTCGCTCAAACCGTCCAGCGCCTTGTTCCAGGTGAGCTACTGGATCGATAAACCGGACTTCTCCAACTATGCCGCCGTGCTCAACCAAGCCTCGTTCCTGCGGGCCATCGGCAACTCGCTGGTGGTGGCGCTGTGCGTGGTCACGCTGGCGCTGTTCCTCAGCCTGACCGCCGCGTATGCCTTGGGCCGGGTGAAGTTCCGCGGACGCGGCCCGGTGTTGATGATGGTCCTCGGTGTCTCGATGTTTCCCCAAGTCGCGGTGCTGTCGGGATTGTTCGAGGTGATCCGTGCCCTGGGCCTGTACAACACCTCCTGGGCGTTGATCCTGAGCTACACGATTTTCACCCTGCCCTTCACCGTCTGGGTGCTGACCACCTTCATGGGGCAGTTACCTCATGAGCTGGAAGAGGCCGCCATCATGGACGGTGCGTCACCCTGGGTCACGCTGACCCGCGTGCTGTTGCCGCTGCTCTGGCCGGCACTGGTCACCACTGGCCTTCTGGCCTTCATCGCCGCGTGGAACGAGTTCCTCTTCGCCCTGACCTTCACCCTGACCGACTCGCAACGCACGGTCCCGGTTGCCATCGCGCTGATTTCCGGTGGCAGCCCCCATGAGTTGCCTTGGGGCCTGTTGATGGCGGCGTCGGTGCTGGTCACGGTGCCATTGGTGATTCTGGTGCTGATCTTCCAGCGCCGCATCGTTTCCGGCCTCACTGCCGGTGCGTTAAAGGGTTGAGGCCCAACACAGACAAGAAAGGAACAGCATCGTGATCAAGTTGAAGCTGGACAACGTGAACAAACAATTGGGCGGCGCACGCATTCTTCGTGACGTCAGCCTGGAAATCTCGGCCGGCGAATTCGTGGTCTTCGTCGGCCCTTCGGGCTGCGGAAAGTCGACCCTGCTGCGGCTGATTGCCGGGCTGGATTCGATCTGTGGCGGCGACCTGCTGATCGACGGACGTCGGGTCAACGACTTGGAGCCGCGCGAGCGTGGTGTCGGCATGGTGTTCCAGTCCTATGCGCTGTACCCGCACATGAGCGTCTACGACAACATCAGCTTTGGCCTCAAGCTGGCCAAGACCGAAAAAACCAGCCTGCGCGAACGGGTGCTGAAAACCGCGCAGATCCTGCAATTGGACAAACTGCTGCAACGCAAGCCACGGGAACTGTCGGGCGGCCAGCGCCAGCGCGTGGCCATGGGCCGGGCCATGGCGCGGGAGCCGGACATCCTGTTGTTCGACGAGCCACTGTCCAACCTCGACGCCTCCTTGCGCGTGCAGATGCGCAACGAAATCGCCCGGCTGCACGGGCGACTGGGCTCGACCATGATCTACGTGACCCACGATCAGGTCGAAGCGATGACCCTGGCCGACAAGATTGTCGTGCTCAATGGCGGTCGCATCGAGCAGGTCGGCTCGCCGCGGGAACTCTATGAGCGTCCGGCCAGCCGTTTTGTCGCCGGTTTCCTGGGCTCACCGAGGATGAATTTCATCGCTGCATTCCTGCATACGCCAGGCGAAACCAGCCAGGTTGAGAGCCTGGTGTTGGGCATGACATCCCTACCCTTCGACAGCTCGGGTCTGGCAGAGAATGCGCAACTGAGCCTGGGGATTCGTCCGGAACATGTCGCCCTCAAGCCGGCACAGGGAACGGCCGGCCTCGTGGTGAGCGGGGTCGAATACCTCGGGAGTGAGACCTATGTGCACCTCGATACCGGCCAGGACGACCCCATGGTCTGTCGTTGCGAGGTCAACGCCGGATGGCGGGTGGGCGATCGGGTCGAACTGCAACTGGATATCGACAACCTGCACCTGTTCGACGCGCACGGCACGGCGTTGAAGCGCCACGCCATCGACAGCCTGCCCGATGACATCGCCCCGCGCCCGGCACATGCGGGCGCCCTATGACTGTGTCTTTGAATACCCTGAGCAATCCCATGCCCGCCTCTCTTGAACGTGCGCAGCAGGCCCTGAGTGATGGCCTGTCTCGTCTGATCCACGATTATCGACCCGACTATCATCTAGCCCCGCCCACGGGATGGATGAACGACCCTAACGGAGTCGTGTTTTTTCGGGGCGAGTACCACGTGTTCTACCAACACCACCCCTTCGACGCCAAATGGGGCCCGATGTACTGGGGCCACGCCAAGAGCGCCGACCTGGTGCATTGGCAGCACCTGCCCATTGCCCTCGCGCCGGGCGACGACTTCGACCGCGACGGCTGTTTTTCCGGTAGCGCGGTGGTGTGTGGCGACACCCTGGCGCTGATCTACACCGGCCACGCCTGGTTGGGAGAGGTGGGTGACGAACGCTTCATCCGCCAGGTCCAGTGCCTGGCCACCAGTGTCGACGGCGTCCGGTTCGCCAAGCAGGGCGCGGTCATCGAGGACGCACCGCAAGCTGCGATCATGCACTTTCGCGACCCCAAGGTCTGGCAGGAGGATGGTTATTGGTACCTGATTGCCGGGGCACGCCTGGGCGACACGCCGCTGCTGCCGCTGTACCGCTCCACCGACCTGCGCGCCTGGGAGTTCCTCGACTACGTGTCCAGCGGCACTGACGGCGATGGCTACATGTGGGAATGCCCGGACCTGTTTCGCCTCGATGGACGCGACATACTGCTGTACTCCCCCCAGGGCATGCAATCGGCGGGTTACGAACGACTCAACAAGTACCAGACCGGTTATCGCATTGGCCACCTCGACAGCGAATGGCACTTCAGCGGCGGGCCGTTCATCGAACTGGATAACGGTCACGATTTCTATGCCGCGCAGACCTTGGTGGCCGCTGACGGTCGGCGCCTGGTGTGGGCCTGGCTGGACATGTGGGAAAGCCCGATGCCGAGCCAGGCCCATCACTGGTGCGGCATGCTCGGCTTGCCCCGCGAGCTGGAACTGCAGGGTGATCGCCTTGGCGTGTTTCCGGCGCGGGAACTGGTTGCGCTGCGCCAGGCGCCCTTGCCGAGCGTCGCGCCATGGGCCGAGTCCGGCAGTCGCCGGGTGCCGCAAGTGACGGGCGACCGGCTGGAAATCCATGTGCAGCTGGACCTGCTCGGTTGCACCGAAGGTCAGTTGGGCATCGCCTTGCGCTGCAGTGCCGATGAGCAAGAACAAACCCTGCTGTACTACGACGCGTCACTGCAGCGCCTGGTGCTCGATCGCAGCCGCTCGGGTGCGCAAGTGAGCGGCCAGCGCAGTGTGTCGATCGAGCAGGCGCAAACGCAATTGCACCTGCGGGTGTTTCTCGATCGGTCATCCATCGAGGTATTTGAAGAAAGCGGCCGCTTCAGCCTCAGCAGTCGCCTCTATCCGCGGCCCGATAGCCTCGGGGTGAAGCTGCTGGCGAGCGGGACTGGCGGGCGCGTCGCCATTGCCAACGCCTGGCCCCTGGGCTCGGGTTGGCTGTGAGTCACGTCATTCGAGTCGCGAGAAGCCCGGGCGCTGTGTCATGATTCTGCGTCAACCTGACTGGCCGCACTTCGCATGACTTCCGTGAAAGACGTTGCACAGCTGGCCGGCGTATCCCTGATGACGGTTTCGCGCGCGCTCAACACGCCGGAAAAACTGAGCCCCGAAACCCTTCAGCGGGTACGTCGCGCCATTGATGAACTGCAATTCGTACCGAGCCTGTCGGCGCGCCGAATGCGCGGCGACAACCTGCAGGCGCGCACCATCGGTGTGTTCGCACTGGACACCGCCACCACGCCATTCGCCGTTGAGTTGCTGCTGTCCATCGAACAGACTGCGCAGCAGGCTGGCTGGAACGTCTTCATCCTCAACCTGCTGAGCAACCCGCCCACCGACCAGAACATCGACCTGATGCTGTCGCACCGCCCCGACGGCTTGATCTTCAGTGCCATGGGGTTGCGCCAGGTGAGCATTCCCGAGCGTCTCAAGAGCAAGCCGCTGGTACTCGCCAATTGCCTGGCCGATGACCGCCAACTGGTCAGTTATGTACCGGATGATGAGGCCGGGCAGTATCGCGCCGTGCATCATGCCTTGAGCCAAGGCTATCGGCGCCCGCTGTGTATCAATTTACCCAGGAAGAGTGTTGCCTGGCGCCTGCGCCAACAAGGCCTGCAACGCGCCTGCCAGGCATTCGGGCTGGCGCCTGAAGCACTTTTGCAATACGACCTTTCCGATCACGATGCCTACGGTGAAACCGCCGCCATTCTCGACCGGCATATCGTCGACGGCCGTCCGCAATTCGACATCCTGGTCTGCGGCAACGACCGCATTGCCTTTTGTGCCTATCAACTGCTGTTGGGCCGTGGCTTGAAAATCCCTGATGATGTCGCGGTGCTGGGCTATGACAACATGATCGGCATCGCCGAACTGTTCATGCCGCCGCTGACCACGGTCCAACTGCCGTACTACGAGATCGGTCGCCAGGCGGCCCGACATCTGATCGAGAGCCTTGAAGTGTCGGGCGCCCAGCCGGTGGATTGCCCGTTGGTGGTCAGGGCATCGCTATAAGGCCAACCGTTATCCGTCAAGGCTGCTGCGCGGGCGATGGCGGCAGCGAGGCGATGATCCGGGCGCGGCAAATCTCGAGGATTTCATCGGCCAGCGCGGAATCGTCCGGGCAGGCCCGCGACAACATGATCGCGCCGACGGCATGGGCCAACATGTCGAGCATCTTCGCCCTGACCTCTTCCTGCGCCACATCTTGCCCGGTCTCGTACCGGCTTTCGAGCGCCGCCAGCATATTTTCGATGCCGCTGGCAAACGTCACCTTCAGCTCGGGCGATTGACGGGCAGCGTCCCCGCACAGTGCCGCCAGGGTGCAACCGCCGCCCGGGGCGTCACGGTGATTCCTGGACACGTAAAGATTGACGAACGCAGGCACGTCGATGTCCGCGCTGTCGGTCAGCGATTGCGCAAGGCTGCTCGCCGCCGCTTCGGCCATCAGGTCAGCCTTGGACCCAAAATGTTTGTAGAAGCCGCCATGGGTGAACCCAGCGGCCGCCATCAGGTCCGCAACACCCACACCGTCAAAGCCGCGCTCGCGAAACAAGACAGAGGCCGTCTCGACGATGTGCTCCCGATTTGCCTGGGCCTGGGCCTTGGTTACCCGCATTTTTTCACTCCTTGGTGCTGCTCAAAATCATGCTCACATCATACATAGATGTCGAGCATAATCAAATTCGTTGACAGTTTAGATTTCGATCATCATCCTAATAACAAGCCACGAGCAATCCAGTGCGCATGACTGACCCATCCATCCTTGAAGAAGAGAATCACCCATGGACACTCGCACAACCGTTCTTATCACTGGCGCTTCCACCGGCATCGGCGCGGTCTATGCCCAGCGCTTTGCTCAACGCGGACACAACCTCGTCCTGGTGGCCCGCGACGGCGCGCGCCTGCAAGCCCTGGCCGCCAAGCTGCGCAGCGAACACAGCGTTACCGTCGACATTCTCCAGGCCGACCTGACCCAGATCAGCGATCTGACAACCGTCGAAGCCCGACTGCGGGACGACGCCAGCATCGGCATCCTGGTCAACAACGCCGGCGCCGCCCAGTCCGGCAGCTTCATCGAGCAGTCCACCGACAGCGTCGCGCACCTTGTCTCGCTCAATACCACCGCGCTGGTCCGGCTGGCGAGCGCCATCGCCCCGCGCCTGGTCAAAGCGGGTGACGGCGCGATCATCAACATCGGTTCCGTGGTCGGCCTGGCACCGGAATTCGGCATGTCGGTCTATGGCGCGACCAAGGCGTTCGTGTTGTTTCTCTCCCAGGGCCTCAGCCTGGAACTGTCGCCTAAGGGCGTCTACGTACAAGCCGTCCTGCCGGCCGCCACCCGTACCGAGATCTGGGAGCGCGCGGGCATCGATATCAACACCCTGAGCGAAGTCATGGAAGTCGGTGACCTGGTCGACGCCGCGCTGGTCGGTTTTGATCGCCGCGAGCCGGTGACCATCCCGCCGTTGCAGGAAGAGGCACGCTGGGATGCCTTGCAGGCCGCACGCCAAGGCCTGCTTGGGCAAATCAAGCAGTCCCATGTTGCCGAGCGCTATCAAGACCTGGCGTGATGGATGTTTAGCCGGCGCCGGCGCGAAGGACAGCGCCGGATGTCTCGATGCCTGGCCAGCCTGCTGCTCCCCTTATGAGAACAAAGCACCATGAAGGCATTTTTAATCGACCGCTACGGCAAGCACAGTGGACGGATCGGCGAGGTAGCGGCCCCTGAAGTGGCTGACCACGACGTCCTGGTTCGCGTGCACGCCGCCAGCGTCAACGTCCTGGACGCAAAGATCCGCAAAGGCGAATTCAAGCTGATCCTGCCCTACTCGTTTCCTTTGGTATTGGGGCATGACGTGGCCGGGGTCGTGATGCGAGTGGGATCCCGTGTCCAGCATTTCAAACCGGGGGATGAAGTCTATGCCCGCGCCCCGGATGGGCACATCGGCACTTTCGCCGAACAGATTGCAGTGAACGAAAACGCCCTGGCCCTGAAACCCGCAAACACCAGCATGGAAGAGGCCGCCGCCCTGCCCTTGGTCGCCCTGACAGCCTGGCAGGTACTGGTTGAAACCGCCCAGTTGAAGAAAGGCCAAAAGGTGTTCATCCAGGCCGGTTCCGGTGGCGTGGGCACCCTTGCCATCCAGCTTGCCAAGCACCTCGGCGCCTTCGTTGCGACCACCACCAGCACCGCCAATGTGCCCTGGGTCAAAGCGCTGGGAGCGGACGTTGTCATCGATTACAAGCAGCAGGATTTCTCAAGCGTTCTGCAGGACTATGAGGTCGTATTGAACAGCCTGGGCGCCGATGAACTGGAGAAGTCGCTGAAGATCCTCAAACCCGGCGGCCAACTCATTTCCATTTCGGGGCCACCCACCGCGCAGTTCGCCCAGGCCCAGGGGTTCTCCTGGCCGCTGCGGCTGATCACGGGCCTGCTGAGCAGCGGTATACGCCGCAAGGCCCGCCGAAAAGGTGTGAGCTACACCTTCGTGTTCATGCGCGCCAGTGGTCCACAACTGAGTGAGATCGCCACGCTCGTCGAGTCCGGCAGCCTCAAGCCGGTGGTCGACCGATCCTTCCCCTTCGACGCGACGACCGATGCCCTGGGCTACGTCGAACAAGGACGGGCCAAAGGCAAGGTCGTCATCAAGGTTCACTCAGGAATGGCCGATGAGTGAAGCCGGTCATCACCACACAGCAATATGGGAATCCGCCCGGGGTTCGGTCCCTCCGCACAGCACACCGCTGACCGGGTCGCGCAGGATGATCTGGCCACGGCCATAGTCGGTCAGGTCGCTGGCGACCTGGACCTCATGCCCCCGTCGCGCCAGGGCATTGGCCAGGTCCCGTGAAGCGCCGTGCTCAATCCCGACCTTCATGTCCCCCAACCATTGCCAACGCGGTGCGTCGAGGGCCGCTTGCGGGTTCAGGCCGAAATCCACCAGGTTCATGACCATCTGCACATGCCCCTGGGGCTGCATGTAGCCGCCCATCACGCCGAAGGGGCCAAGGGCCTCGCCATTGCGGGTCAGGAACCCGGGAATGATGGTGTGAAAGGTTTTCTTGCCCGGGGCCAGGCAGTTGGCATGGGTTGGATCGAGACTGAACTCCTGCCCGCGATTCTGCAGGGCGATACCGCTGTCGGGCAGCACCACGCCGGAGCCGAACCCGTGGTAGTTGCTCTGGATGAACGAGACCATGTTGCCCTCGCCATCCGCGGTCGCCAGGTAAACCGTGCCGCTGGCGTGGGGGTCGCCGGGTTTGGGCGGTTGGGCCTGTTCGCTGATCTGCCCGCGCCGGCGGGCGCTGTAGTCATCGCTGAGCAGGTCCGCCACCGCCACGCGCATGTGCAGGGGGTCGGTGATGTAGTGCAGGCCGTCGCTGTAGGCCAACTTCATCGCCTCCAGTTGGCGATGCCAGGTCTGTTGGCTGTCACGCTGATCGAAATCGAAACCTTCCAGGATCTTCAGGGCCATCAAGGCCACCAGACCCTGCCCGCTCGGCGGGATTTCCCAGACATCCACGCCTCGGTAATTGACGTGGATGGGGTCGACCCACTGGGCGCGATAGTCCCTGAGGTCCGAAGCCCGCAGGTAACCGCCGCTGGCCCGGGAATGGGCGTCCAGGCGCTCGGCCAATGCACCGCGATAAAGGCTTTCGCAGCCAGTGTCGGCCAGTTCCTGAAGCGTGCGTGCCTGGGCCGGGTTGCGGAAAATCTCCCCGGCCCGTGGCGCCCGGCCTTCGATCAGAAAGGTATCGAACCAGGCCTCCAGGACGGCATCGCGATGGGGCGTGAACTCGTTCACCGCGATCTGCCATTGATGGGCAACCACTGGCGACAGCGCAAAGCCGTCCCGGGCCAGGCTGATGGCCGGTTGCAGCAGCTCGGCAAAGGGCAGCTTGCCAAAGCGTCGGGATAACTCGGCCCAAGCCGACGGGCAGCCCGGGACGGTCACCGGTGTCCAGCCATAGATCGGCATCTGCTCATGACCGGCGGCCTTGACCGCCTCGATGCTCAGGGCGGCCGGTGCGTGACCGTTGCCGTTGAGGCCGTGTAACTGGCCCTTGCACCAGACCAGGGCGAAGGCGTCACCGCCAATGCCGCAGCCCGTGGGCTCCACCACCGTCAGCGCCGCTGCCGTGGCGATGGCGGCGTCGATGGCATTGCCGCCTTTTTGCATGATCTCGATGCCCGCCTGGGCCGCCAGGGGCTGGGACGCGGCGACCATGCCCCGACGGGCGAAGACGCTCTGGCGTTGCGATGGATAAGGGTATTCGTGGGCAGAAAATGTCAGCATGGCAAAAACTCTTCAATACAGGAATTCGGTGGCCGGGAACCGTCACAACACGCGGCTGAGAAAAGCCCGGGTGCGCGGGTGAATGGGGTGACAGAAGATCTGCTCCGGTGGCCCTTGCTCGATAAGCTCGCCTTGATCCAGGACCACCACACGGTCGGCCACTTCCCGGGCGAAGCCCATTTCATGGGTCACCACGACCATGGTCATCCCCTCCTCGGCCAACTCCTTCATCACTTCCAAAACCTCGCCAACGGTTTCCGGATCGAGGGCGCTGGTGGGTTCGTCGAACAGCATGGCCTGGGGTTTCATGGCCAGGGCCCGGGCAATCGCCACCCGCTGTTGCTGGCCGCCGGAGAGCATCGAGGGGTAGTGATCGGCCTTGTCCGCCAGGCCGACCCGCTCCAGCAATCCACGGGCCTGTTCCAACGCGGCGGCGCGAGTCACACCGAGCACTTGGATCGGCGCCTCGATGATGTTCTCCAGGGCGGTCATGTGGGGGAACAGGTTGAAGCGCTGGAACACCATGCCGATGTCCCGCCGCTGCCGGGCGATGTTGCGCTCTGACTCACGCACCAGGCTGCCATCGGCCCGTTCGCGATAGCCCATGGGCTGGCCATTGACACGGATGCGCCCGCCCTGGATATCCTCCAATAGATTGATGCAACGGATGAAGGTGGTCTTGCCGGAGCCCGACGCACCGATCAGCACCACCACTTCGCCGCGCCGCACTTGCAGGGAGATGCCCTTGAGAATCTGCAGCTCACCGAAGGACTTATGAACGTCCAGCGCCTCGATGATCAGCTCTTCGCTTTTATGCGCCATGGTTAACGTGCCCTCAGCAGGTTCAGGGTGCTGCGACCGAACATCCGCATCGACGCCGGCGGTGGTGACGAGGGCCGGTCCGATTGGCCGAAACGGGCCTCCAGCCAGCGCTGGAAAAAGCCCCACAGCGTGGTCAGCAACAGGAAGTAGATCGCCACCACCAGGTACAACTCGAACACCCGGAACGTCGCCGACGTGACCATCTGGGTACTGAGCAACAGTTCCTGGACGCCGATCACGCTGACCAGCGTGGTGTTCTTGAGCATCACGTTGAACTCGTTGCCCAGCGGCGGAACGATGACCCGGAACGCCTGGGGCAGGACAATACGGCGCATCAGTTTGGCGAAGGTCATGCCCAGGGAGCGTCCGGCCTCGTATTGGCCCTTGTCCACCGCGCCGATGCCGGCGCGGATGATCTCGGCCATGTAGGCACCCTCATTGAGGCCCAGGGCAATGATCGCCGCCTGGATGTTACCGGGGATCACCAGGCCGAACAGGTCGATGTCTTCGAAGCGGAAAATCCCGCCGGCGGCCAGCGCGGTGTAGAGAAAGACGATCTGCACCAGCAACGGCGTGCCGCGCATCAGCCACACGTAAAAGCGAACGGGCAAATGCAGCAATGGGTTTTTCGACAATCGCAACAGCGCGGCGGCCAGCCCCAGGGCACAGCCCAGCAGCATCGCCAACACACTGATCAGGCAGGTCAGCCAGAGCCCGGTGAGGTATACCCCACTGGGCTGCAGCAGGTACTGCCAGAACACATCCCAATTGAAATTCATCGATGGTTCACCTCAATCAAGTGTGTCACTGGCGACATGCCATTTGCCCAACAGCTGGCTGTAGCTGCCATCGCTGCGCATATCGTCGATCACCTGCTGCACGGCGGCGGTCAGTTGCGGATCGTCCTTGCGAATGCCCAGGCCGGTGAGAATCCGGCTGAAGGCCGGCACCCCTTCCTCGAACAGGTCGGGGGCCATGGTGGCGTAGTAACCGGTGGTTTCCACGGTGGTGCCGTAGGCGTCGACCTGGCTGATGCGCAGGGCCTGGAACGCATCGGTGTCGGTGTTGTAGACCACCAGCTTCATCGGCGGCTTGCCGGCCTTGGCCAGGGTTGCGTTCTCGGCGTCGAGCAGGGTCTTGATAGTGGAACCGTTGAGCACCGCGACTTTGTGCCCGGAGAGCGCCTGCAGCGTCTTGAGCCCCTTCGGATTGCCCTTGGGCACCACCACCGCCTGGCTGGAATACATGTAGTTGACGATGTCGATCACCTCGCGGCGCTCGGGTTTGTCAAACAGTTGGTCGACGATCATGTCGCACTGTCGGGCCAGCAACGCGGGGAGCAACCCGGAAAAGGGAATGACCCGCCACTCCACCTTCTTGTCGCCCAGGCGCTTGGCGATTTCCAGCCCCAGGTCCACGGTCAATCCCTTGGGTTTCTGTGCTTCATCAAAGGCCACCAGCGGCGGCGAATCCATGCCTGAGCAGTAGACGAGTTTGTCGACCTTGAGCAAACGCTCCGGAACAACGGGCGCGGCAACCGCCCACTGCGCACAGAAACCCAAGGATAAAGCGGCAACCAACAGGCGAGGCTTATGCATGACCAGACACTCCAGTTCAGTAATTAACGGGCAGTACTCAAAGTCAAAACACCGGCAGGATTTAGTGACTCCTGCTCTGGTTATTTTTTCGATTGCAGGAACTCGATCAACTCAGGAACGGTGCCTTCGATGTGCGCACGCACCACCGCCTCGGCCTTCTCGGCATCGCCCGCACGCAGGGCATCGAGGATCAGCATGTGCTCCTGACGCGCACTCAGGGGCTTTTCAACGTGCTGCAGCCATAGGCGCATGGGCGCTTCGATCAGGGAGTAAAGCGCGCTGATCTGCTTGAGCAAGCGCGGGCGACCGCTGAGGCTGCACAGGTATTCATGGAAGGCGCGATGGCGGCTGACCCACTCGGCGCTCTCCTCACGGTAATCGTCCATCTCGTCCAGCAAGCGCTCCAGGGCAGCCAGCTGGCGCTCACCAATTCTTGCTGCCGCGACACGGACCGCCAGGCCTTCCAGGGCGCTGCGCATTTCGAAGACTTCGTGCAGCTCGTCGATGTCCAGGCCGCTGACCACCGCCCCGCGATTGGGCCGCAAGGTCACCAGGCCCTGGGCATCCAGACGGCGAAAGGCCTCGCGCACCGGCATCCGGCTCATGCCGATCTCGTTGGCAATATCCTCGGCAATCAGTCGGTCGCCCTTGCGTAACCGACCGCCACAAATGGCATCGAGCAGGAAGTTGTAGGCCTCCTCCTCGGCGGTCATGGGCGGACGTTCAGCGTACGTCGGGGCAAATTGCATGGCAGCACCTTCTGCATTTTTGTATCCAATTATCCACGGATTCAAAAAAGCAGAATGCGTGCCAACCTCATGCGCAATCGTGCAAGCGATTGATTTGAAGGAATTTGCCGAGGAAAACGACTGCCAGCCTTAAGACCTGCGTCGCGCAGGTGTGCTACCAAACAGCTCAGCGGCTGCCTTTTATAGGTGCAACAGGGCGCTTCGGTAACACCGCAAACGGCGGCTCATCATGCCGGTGCCCGGGGCGTATCCGAGGGTGACTCGCCAAACAATGCCCGGTAATGGACCGCAAAATGACTCAGGTGGAAAAACCCCATGGCCATGGCGATCTCACTGACGTTCAGCGCGGCCGCACGGGTCGTGATCAGCCGGCGGCGCACGGCATTGAGCCGCAGGTTGCGCAAGTACTCCACCGGACGCATGCCGGTGACCGCCTGGAAACTGTTCTGCAGGGTCCTGCGGCTGACCCGCAGTTGCTCGCACAAGTCGAGGATGCTCAAGGGCACATCGGCGCTGGCCACCACCAGTTCCTGGCAACGCTTGACCAGGTAGGCACTGACGGCGAAGTTGCCGCGCCGGCCACGCACCTCGTCCGAGGCGTGGCTGAACAGGTCGAGAAAGGCGTTGAGCAGAACGTCTTCGAGGATTTTTTCCGAGGCGGGATTGACCGCGTCGGCCTGTTCCAAAAGGTGACGAAACAGGGGGTGGATCCGTTGTTGCACCCGCCGCAGCACCACCTCATCCACACTGACTTGGGACGCGCTTTTCAAGCGCTTGAGCTGTTCGCTCGACAGCTCGTAGGCCGCCAGCCTGGCGAACCGCGCCGTGTCGACATTGGCCGCGAAGAAGTGCGTACCTTCCGGGGCGTGCAGGACGAAATCTTCGCCATCGCGCAACAGCACGACGCTGTGGGCGCCCACCTGATGCCCCTGGACCACCGGCGCACCGCCCAGCGACATGGCAATGCACAAGCGCCCTTTTGGCGCGCAACCGCGCTGCACCACCCGTTTGTCGAGCACCTCCTGGAAGATCTGGAAGCGCTCGGCGCACACCTGGCGCAGCTCGCTGGACAGGCATCCACGCCCGAGCTGGTCATAGACTTGTTGCCAGCCCAGGATCGAACCGGCGTGTTGCTGAGGATCATTGAAGGTACGGACTTCGGCGAACATGATCATTGTTCCTCGGTGGCCCTGCGCTTATTGCCTGATACGGTCATGCAAGCAAGTCGATAACCCCGTGGCGAGGGAGCTTGCTCCCGCTGGGCTGCGCAGCAGACCCATTTTGGTGAGCGCTTCGCACTGGAGCGCCAGCCCGGTCAAGCGGGAGCAAGCTCCCTCGCCACGAGTGCATCATTTCACTTGCGTAAACAGTTCTTACTGCCGACCGTCTTCACCCGCCTGGAAAACCAAAGCCAGTTCCATGCCAAGCATGTACAACCGATACTCGGCGGCCTTGATCTCCAGGGGCGCCAACAAAGAGCCGGACAGCACCACCTGGCCCGCTTCAACGCACTGCCCATCAGCCAACAAGCGCCGGACCAGCCAGCACAGGTTGGCCTGGGGCGTGTCCTCGCGTGCTTGGGCATTGCCCTCGCCACAGGGCACCCCGTCGCATTCCAGGCGATAGTGCACGTGGGTCAATTGCTCGGGATGGAACCTGACCCGCGACCCCAGGCAATACAGCCCCGCCGCGGCATTGTCGGCAAGAAACGCGCCGACGCCGAAACGCCAGCCCTGCCAACGGCAATCGGCAATTTCGAACGCCGGCGCGACTTCGGAGATGGCGGCGAGGATGTCCTCGTCGCTGTAGAAACCGGGCACCAGCGTACGCCCCAGGACAAACGCCAGCTCGATTTCCAACTTCGGCTGGATCAGCCGTGCAAGCGGCACCGCACTGCCGGGCTCCACGGCCATGGCATCGGTCAACGCACCCAATACCGGCTCATAAATACCGAAACGGTCCTGGGCGGCGCGGCCGGCAAAGGCCACTTTCCATCCGGTCAACCGCTCACCACCGGCCTGGCGCCGGCGCAGCGCCTCACGCTGCAAGGTATAACCCATCGGCAGATCGACGGCCTCCGGCTCCAACGAAGGCAAACCGTGTACGGCCTGCGCGGCATCGTGAAGCCGGACCAGCAGATCATCTTCGCGCCTCATGAAAGTTGCTCCGCCAGTTTGCGCAATACGCCTTCGAGCCGCTCGGGTGTGGTGATCGCGGCAACGAACCGATCCGGTCGCACCACCACGACGCAGTCACGCACCTTGGCAAACCATTCGCCCAGGCGGTTATCGACATCCTCAACGCAAATGGCCCCGCTGACAGACAAGGGTTGGTTGCGCCCCACGCCACTGCGCGAGCGATTGATCTGGATGAACCGCGTCTCCCAGCGCGCCCACCAGGCGGCGGTTTCTTCACTGAGCTGTTCGCTCGGGTTGACCCGATACCCCAGCACCGCATAGGAATGCCCCAGCACCTCGTCCAGGCGTCGACGCTGGCCCTGGGCATCTTCGATGGACGGTTGGATGAACAACTGCCCGACCAGATCATCCTCATGCAGCTCGGCGCGCTCGTGGTACACCAGGCCTTTGGTGATGGTAGCCTTGGGTTTGAACTTGAATTCCAGCAAGTGCGAACGCAGGTTGTCGACGCTGTTGACGGCCTGGAACAGCCAGTCCCGCACACCGGCCATCAACGGGTTGGTCAGCCCCAGGACGGCGCCCATGTTGTCGGCCAGCGCGATGAGATCGGTCGCATGCCCGCGACGCTCCTGGTCGTAACTGGCCAGAATCGCCGGCGACGCCCTGCCCTGGAGAATCGCGGCGAGCTTCCAGCTGACGTTGGCGACATCACGCAGGCCTGAGTTGAGCCCCTGCCCGGCCCAAGGCGGGGAAATATGCGCCGCATCCCCCACCAGTGCCACCCGGCCCTGGACAAAGCGCGCCGCGACTCGGGAGTTATGGGTGTAGGCGCGGATCCGGATGATTTCCAGTTGATCGACCGCATCGCCGATATGCCCACGGATCAAGTCCCGGATCGTTGCTTCTTCGCACATCCGGGTCTCGTCTTCGCCCTCCAGGAGCATGAACTCCCAACGCCGTTGTTGATACGGCAGGTAGATGCAGACGAAAGGTCGCTGAGGGTCGGCATGCAAGGCGGTATACGGTGCGTCGAGGGTGTCGTTGGCCGTATCGATCACCACCCACTTGCGCGGATGGGTCAGCCCCAGCAGTTCAATACCGAGTTTCTTGCGCACGCTGGAACGTCCGCCATCGGCGCCGATCACGTACTGCGCCTGCAACTGATACAGCTCGCCCTGGGCATCGCGCACCTGCAAGGTCACGCCCTCGGCATCCTGCTCCAGATCGAGCATTTCATGGCCCTGGCGCAACGCGACACTGGCGTGCTTGCCCATCTGCTCGCGCAATGTCGTTTCAAGCAACTGTTGCATGAAGATGTTGCGCATCGGCCAGCCATAGTTCGCCGTGCTCGGCTTGACCTCGGCAAAACAGACGCCTCGCGCATTGTAGTAACGCAGGGGCACGTTGCAGATCATGTCGCGCACGGCCAGTTCAGCGATGCCGATGCCCTGCAACACTCGCAGCGCCTCGTCATCCATGCCCACCGCACGGGGATACGGCAGGACGCCGTCGGCCAATTCAAGGACGATGCAGTCGATACCGTACAGCCCCATGTAATGAGCGGCCGTGATCCCGTTCGGGCCACCGCCCACGATGACAACCTGGGTTTTCTCCTGCTTCATCGCTATTCACCGCTTTGTTGTTGTGGTTGTAGGCATTGGTCATATAAATAGTCCATGACGACGAGGTTGAACATTTCGCTCTGGTCATCATGGACATAATGGCTGGCGTCGGCGATTTCCTCTGTCCGCACCCACGCATTGGCCTGCTTGATCGACTCAAGGGTCGCCAACGGCAGGAAATCGGAACGGGCGCCACGAATGAACAGCGTCGGGCAATCCAGCGCCCGGACCGCCGGCCACAAGTCTGTCGGGGTAATACTCAGGCGCGCCTGGGCAATACCTTGCTGGTCGTGACGCCATTCGATGCCAGCCAGGGTTTCCTTCATGGAGTGCATCAATCTGGAAGCCAGCCCCTCCAGAGACAGGCCAGGTCGCGCTTGCCGCCAGAACTGGGCGGCGCTCTCCCAGTCAGGAAACAACAGCGGCGTCTGGCTCATCTCGCGTCGAATGCGCTCGGCGCCATCACCGCTGACCGAAGAGCCAGGGCCGATGTCCTCGATCACCAACGCTTGCAGGCGTCCCGGATTGAGCCGGGCATACTCCAGTGCATTGGTGCCACCAAGGGAGTGCCCCACCAGGACGAAACGCTGCAATCCCAAATGCGCCACCAAATCTTCAAGGTCATTGACGTAGACCTCGGTCCGGTAACTGGAGGCATCCGCCCAGTCACTGTATCCACGACCGCGCTGGTCAAGGGCATAGCAGCAGTACCGCTCGCCCAGCGCATTGGCCAAACCATCCCAGGTCTGGGCATAGGATCGCAGCCCGTGCAGCAGCACCACCGCAATGCCCGACGGGTTGCCCCACGACAAATAGTGCAGGCGCATCCCCGAACGATTGGTGAAGAACTGGCTGTTTGCAGACATTCGTTGGCTTCCCACGATCAGCGCACCTCAATACAGGCCGTCATTGCCCTTGACGTCGGCAGCCTGGAGACCACCCAGGCGGGCATGCAAACGCCCACGCGTGGCGAAGGCCCAGATAATGACCAACTCGTCGGCCGAGGGGCCATCGCCGAACGACAGGGAAATGCTGTCGTAGTGCGAACGGACATACAACGCATCCTTGTGGGCCAGCGGCACATCGATGGTCACGCCAGGCCCGCCACGCTTGCCGGTGGAAGGCACCCAGGACTTGCCCCCGCCCAACGCGACACGGATCGGATCCGCCGCCGGATTGGTCAGCAGCGCATTGCCATGCTCGTACTCGCCCTGGCTGCCCACCAGGCACGCCTTGCCGTAGCTGACAATCTCACGCTCGCCGGCCAACGCCTGGATGCGCCGACCAAACTCCTGGCCCAGCAAGGGTGACGGCTCTATCAGCTCGGCCAGGCTTTCGCTGAAACGGCCGGCGTAAGGGTTGGCGATCACCGCGCCAATGGCGTATTTGAACAGCGGCTCGCCATCGGCTAACTGGCCGGTTTCGTTGGCCAGGGTTTCCTCGACGAAGCTGTACCATTTGCGGATGTGATAACTGGCGAAATTCGCGGTTTTCATAAGAAAAGTCTCATTCAAAGTGGGTCGAGATCGAAATGCCGGCTGGGAGCCCCAGCGGCCTTGAAGCGGGCCTTGCCGCGCGCGTCGTCGTGTTCGGACTCGAGGAAAAATTCCATGCGATTGCCATCGGGGTCGTTGAAATACACGCCGTTGCCGATCTCGTGGTCGGTGATCTTTACCACCTCAACGCCCTTTTTCAGCAACATGCCGTAGAGCTTGCGCAGGGTGGTCATGTCGCCCGCGATCTCCAGCCCGTAGTGCTGCAACCCCAGGCCGCCCTGGTGGGCTCCGGGTTCCGCGCGGAGCAACGCGATGTCGTGATGCTTGGCACCAAACGCCATCATGATCCAGCTTTCACCCCGGGCGCTTTCATGCATGCCCAGCACATCGGCGTACCAACGTGCCGACACTTCAGGGTCGCTCACGAACAACGACAGGTGCGTACGAACGACTTCGACTTTCATCGCGCGATCCCTCAGTTCTTCTTGATGATGGATTGATGCCCGGACTTGATTTGCGCCACGGCGGGCGTCCAGAGCACATCAGCGATTTCACTGAATTCACGCCACTGCTTCTGCCAGCCGTCACCACCGTTCTCGGACGTGAACAGATGCCCGTACTTGGTACCGGCGACGATCTGGCGAGGGTCGGCAGGGTTCAAGGCAATCGCCCAGACACAGGAATTGGGTTGTTGCGGCAGCGGCAGCACTTCCCAACTGAGGGCGGCATCCCGGGAGACCAGCACCTTGCTGGTGGTGCCGGGGGTGCCGTCGGAGATGCTCAGGTAGAGCGTATCCTCACTGCCCAATGCGGCATTCATGGCGCGCACGTAGTACAGGCCGAAGGTTTCCCGGGCAACGATGCCGGTCCAGGTCTGCCCCTCGTCGAGGCTGCGGTACACGGCGTTGACGCACACCACGACGATGACCTTCTGTCCATGGTTGGGCAGGACCACGATGTTATGCACGTCCGAGTTGTAGTCCCACAGCAGTCGGTCATCGACGCGGGTCCAGCTATCGCCACCGTCACGACTGTGGAACAGCCCGCCCTCCTCCAGGCCGAACCAGAGCTGGTTGCGGTCCGTCGGGTCGTAGGCGAACGCCAGCAAGCGTGGACGACTGACGCCGTCGCAGAACTCCGGGATCTCCACGGGGGCGCGATCCCAGCTCTGGCCACCGTCAAGGGTGCGCCACAGTACCGCGCGCGAAGGCGCACCGGTGCCGACGAAAATGCGCTGCGCATCCTGCGGATCCACGGCCACCTTCCACACGGTTTGCCCGTTGAACGGCGAATCCACCCGCTGCCAATGGCCGCCAGTGTCATGGCTGATGCACAGGCCGACGTCGGTGCCGGCATAGATCACCTCAGGCGTACCCGGGTGGAAACTCAGGGATCGGGTGATCGCATCGAACTCCAGATCCTGGCCCAGGCCCAGGCGATGCCAGGTACGGCCATCGTCGGCGCTGCGGATCACCGCTTGCCCTACGGTGGCGACCAAAAGGGTTCCGTTACTCATCACTGCTGCTCCTCAAATGAAGATGCCGCGGGTCAAGCCGCCATCGATGCCAATGGATTCCCCGGTCACGGCGCCCGCCTTGGGCGATGCGAGGAAACCGATCAGCCAGCCCATTTCGATGGGCGCCAGGGTGCGTCGGATCGGCGTCGCATCGATGTAGGCCTGCTCCACCTGCTCGGGCGTCTTGCCCTGCTTGACCCCTTCGCGCTCGTACAGCTCCTGGATGTGCGGGGTGTCGACCACGCCGGGGTGGATCAGGTTGACCGTGATGCCGGAGGGGCCGAGTTGGTCGGAGAGGGTCTTGGTCATGTGGGCGATGGCCAGGTTGCGCATGCCCGAAAGGACTTTGCTGCCACGCCCGGTCAGGCCACCGATGTTGATGATGCGACCGAAGCCACCGGCCTTCATGTGCGGGGTCACCGCCTTGGCGCAGCGGAAATAGCCGATCACCTTGGTGTTGAGGTCCGAGAGCAATTCGTCGTCGCCGGCATGCTCGATGTCGTTGCGCACCACGCCGGACGGTGCCGCGGCGCCGTTGACCAGGATGTCGATGCGGCCAAAGTGCTTGTGGGCCGCCTCGACCATGTCGGATACCGCCGACATCTGGTTGGTGTCACAGAACAACGGCAGCACTTCGTTGCCGGTCTCTGCGGTGATTTCCTCGGCGGCTTGCTGGAGAAACTCCATGCGCCGCGCGCAGATCACCACCTTGCAACCTTCCTGGGACAAAAAGCGCGCGACTTCCTTGCCGATGCCCATACCACCGCCGGTGACGATCGCCACGCGGCCTTGCAATTCCAGATCCATAGCAGTTCCTCTTGTGATTATTCGGCTCAGGCCAGATCGACGAAGACACTTTTGGTTTCGGTGTAGGCATCGATCACGTTCTTACTCATTTCCCGACCCCAGCCGGATTGCTTGTAGCCGCCAAATGGCGAGGCCGGGTCGACGACGTTCCAGCAGTTGATCCACACCGAGCCGGCCTTCAACTGCGCCGCCACGCGATGGGCGGAACGCAAGTCGCGGGTCCAGAGCCCGGCCGCCAGGCCGTAAGGCGAGTCATTGGCGCGCAGCACCAGTTCATCGATTTCGGTCCAGCTCATGACGGTCAGCACCGGGCCGAAGATTTCTTCCCGGGCGACACAGGCGCGCTCGGCGCGGTCGAGAAACACGCTGGGGCGGATGAAGTGGCCGCGCTCCAGGTGGGCCGGCCGGTCACCGCCGCAGATCAGTTCGGCGCCTTCCTCCTGACCCCGTTGCAGGTAGCCACGCACCGTGCCCAGTTGCCGGGCCGAGACCAGCGGGCCCATGCTGCTGGCCGGATCCAGGCCTGGCCCCAACACATGGGCGGTCGCGTGGCGCTGGAGTTCTTCAAGCACCTGATCGAGGACGCTGGCGTGCACGTACAAACGTGATCCGGCGGTGCAAACCTGGCCCTGGTTGTAGAAAATGCCATCGGCGGCGCCTTTGGCGGCCCGGACGATATCGGCGTCCGGCAGGATGATGTTGGGGGACTTGCCACCCAGTTCCAGCGACACCTTCTTCATGTTGCCGGTGGCCGCTTGGGCGATCAGGCGGCCCACCTGGGTCGAGCCGGTGAAGGCGATCTTGTCCACGTCCGAGTGCTGGGCCAGCGGCGCGCCAGTCTGCGCACCCAGGCCAGTCAGCAGGTTGACCACCCCGGCCGGGAAACCGGCGGCCTCGATCAGTTGCACCAGGCGAATGGCAACCAGGGGCGTCTGCTCGGCGGGCTTGAGCACCGCGACACAACCGGTCGCCAGCACCGGGCCGAGCTTCCACACGCACATGGTCAACGGGAAGTTCCACGGCACGATCAAGGCGCAGACGCCCACCGGCTCGCGCAAGGTGTAGTTGAGCATCGGCGCGCCGCTGGAGGGCGACACCGGATGCGTGCTGCCTTCGATCTTGGTCGGCCAACCGGCGAAGTAACGAATGATGTTGGCCGCGCTGGCCGCTTCCCCGCGGGCCGCGGCGATCGGCTTGCCGTTTTCCAAAGTGATCAGTTGCGCCAGTTCTTCGCGATGCTGGTCGAGCAGTTCCGCCAGGCGAAACAGCAACAACCCGCGCTGGGCCGGCGACTGTTGTGCCCAGGTCCCCGTGAAGGCCGCACGGGCAGCAGCGACGGCGGCATCCACGTCGCGCTCGCCGCCTTCGGCGACTTCAGCCAGGATGGATTCGCTGGCCGGGTTTTCCACGGCAAACCGGCGACCATCGGCGGCGTCCTGCCAGGTGCCACCGATAAACAGGCGCCCGGGTTGCGACAGGAACTTCTCGACCGCAGGTAACAATTGAATCTGATTCATATCCGCTCCTTCACAGCGCCATTTCAATCAGGCAAGGACCGCCGTCGGCCTTGGCATTGGCCAGGGCGCGGTGCAGCTCACCATTGGTGTGCACGGTGCTGGCCGGCAAGCCGTAGCCCTTGGCCAGGGCCTTCCAATCGATGCGTGGGCGATCCAGCACCGTCAGGCTCAGGGCCTCGGGGCCCAGCTCGGTCATGCCGAAGCGACGCAGTTCGTTTTGCAGGATGGCGTAGCGATGGTTGGCCGCGATCAGGATCACCACCGGCAGTTGCTCGCGGGCGATGCTCCACAAGGTCTGGATGGTGTACTGGGCACTGCCGTCCGACTGCAGGCAAAACACCTTGTTGCCAGGCTCGGCCATGGCAGCACCAAAACCCACCGGGATACCCTGGCCGATGGCCCCACCGGTGTTGGTCAACACCCGATGCCGTGCGGCATGGGCCGAGGCGGTGAAGAACGGATAGCCGCACGTCCCGCCTTCCACCGAAACGATGCAGTCGTCCGGCAGCGACGCGGCCAGCACCTGGCCCACCGACTGCGGCGTCAACGTGGCTTCGCCGGGCGGCAGTTCGATACCAGTTGGCGTGGGCACGTAAGCCGGCGCTTCAAGGGCATCGGCCAGCGCAGTGAGCGCCCCGGCAACGTCGTCCCCCACCTCAGCCAGGCACAGCAGACGGTCACGCTCTGCCAGCCGGGAGGCAATGCCTTCGTAGCCGAAGTAGCTGATGGGCTCCGGGACGCCGGCGCAGACCACCGCGTCGTATTGGTCAAGGATCTCGATGGCCACTTCGGGGAAGTACGGCAGGCGATCCAGGTCTGGCAGGCCACCGCCGCGATAACTCATGCGTGGAAAGGTTTCGGCGAACAGGCGCACGCCCGGCAGTTGCGCCAGGCGCCCCGCCGCTTCCAGGCCGGCGACGGACAAGCCATGGTCGCCAACGATAAACACCAGGCGCCGACCCTCGCGCAATGCCTGAGCGACCGCCTCGATGCGATCACCAGCAAAACGCCGGACCGGAGCCTGCAATGCCGTGAAGGCTTTCTCGTGCTGCACGGTGTTGGCTTGCAAGTCCATTGGCAGGATCAGGCTGGCGATCTGGCCGTTGGCTTGCCAGGCGGCACGCACCGCCTCCTGGAAATCCTCACCAACGCCCGATGCGGTGCGCGAGGTCCGTACCCACTTGGAAACGCTGCCGGCCAACGCCTGGATGTCACTGGCCAGGGGTGGATCGTAATTGACGTGCCAGGACGCGTGATCGCCGATCACGTTGACGATCGGGGTGTTGGCGCGACGCGCGTTGTGCAGGTTGGCAATGCCATTGGCAAAGCCTGGGCCGAGGTGCGTCAGGGTCATCGCCGGCTTGCCGGCAATCCGGCCGTAGCCGTCCGCCGCGCCGGTGCACACGCCTTCGAACAAGGACAACACTGGCTTGAGGGCTGGCGCGCTGGCCATGGCTGCCACCAGGGGAATTTCAGTCGTTCCGGGATTGGCGAAGCAGTATTCGATACCGCTTGCCACCGCCGCCTTCACTATCAGTTGCGCACCATTCATTTCCAGCCCTCTTCATCGAGCGTTTGCAGTGGCTGAGATTTATCACACAGCACAACCGACAAAACAAGCTATTTTTCTGCATTAAAATCATATTTTGAGATTAATGCATATTTTAAAAGAGTAAACGGCTGAAAATACGCTTGTATTTCTCAAGCATTGGGTTACCGTGGCAACGCGCTCCTGAGCGAGCCCGCGGGCTTTTCATCGCCGCCGTGGCTACCTATAGTGCTCACCCAACGACCCCCTACGCGCCATTCCCCCTTTAGGAGCGAAATGAGCAGTCTGAGCAAAATGCTGAGTGTGCTGGACCTTTTCGGCCCGGCATCGCTGAAGATCGACCCCGATACCATCGCCGAGCACATGGGCCTGTCACGGGCGACCGTGTACCGCTACGTCAAGGATTTGTGCGACGCCGGCCTGCTGGTGCGGGTGGATGCCGGCAGCTACGGCCTGGGGCCACGCATCATTGAGCTGGACTGGATGATGCGGCAGTACGACCCGATCCTCGTGGCCGGCCGCGAGTTGATGCACGAGCTGTCCGACGCCACTGGCCTGGCGGTGTTCGCCAGCGTTTTCTACGACGGTCGCATCATCAACACCTACATTGCCGAACCCAGTGACACCTACCAGTTTTCATTCGGCCGTGGCCAACCGCTGCCGTTTTTTCGCGGTGCGCAATCCAAGGTGTTGATCGCCTTTCAGAAGGGTCGGCGCCTGCAACGCCTGTTCGAAGAACACCTGGCCAACGACCCCGACAGCGGCCATGACTGGACAAGTTTTTCCAAGGCCGCGAAAAAGATCCGCAAGGACGGCTATTGCATGACCCACGACGAACTCAACCTGGGCCTCACCGGTATCGCGGCGCCGATCGTCAACCCGGAGCTCGACGAAGTGGTGGGCAGTCTCTCGGCCGTCGGCAGCACCGACAGCTTCAAGCTGCTGCGCCAGGAAACCGTGGTTGAAATGGTGATGGACACCACCCGGCGGATTGCCGAGCGGATGCAACATCCGCCCGCCGTCGGCTAGAAACCGGAGGTGCGGCCATACCGGTGCCCTGTGGGAGCGAGCTTGCTCGCGATAGCGGTGGATCAGTTGAGATGGGTGTTGATTGGGCCGCCATCATCGCGAGCAAGCTCGCTCCCACAGGGCTTACTGAACACCCCCCTGCTTAGAACGGCACGGCCACCGTCACCTGGCTGTACACGTTGGTGCCATTGCCCGCCACTTGATTGCCCCCCGTCGTTGCATCCCGATCAGGTTTGTAGAGACCGATCAGCGGAGTGATGATCAAGTGCTCGTTCACGGCCCACTCGGCATACAGGTCCAGCTCACGGGCATCCAGGTTCAGGGCGTTGTCTTTACGCACGGTGTTGTAATCGAAGTACAACGCACCGAGGGTCAGGTTCTCCAACGGCGTGGCGGTCAGGCCGACATGATGAATGCCCGTGTTGCTGTTGAAGGGTCCGGCATAATTGCCCGCGACTTCGCCCTGGAACCAGGTGCCATAACCCGTGCTCTGCCCGGTGAACAGCGAATCCCACTTCTGCGAGTAGCGGGTGTAGCGGTACGTCAGCTTGGGGGCCCAGGCCAGATCGGCAAAGGTGTAGCCGGCCTCGGCGTACCAGGCGCTCTGCGGGCCGGCGTCCTTGTCCTGCCAGGCGTATTCAAATGCCAGGCTGGCGTTCTCGATGCCCGCGTCGCCTTCCCCACGAATGCTGTAGACGTCCATGCCCTCGCGTTGCTTCTGCAAATCGCTGGCCCAGCGATCATTCACATCAAGGCCATGGATCCAGGTCAAGCCCAATGTCCCGGCCTTGGCGGTGTAGTCCAGCGTGCCGGCGGTCAGTTCGGTTTCGGCCTGGGCGCGGTTGTCGGACTTGAGCCAGACCACACTGCCATGCAGCCCGTCCTGCCCACCCAAGCGCAACACCGCGGTCTGATCGAACGCGTGCCGGGCGGCCAGGTAATAGGCACCACCGCGATTCAAGCGACCATCGGCCGGCCCTTTGCCCAGGTTCGGCCCGTCATCGTTGATCAAGAAACCCCGGCCCAGCTTGACCACCTGGCGACCGCCGGAAATATCGACACCGTCCTGCCCCAGCACGGGGAACAGGTCGGCGGAGCGCCAGCCCAGGTAAGCGTCTTCGATCTTGGTGGTGCGTTCGGACCCAAGGGAATTACCGGCCGAATCGCCATCGCCCCAGGTGGCGGAACTGACCAGGCTGAACGCCCCGTAGGCGGTGCCATGGCCGGCCAGGCCCTGGTCGCCGCTGACGCCATACTTGATAAAGCCTTCGCGCCAGGTTGAACCGCCGGGCCTGCCATCGTAGTTCTTGCGACTGTTGAAGTGGCCGAACACCGCCAGCATGTCGGCGTTGAGGTGCGTGTCGTCATCGGCATACAACGCATAGGCCTGGACCTGACTCGCGGCGCAAAGCGCCAGCGTACAGGCCAGACCACTGCCGAAAAATTCCATACAGGATAGGTTCCGCATGGCTGGAGCTCCTTGTGGTGCGCCTTTGAAGGCTGTCTTTATATTCAGGAGCCGGCGCAGCAGGCTGCGCCGGCTGGCTGGGCTAGCGGCAGTCGGCGAGCGCGCTGTCCAACACACCGACCATCAGGGCGGCCTCGTCGCAGGTGAGGGTCAGCGGTGGCGACATCACGATTTTGTTACCGATCGGGCGCAGCAATACGCCGGCGCGCCGCGCTTGCTCGGCGATACGCGAGGCCAGGCCGTTGGCCGGGTCCAGCGGCTCGCGGGTGACCTTGTCCGCCACCAGGTCCACGGCGATCATCAAGCCCTTGCCCCGCACTTCGCCCACCACCGCATAGCGCTCGGTCAGCGGCTGCAGCTGCTCCAGCAATTGGGCACCGACTTTCCCGGCATTGCCCGGCAAGTCCTCGGCCTCGACGATGTCCAGCACCGCCAGGGCCGCCGCACAGGCGGTCGGGTGTCCGCTGTAGGTGTAGCCGTGCATGATCACGTTGCTGAAGCCCGGGCCGTTCTCGATGACATCGACGATGCGCTGGTTGAAGACCGTGGCGCCCATGGGGATGTAGCCGGCGGTGATGCCCTTGGCCAGGCACAGCACGTCGGGGGCGACGCCCCAGCCCCGACTACCGAGCATGCAGCCGGTGCGGCCGAACCCGGTGACCACTTCATCGGCGATCAACAGGATGCCGTGGCGGTCGCAGACTTCCCGCAGCTTCGTCCAGTAATGTGCCGGCGGCACGATCACGCCACCGGCACCTTGCACCGGCTCGGCGATCAGCGCGGCAATGGTCTGCGGACCGAGCAGCGCAATCTGGTCTTCCAATTGACGAATGCAGTGAGCGGTCAGTTCGTCTGGATCGCGGCAGTCCCAGGGATTGCGGTACAGCCACGGTGTATCGAGCAGATGACAGCCGGCCAATAGCGGCCCGTGGTTGTAGTGATAGACCCCATTGCCACCCACGGAAGTGCCGCCCACGTGCACGCCATGGTAGCCATTGCGCAACGATAGAAAGCGCGTGCGCCCGGGTTCGCCGCTGGCGATCCAGTATTGGCGGGCCATTTTCAGGGCTGTCTCCACCGCATCGGAACCGCCGGAACTGAACAGCACCCGCGCCATGTTCTCCTGGGCGAACATCGACGTCAGCCGCTCGGCCAGGTCGAACACCCGCGGATGGGCGATGCCGTCGAAGGTCTGGTAATAGGCCAGTTCGTCCAGTTGCGCGGCGATGGCCGCCTTCACCGAAGGCCGGTTATGACCCACGTTCACGTTCCACAGGCCGCCGACACCATCGAGCATGCGATGACCTTCGATATCGGTGATGTAGTTACCGTCGCCACGGGCGATGATCAACGTCTTGGAGCGATTGGCGGGCGCCGAAGAACTCATCGGGTGCCAGAATTTCTTCTGGGCTGTCTTGTAGTGCTCGTACATGGTTGCCGTCCTCACTTTGTTTCACGCTTGCGTACGTACAGCAGCTGCTGGCCGGTAAACTCCAGCAACCCTTCAAGGCCGAACTCGACGCCGAACCCGGACATCTTGCTGCCGCCAAACGGCGTATTCGGCTGGATCTGCGCATGGCAGTTGACCCAGGCCATGCCACATTCCAAGCGACTGGCCAGTGCCTGTGCCTGCTCGCTGTCGCCGCCCCAGACCGATCCACCCAGGCCCATGTCACCGGCATTGGCGCGGCGCAGGACGTCCTCGACATCCTCATAGGCGATCAGGGGCAACACCGGGCCGAACTGTTCCTCGTCCACCAGGCGCTGCCCGTCGGTCACATCGGCCACCAGCGTCGGCGGATAGAAAAAGCCCGGGCGGTCCAGACGGGCACCGCCGCACAACACCCGCGCTCCATGGGCACGGGCATCGGCCACCAGGTCCTCAACCAGCTTCAACTGCTCGAGGTTCTGCACCGGGCCAAACGTGACCCCAGGCGTCAGGCCGTCACCCACCACCTGACGCTGGGCGATCTTGGCCAGGGCCTCGGCAAAGGCCTCGTACTGGGATTGGTGGATGTACAAGCGCTTGAGGGCGGCGCAGGTCTGCCCCATGTTCAGGAACGCCGCCTGGAAAATGTCTTCGACCACCGCCTCGACCGGCGTGCCGGGCAGCACGATGGCGGCATCGTTACCGCCCAGTTCCAGGGTCAGGCGCTTGAGGTTGCCAGCGGCGCCGCGCATCACGCTTTGGCCGGTGGCGGTCGAGCCGGTGAAGACGATTTTCTGGATGCCGGCATGGGCAGTGATCGCGCTACCGAAACCTTGTTCGCCGGTCACGCTATTGATCACGCCCCGCGGGACATGGCGCGCGATGATCTCCACCAGGCGCAGGGTGCTCAAGGGGGTCAGGCTGGACGGCTTGCTGATCACGCAGTTGCCGGCCCGCAACGCCGGCATGATGTGCCAGACGGCGATCATGAATGGCCAGTTCCAGGGCGTGATCGACGCGACGACGCCCAACGGCTTGCGGTGCAGTTCAATGCGCTGGCTCGGGGTCTCCTCCACCAACTCCACGGGAATCTGTTGTTCGGCGGCGTAACGCGTCCAGGCCACCGCGCCCATCACTTCGGAGAACGCCAGTTCCAGCGGTTTGCCCTGCTCCAGGACAATCAGCCGGGCCAACGACTCGGCGTCCTGTTCGATGTCCGCCGCGATGCTCAGCAGGCGCTGGCGGCGATCTTCATGGGTGCTGTGGCGCCACTCGACAAAGGCCGATTGCGCCGCTTCGACGGCAAGGTCCAGTTGCGCCAGGGAACCGGCCGCGCAGCGGGCGCACACCGTAGCGGTCGCCGGATTGACCACATTGAAGTGACCGTTTTCGCCGTCGACCCGGGCCCCATTGATGAGCATTTGATAATCGTGCATAGCTTCTTCCTTTCGCGCGCTGCCGGACCGTCCCGAACGACAGCGCAGTTTTTTTGTGTGGTTTGACGTGGCCCGTGGCGCCCTAGAGCTTGTGGCTACCCAACGCCATGAACCGCTCAGGCGATGCCTTGCGCAATCGGGCGGCGAGGAACACACCGACGATCAGCGCGGCGGGAATGACGGCGCAAAGGCCGTAGGACAACAGCTGGCTGGCGCCGGTCAGCACGTCGAAATGAATCACTGCAAGGACCAGGACCGCCAGCAATGCCAGGCACGAAAAGCCCGGAAGAATCCGACCGCGCCAGAGCCCCAGCTTCAACTCCGGGTGCGAGCGGAAATAGACGAATACCGCCGCCGAGGTCAAGGCCATGAGCAGGATCACGCACAACGTCGCCAGGTTGGAGAACCAGGCGAACAATTGCAGGATCGGGTCGGCATCCAACGCGGCAAAGATCAACACCACCACCGCCGCGATCAGGCTTTGCAGGACCGAGCCCATGTGCGGGCTCTGGTGCACGCGATGGGTGGTGCCCAACCGGCTGTGCAACAAACCGTCACGTCCGATGGCATAGAAGTAACGCGCCGCGGCGTTGTGGAACGCCAGCAGCCCGGCGTAGATGCTGACCATGAACAGCACGCGGATGATCTGGGTCAGCTGCGGGCCGACAAAGTGATCGGACATACCGTAGATGAACGTGGTGGGATCCTGGAGCGCCTGCAAGGTCGGCACGATCTTGTCCGCCCCTACACCAATCACCATCGCCCAGACCGACAGGGCATAGAAACCACCGATCAACAGCACCGAACTGTAGGTGGCGATGGGAATCGTACGGTGCGGGTTCCTGGCCTCCTCACCATAGATGGTGGTGGCCTCGAAGCCGATGAACGCTGCGAAGCAGAACAGCAAGCCGATGGACGGCGTGCCGCTGAATACATGGCTGCGATCGAACGAATCGAGATTGATGCCACTGTCGCCACCGGTCTTGAGGATGGCGAAATCCAGCGTCAGGATCGCCAGGTATTCGGCAATGACCACCACCGACAGCACCCGGGCCGACAGGTCGATCTTGCGATAACCAAGAATCGCGATGCTCGCCATCGCCAGGAGCGAATACGTCCACCACGGCAAATCCAGGCCAAAGACGCTGGCCATCGTGCCGCTGACCACACCGCCGAACATGCCGTACAGGCCGACCTGGAGAATGTTGTAGGCAAACATCGCCAACACCCCCGCCGCACCACCGGCCAGGCCACCCAAACCGCGAGCGGTAAATGCATAGAAACCACCGGCGTTGGTCATGTGTCGGGACATGGCGGTGTAGCCCGCCGAGAACGCCAATAACACCAGCAAGGCCAGGATCAGCAACGCCGGTGTGCCGGCGCCGTTGCCCAGCATGATGCCAATGGGGAAGCCGCCGGCGATGACGCTCAAAGGGCTCGCCGCCGAAATCACAAAGAAGATGATGAAGCCGACACCCAGGGCGCCACGCTTCAACTCCGTCGAGCTGCTGATCGGGAAAGATACGCTCATTGTTCTTGACCTTATTGTATGAGGCAGTTGTTGCTGGATCGGAGACGGCCCGCTTCACCGACTTCCAAAAGCTTATTGTTCTGCTTGCACGCTGGATTCGATGCTAGGCCCTGGCCGAAACCCTTCGCTATCCCAAAACGGCAGCATCCGAGGCGGTGCCCCAAAACAGGTCAGCCCTTGTGGCGAGGGGATTTATCCCCGCTGGGCTGCGAAGCGGCCCCCAAACCATGCTGCTCGGTGTGCCAGGAAGGTTGAGTTCGCTGTCTTAGGGCTGCTGCGCAGCCCAGCGGGGATAAATCCCCTCACCACAGGGACGTCGTCGCCCTACTAAGTGAACCGCATTGGCCCCATGCCAGCGCACAACGGCTGCCGATTCGGGATAACGGGAAAATGCCTCCTGCCGCAAGATAACCTCGCCCACCGCTCAGACAGCGCCGGGCCCAAAACAATAAAAGCCCCTAAGCGCAGGAAACTCTCAGCATGTTCTTCGCTCGTCTCTCTATCCAATGGCGGATCACGCTCCTGAGTGGGCTGTGCCTGCTGGCCGTCGTCGGGGCACTGACCGGAGCCTCCCTGTATCAGAACGAGCAAGGCGCCACCCTGCTCAAGCAGCAAAGCAGTCAACTGCTCGGGCGCTCGGCCCTGGAAGGTCTGCAGGCACAGGGCCTGGCACACGGTCAGCGGGTGGAACGGTTTTTCAGCGAAACGGCGATCTATGGGGAAGGCTTTGCCCAACAGGTCCTGCAACTGCGTACCCAGGCGTGGAACGGGCGACTGACGCCAGGGCAACTGCGCCGGGACCTGATCGCCGCGACCCGCCAGGCCCTTCAGAACCGCGAAAAAGTCCTCGGTTTCTACGTGGTGCTGCTTCCCGACGCACTGGTCGGTGAAGATGCCGGTTTCGCTGGACAACGCGATCTGGCCGGCAATGAAAAAGGTCGCTTCGCCCTGTACTGGTCGCAAAGCCAACCCGGGCATCTGGTACAAGAGGTGCTCAGCGAAGCCCAGATCAGCGCCAACACCGCCCCACCAGGCAGCGAGCCAGCCAACGCCTGGTACGTCTGCCCGCAGACCCAGGGGCGCACCTGCGTGACAGAGCCCTACGCGATCGAAGTCGAAGGCCAGAAGACGTTGATGAGCAGCATCTCCATACCGTTGCTGGACCAGGGCAAAGTCATCGGCGTGGTGGGCATGGACATCAGCCTCGATACCCTCCAGCAACTCGCCGCCAGCCTTGCCAACGACCTGTATCCCGGCCACAGCGAGATCAACATTCTTTCCCCGTCAGGACAAATTGCCGGCCATAGCGGCGAGGTTGACGGCACCTCCATCGACGTTCGCCAAGCCGTGCAAACCACTCCCGCCAATACCCCCTGGCAATTGCAGATACGCGTGCCACAAGCGCTTGTGCAAGCGCCAGCCCTGCACATGCAGGCGCAGTTGGACGACAAGCATCGCCAGGCCAATTGGTTCAACCTCAGCCTGGGCTTGCTGGCTGCCGGCCTGGGACTGTTACTCATCTGGCTCACCGCTTACGGCGTGACTCGGCCGCTGCTGCGGGTGGCGCAGATGCTCGATGCGATTGTCGACGGCGACGGCGATCTCACCCAGCGCCTGCCCAACGACCGCCACGATGAGCTGGGCCATCTGGCGAGGGGGTTCAACCGTTTCCTCGACAAACTGCAACCCATCATCCGCGATATCCAGCAAGCCTCCCTGGACACCCGCGACACCGCCGATACGTCGGCGCAAGTGGCCCGGGAAGTCAGCGCGGGCATGCACACGCAGTACCGGGAAGTCGAGCTGGCAGCAACCGCCCTGCATGAAATGAGCACCAGCGCCCAGGAAGTGGCTCGCCATTCCAACCAGGCGGCCGATGCCGCCACCGTCGCTGAGAACGCAAGCCGATCGGGACGGGAATTGTTCGCCAACGCGGTCACCAGCATCGACAGCCTAGACCGGCGCCTGGAAACCACCCTCGAGCAAGTGCAGGCGCTGGCCGGCAACAGCCAGCACATCGACCAGGTGCTGGACGTGATCTGTGCCATTGCCCAACAGACCAACCTGCTGGCCTTGAATGCCGCCATCGAAGCAGCCAGGGCGGGTGAACAAGGGCGCGGCTTCGCCGTGGTGGCCGACGAAGTTCGCCATTTGGCCAGCAACACCCAGAACTCGGTCGAGCAGATACGCACGGTGATCGAAGCACTACAACAGTTGAGCCAGGAGGTCGTGCACAGCACCCAACTGAGCCGCGAACAGGCCAGGGACAGCGTCGCTCAAGTCGAAAAGACCCATGTGGCGCTGCAACACATCACCGACGCCGTGGAAGTGATCGAACACATGAACCAGCAGATCGCCAGCGCCGCTCTGGAGCAAAGCGCTGTCGTGGAAGACATCAGTCATCGCGTCAGCGACATTCGCGGGATCAGCGAGACCTTGACCAGCCGGATGGAAGAAGCCTCGCAGGCCAGCCACTCGCTGCATGCCATGGCCAACCATCAGCAAAAGTTGGTGGGTCACTTTCGGACTTAAGGGGGATTACACAATTTCACAGAGCGCCTACAAAGCTTCACCCCTGGCACTGGCTTCGATCCCTACCATGGGCGGCTCAATAGTGGGGAAGCACCATGTCCAAGATTCCTTTTGTCACACTGAGCCTGTTGGTCGGCGCGCTGCTGCTCAGTGGCTGTGATAGCGCCTCGACTCCGCAAGCCTCCGCCCCGCTGGCAAGCGTGCGTGTCGAAACCGTCCAGGCCCGGCCACTGTCGATCAGCAACGAGCTGAGCGGCCGGATCGCCGCGCCACGGGTCGCCGAAGTCCGGGCACGGGTGGCCGGCGTGGTCTTGCAGCGGGTGTTTCATGAGGGTCGCGACGTCAAACAGGGTGAGGTGCTGTTTCGCATCGATCCGGCACCGTTCAAGGCCGACCTGGACAGTGCCGAGGCGGCGTTGCGCAAGGCCGAGGCCAATGCGTTCCAGGCCCGTTTGCAGGCACAACGTTACGCCCAGTTGATCGACGACAAGGCGATCAGTGGCCAGGATTACGACAACGCCCGGGCCAGCGTACGTCAGACGGCCGCGGACGTCGCCGCCAACAAGGCCGCGGTGGAACGGGCGAAGCTGAACCTGGGGTACGCCACGGTGACCGCGCCGATTTCCGGACGCATCGGGCGCGCCCTGGTGACTGAAGGCGCCTTGGTGGGGCAGAACGAAAGCACGCCATTGGCGTTGATCCAGCAACTGGACCCGATCCACGCCGACCTCACGCAATCGACCCGCGAACTCAACGACCTGCGCCGCGCCTTTCGCGCGGGGCTTTTGCAAGCGGTCGGCCAGGACCAGGCCAAGGCCACCTTGATCCAGGACGACGGCAGCCCTTATCCGTTGCCCGGCAAGTTGCTGTTCACCGATCTCAGCGTTGATCCGAGCACCGGCCAGATCACCCTGCGCAGCGAGTTCCCCAACCCGGACCTGGACCTGCTGCCGGGCAGTTTCATCCGCGTGCGCCTCGAACAAGCAGTCAACAGCCAGGGCATCACCGTGCCGCAACGGGCCATCCTGCGCGACAGCGCCGGAGTTGCCCAGGTCTTGCTGCTGGACGCCGAGCAGAAGGTCAGCCAGCAACCGGTGCAACTGGGCGCTGCGCAAAACGATCGCTGGGTCGTCACCCACGGTTTGAAACCCGGCGACCGCATCGTCATCGAGGGTCTGCAACACGCCCGTCCCGGCGAGCAGGTCCGAGTCGACGATTCCCCTCTTCCCCTCGCCCAGGTTCCCGGGCCACAGGCAGGACACTAAGCCATGCCGCAATTTTTCATCGACCGTCCGGTATTCGCCTGGGTCGTCGCGCTGTTCATTCTGTTGTCTGGTGTCTTGGCCATTCCACAGCTGCCGGTGGCGCAATACCCGGTCGTGGCCCCGCCACAGATCGAGATCTATACCGTGTACCCGGGCGCCTCGGCGCAAACCGTGGACGAAAGCGTGGTCAGCCTGATCGAGGAAGAACTCAACGGCGCCGACAACCTGCTGTATTTCGAATCCCAAAGCAGCCTGGGCAGCGCCACCATCACCGCGACCTTCCAACCCGGGACCAACCCGGAACTGGCCCAGGTCGACGTGCAGAACCGCCTCAAAGCGGTGGAGTCGCGCCTGCCGCAAGCGGTCACGCAGCAGGGCTTGCAGGTGGACAAAGTCTCCGCCGGCTTCCTGCTGCTGATCACCCTCACCTCCAGCGACGGCAAGCTCGACGACGTGGCCCTCAGCGATTACCTGGCGCGCAACGTGATGAACGAGATCAAGCGCCTGGACGGTGTCGGCAAGGCCCAGCTGTACGGGGCCGAGCGAGCCATGCGGATCTGGATCGACCCGCAGAAACTCGTCGGTTTCAACCTGACCCCGGCCGACGTCAATGCCGCCATCGTCGCGCAGAACGCCCAGGTATCGGCCGGCAGCCTGGGGGATTTGCCGAGCCGCAGCACCCAGGAAATCACCGCGACCATCGTCGTCAAAGGCCAGCTCAACACGCCTCAAGAGTTTGCCGACATTGTGCTCAAGGCCAACCCCGATGGCTCGACGGTGCGCATCGCCGACGTGGCCCGGGTGGAAATCGGCAGCCAGGAATACCAGTTTTCCACGCGACTGAACGGCAAGCCGTCCACCGCGGTGGCGGTGCAACTGTCGCCGGGCGCCAATGCCTTGAACACCGCGACCCTGGTGCGCAACAAGATGGACGAGCTGTCGCGCTACTTCCCGGCTGGCGTGGAATACAAGATTCCCTACGACACCTCCCCCTTCGTCAAAGTCTCGATCACCAAAGTGATCTATACCCTCGGCGAAGCGATGCTGCTGGTATTCGCGGTGATGTTCCTGTTCCTGCAGAACATCCGCTACACCCTGATCCCGACCCTGGTGGTGCCGGTGGCGTTGATGGGCACCTTCGCGACGATGCTCGCGCTGGGGTTCTCGATCAACGTACTGACCATGTTCGGCATGGTGCTGGCCATCGGCATCCTGGTGGACGATGCCATCGTGGTGGTGGAGAACGTCGAGCGGATCATGGCCCAGGAAGGCTTGTCGCCCAAAGAGGCCACGCGCAAGGCCATGGGGCAGATCACCGGTGCCATCATCGGCATCACCCTGGTGCTGGTGGCGGTGTTCCTTCCGATGGCGTTCATGCAGGGCTCGGTGGGGGTGATTTATCAGCAGTTCTCGCTGTCCATGGCGACGTCGATCCTGTTCTCGGCCTTTCTCGCCCTGACCTTGACCCCGGCGCTTTGCGCGACCTTGCTCAAGCCGGTCGCCCCGGGTGACCACCACGCCAAAAGCGGTTTCTTCGGCTGGTTCAACCGTGGCTTCGACCGATTCGGCGACCGCTATCAGGGTTGGGTGGCCTATGCGCTGAAACGCAGCGGCCGTTATCTGCTGATCTACGGCGTGCTGCTGGTGGGCATGGGCCTGCTGTTCAGTCGCCTGCCCTCCTCGTTCCTGCCGGTGGAAGACCAGGGCTACACCATCACCGACATCCAGTTGCCACCGGGCGCGAGTAAAAACCGGACGGTGCAGGTGGTGGAGCAGATCGAAGCCCACAACGCCGGCGAGCCGGGGGTCGGCGACAGCACGATCATTCTCGGTTTCAGCTTCTCCGGCAGTGGGCAGAACGCGGCCCTGGCCTTCACCACCCTGAAGGACTGGTCGCAGCGCGGTGCCGAGGATTCGGCGGCGTCGATCGCCGACCGTGCCAATCTGGCGCTGGGTCAAATCAAGGACGCCATGGCGTTCTCGGTGCTGCCACCACCCGTGGATGGCCTGGGCACTTCCAGCGGTTTCGAGTTCCGTTTGCAGGACCGGGGTGGCCTCGGTCATGCCACCTTGATGCAGGCACGCAGCGAATTGCTCGCCGCCGCCGAAAAAAGCCCGATGCTGATGAATGTGCGCGAAAGCGCCCTGGCCGAAGCGCCGCAGGTACAATTGGAGGTCGACCGCAAGCAAGCCAATGCCCTGGGCATTTCCTTTGCCGATGTTGGCAGCGTGTTGTCCACGGCGGTGGGTTCGGCCTACATCAACGACTTCCCCAACCAGGGACGCATGCAGCGGGTGGTGGTCCAGGCCGAGGGCGACCAGCGCAGCCAGGTCGAAGACTTATTGAAGATCCACGTGCGCAACAACAGCGGGAAAATGGTTCCGTTGTCGGCATTCGTCCAGGCCCGCTGGACCCAGGGGCCGGCGCAACTGACTCGCTATAACGGTTATCCGGCGGTGAGCATTTCCGGCGAACCGGCACCGGGCTACAGCACCGGGCAAGCCATGGCCGAAATCGAACGGCTGGTGGCCCAGGGGCCGACGGGCCTGGGCCAGGAATGGACCGGGTTGTCCTTGCAGGAACGCTTGTCCGGCAGCCAGGCGCCGATCCTGTTGGGGCTGTCGCTGCTGGTGGTGTTCCTGTGCCTGGCGGCGCTGTACGAGAGCTGGTCGATTCCGACCTCGGTGTTGCTGGTGGTGCCGCTGGGGGTGCTGGGTGCGGTATTGGCCGTGTCGTTGCGCGGCATGCCCAACGATGTGTTCTTCAAGATCGGGCTGATCACCATCATCGGTCTGTCGGCGAAGAACGCGATCCTGATCATTGAGTTCGCCAAGAGCCTGTACGACGACGGCCACGATCTGATCGACGCAACGCTTGAGGCCGCCCGCCTGCGCTTGCGACCGATCATCATGACTTCGCTGGCGTTCATCCTTGGCGTGGTGCCGCTGGCGATTGCCACCGGGGCCAGCTCGGCGAGCCAGCAGGCCATCGGCACCGGGGTGATCGGCGGGATGATCAGCGCCACGCTGGCGGTGGTGTTCGTGCCGGTGTTTTTTGTGGTGGTGATGAAGCGTGTCAGGCGTGTTGATGCCAAGTGAGGCTAGGCCTTATAGCCGGCCTGGTTCTCCCGGTCGTACTCTGTTCCCATTGTGGGAGCGAGCTTGCTCGCGATGGCGGCCTCGCGGCTGGCCTGGATGTTGGTGATTGAGTACATATCCATTGCTGCGGTAACGGCTGCTTAGGGTTCCGCTTTTACAGCGGGTCACTTTTGAAGAGCCCGGAAGCCGGCCCAGTCAAAAGTAACCAAAACGCTTCTGCCCCACCACTCGGCACCTCGCCTAGGCTCGGTGTGCCCGAACGAAGGCATTGCTCCGTGGGCCCGCCGCGAAGGGCCATCCATGGCCCAGCGCGGCTATCCCGGCATCCATGCCGGGATGCCCACTGCACAATGCCTGCGTTCGGCCAGCGTGGTTAACGGGGCGCCGAGATCAACGTCCACCACGAGGCGGCCTGATAGCCGACCTGGTTCTTGGTGAGACCGCGTTCCCCCTGTGGGAGCGGGCTTGCTCGCGAAGGCGGCCTTACAGCCGACCTGTTTCTCCGGCCATGCCCTGATCCATTGTGGGAGCGAGCCTGCTCGCGAAGGCAGTCTTACAGCCGACCTGTTTCTTGGTGAGACCGCGCTCCCCCTGTGGGAGCGAGCTTGCTCGCGAAGGCGGCAGCAAGCCCAACCATCAGTCCGCCTGCACCGTGACCTGGCGCTGTTCGCCCAACCCCTCGATCCCCAGGCGAATGGTCTGGCCCGGCCGCAGGAACACCGGGTTGGGCTTGATGCCCAGGCCAACACCCGGTGGTGTGCCGGTCGAGATGACGTCGCCGGGTTGCAGGCTCATGCACCGGCTCAGGTAGGCAATCAGCTGCGGCACGCTGAAGATCAGCGTCCGGGTATTGCCGTTCTGATAGCGGTGTCCGTCAACCTCCAGCCACAGGTCCAGCGTATGGGGGTCGGCGATTTCGTCCTGGGTCACCAACCAGGGCCCGAGAGGACCGAAGGTGTCGAAACCCTTACCCTTGTCCCAGGTGCCGCCGCGCTCCAACTGCCACTCGCGCTCGGACACATCGTTAATGACGCAGTAGCCAGCGACATGCTCCATGGCATTGGCTTCGTCGATGTAGCGCCCGCCTTTACCGATGACCACGCCCAGTTCGACTTCCCAATCGGTCTTGAGCGACCCACGGGGGATCTGGATGTCGTCGTTCGGCCCGCAAATGGCACTGGTCCATTTGTTGAAGATGATCGGCTCGTTCGGCACCTCCATGTTCGACTCGGCGGCATGGTCGGCATAGTTCAGGCCGATACAGATGAATTTGCCGACCTGGCCGACACAAGCACCGATGCGCGGCTGGCCGACCACGAGCGGCAAGCTGCGCGGGTCCAGGGCGGCGAGCGCTGCCAAGCTCTCCGCGCCCAGGACCTGTCCGGCGATGTCCGGCACATGGCCCGAGAGGTCGCGGATTTGATTGTCATCATCCAGCAGCCCGGGTTTTTCCGAACCTTTTTCGCCGTAACGCAACAGTTTCATGAAGTGCTCCTGCTCAATTGAAAATTCAGAGGCTCATGCCGCCATCAATCACGTGCACCGCCCCGGTGGTGTAGGCGGACGCATCGCTGCCCAGGTACACCGCCAATTGCGCGATTTCCTCGGTGCTGCCGATACGCCCCATCGGCTGGCGGTCGAGAAATTGCCGGTAGACCTGCGCCTCATCGACGCCCTGTTGCGCGGCCTGGTCGGCGATGCGCTGGCGCAGCGAAGGCGAATCCACGGTGCCCGGGCATATCGCGTTGCAACGGATGCCCTGGCTGACGAAGTCGATGGCGACGGATTTGGTCAGCCCCACCACCGCCGCCTTGCTGGTCGCATAGGCGAAGCGATTGGGCACGCCCTTGATACTGGAGGCCACCGACGACATGTTGATGATCGAGCCACCGCCACGGGCCAGCATGCCCGGCAGGAATACGCGGATCATCCGGTACATGGCCGTGACATTGAGGTCCATCGAACGCGCCCAGGCCGCTTCATCACACTCGAGAATATTGCCGCTGTGCACAAAGCCTGCGCAGTTGAACAGCACATCGAGCCCGCCGATACGTTCGCAAGCGGCGCTGATGGCAGCGGTCGACGTGACGTCCAGGGGCATGGCGGTGATCCCTTCGATCCCCGCCAGTGCATGGATATCGATGTCAGTGGCGAACACCTCGGCCCCGGCCCGGGCGAAGGCAAGGGCGCTGGCCAAGCCAATGCCCTGCCCCGCAGCCGTCACCAGCACGCGCTTGTTTTGTAGACTCATGCGGTCTCCAGTTGCGCTGCCGTGATGGCCTGCTTAGGGGTCCTGCCAAGCATCGAGGCAGGGATGGCCAAGATCAACCCGCCGCTGACCAAAAGACACAAGGCGAGCACATAAGTGCCGTTGTTGATGTTGCCCGTGAGGGTTTCGGCCACAGCGGTGATCATCGAGCCGGTAAAGCCGGACAGGTTGCCGATGGCGTTGATCATGCCAATGCCGGCTGCGGCGGCGACGCCCGACAGCACGGTACCCGGCAGGGTCCAGAAAATCGGCATCAGGCTGAGGATCCCCGAAGCGGAGACGCTGAGGAAGAGCACGGACAACACCAGGTTGTCAGCGAAAAAGGCACTGAGGATCAGGCCGACGCCACCAATAAACGCCGGAATCGCCGCATGCAAGCGCCGCTCACCGGTGCGGTTGGAGTGCCGGGCATTAAGCAGCATCGCCACCACCGCCACCGAGTAAGGGATGGCGGTCAGCAGACCGATGTGCAAGCTGTTGGTGATGCCGGTGCTCTTGATGATCGACGGCATCCAGAACGCCAGGCCATAGAAACCGGTGTTGAAGGTCAGCAGGATCAACACCAGCAACCACACCCGAGGGTTGAAGAACACTTCGCTCAAGCGCGTGGCCTTGCCCTGGTTGTCGGTTTGCAGATTGGCCTTGAGCAGGGCTTTTTCCGCGACGGTCAGCCATTTGGCTTTGTCGATGTTGTCGGCCAGACAGACGATCACCACGAACGCCATGATGATCGACGGAATGCCTTCGATGAGCAGCATCCATTGCCAGCCAGACAAACCATGCACCCCTTGCATGCTGTTCATCAGCCAACCGGAGAGTATGCCGCCCAAGGTCAGGCTGACCGGCAGCGCCAGCAGGAACCCGGACATCACCCGGCTCTGGCGGTGGGTCGGGAACCAGTAGTTGAGGTAGAGGATCACGCCAGGGAAGAAGCCCGCTTCACAGATGCCCAAGAGGAAGCGCAGCACATAGAACATCGTGCTCGATTCGAGGTGGAAGAAAGCCGCCAGCGGTACGGTGTAGGCCACGGCCATGGAGATCACCGCCCAACTGAGCATGATCCGGGCGATCCAGAACCTTGCGCCAAAGCGATGCAGCAACAGGTTGCTGGGCACTTCGAAGAGGAAATAGCCCCAGAAAAACATACTGGCGCCCAAGGCATACACGGTGTTGCTGAATTGCAGCTCGTTGAGCATGTCGAGCTTGGCGAACCCGATGTTCACCCGATCGAGGTATGCCGCCATGTAGCACAACAGCAACACGGGCAGGATCCGCCAGATGACCTTGCGGTAGGTCCGGTCTTCAAAATCGAGCTCGCCGGCTTGCGCCTGAGCGGGCAACTGCTCGGAGATGGTTTGCATGAGGTAACCCCTGATTGTTTTTATTGGGTCACGTCGAATGAACGAATCATCCGGCGATTGAACGAGGACTCTACTGTCGGGAATCGATTCTTTCCCAATGGCATTTTTGGATTAGTCGATAACGTATTGTTATCGAGACTTGGGTTTGGCAAGGGGGCTACTGCGTAGCCCAGCGGGAGCAAGCTCCCTCGCCACAGGGTTCGGTGCAGGCTGATCCTCCGCCATCGCGAGCAAGCTCGCTCCCACAGATGTTTCGTGTTGGCTGAGAGATTCGCGACACTCCCGTCCCCTGTGGGAGCGAACTTGCTCGCGATGGCGGCGGCACATTCAACGGCTCAGACGGGCGTTGTCCTTGAGGATATCGGCAAACTCCAGCGCCGCGCCCACCAATGGCTCATCCTTTCGCGTGAGGATGCCGTAGTCCTGCGGCACCAGGTGCAGCGGAGTATCGAGGGTCTTGAGTTGACCGCTTTCGAGCAGCGGATCGACCATGGCATTGGGCAGCATGCCGATCATGGGCCCGCGTTGCAGGACCTGGAGAAAGGTCTGCATGGAAATGGTATCGATGGTGTTGCGCGGCATCCCCACTCCGGCTTCGGCAAAGGCCAGTTCCATGCGTGCGCGGATCGGCGTACCGATCGGGTAGAGAATCCACGGCAGGTCCACCAGTTGCTGCAAGGATGTCGGCCCGGCATTCGCCAGCGGATGGCGGTCATTGACCACGATGCAGAACGGTTCCGGGGCCAGGGGTTGGAAGTCGTAGCGCTGGTGCTGGCTTTGCTCGGTAAACCGGGCCACCGCCAGATCGAGCTTTTTCTCTTCAAGCATCTTCATCAAATGGTTGCTGGTCTGCTCCACCACCTCGATGGACAGCAAGGGCCAGCGTTGCTTGATCTGCAGGATCGCCTCGGGCAAGGCCACCGCCGTTGCGGCAAAGATACCGCCGACCTTGAGGTAGCCATGGCCACCTTCGCGCAGGCTGCTGATTTGCTCGACGAACGAACGTGCGTCGTTCAAGGCGATCTGCGCGTAACGCAACACATGTTCGCCCAGTGCGGTGGGCGGCATGCTCCGGGGTCGGCGTTCGAACAGGGCGAAGCCGAGCAGGCTTTCGATTTCCTTGAGCATCTTGCTCACGGCCGGCTGGCTGAGGTTCATCTGCTCGGCCGCCAAATGCATGTTGCAGGTGCGCCCCAAGGTATCGATCAGCAGCAGATGGCGGAATTTGAGCCAGCCGCAGAAGCTGGAGAAAGACAGATCGGACATGGGCAATCCTCGACGATGCAATAACCGGACGTTATCAGATACTGAATATATCTCATTGGAGTTCATCAACTGCGCGCCCTAGCTTGAAAGCTTTACGAACCAGGAAGACTGCCCATGTCGCTGATGCTTACTCCCGAGAACACCCTGCCCGTCGATGGCGTCGCCGGCACCCTGATTGGTCGTGCCTGGGTGCCTGGCCGTATCGCCGGACCTTCCCCCGTGGTGCTGCGCAGTGACGGGGTGTTCGACCTGTCAGAACGTTTTGCGACATTGAGTGACTTGCTGGAAACAGAGTCCCCCCTGGCCGCCGTCAGGCAGACACCCGGCACTTTCATCGCCAGCGTCGAAGCGCTGCTGGCCAACACCGGCGTTCATGCCGACCCGACCAAACCGTATCTGTTGCCGCCACTGGACTTGCAAGTGATCAAGGCCGCCGGTGTGACCTTCGCCGCCAGCATGATTGAGCGGGTGATCGAGGAACAGGCCGGCGGCGACGCGGCAAGAGCCGAGGCCGTACGCGCCACCGTACACGGCGTGATCGGCGACAACCTGCGCGCCATCGTGCCGGGTTCCGAGCAAGCCATGCGCCTCAAAGCCTTGCTCATCGAACAAGGCATGTGGTCGCAGTACCTGGAAGTCGGCATCGGCCCGGATGCGGAGATCTTCACCAAGGCGCCGGTCCTGGCCGCCGTGGGCAGCGGCAGCCGCATCGGCATTCATCCGATATCGCAATGGAACAACCCGGAACCGGAAGTGGTGCTGGCGGTGAACAGCCGTGGCCAGATCCACGGCGCCACCCTGGGCAACGACGTCAACCTGCGAGACATCGAAGGTCGCAGCGCGCTGTTGCTGAGCAAGGCCAAGGACAACAACGCGTCCTGCGCCATCGGGCCGTTCATTCGCCTGTTTGACGAACGCTTCAGCCTGGATGACGTCCGCGCCTGCGTGGTCGATCTCCAGGTACAAGGCGAAGATGGCTACCGCCTGCACGGTTCGAGTTCCATGAGCCAGATCAGCCGTGACCCGCAGGACCTGGTAGGCCAGACGCTCAACGCCAACCACCAATATCCGGATGGTTTTGTGCTGTTTCTCGGTACCCTGTTCGCCCCCACCGAAGACCGCGACCATCCCGGCAGCGGTTTCACCCACAAGCGCGGGGACCGGGTCAGCATCAGCAGCCCGTTGCTCGGCAGCCTGCATAACCAGGTGACACACAGCTGCGACGCGGCCCCCTGGACCTTTGGCGTCAGTGCCTTGTTGCGCAACCTCTCCGCCCGCGGACTGCTGGGGCGCTGAACCACGACCGTGACCGATTCATCCCATTACAAGAGAGACCTGAATCATGAGTGACACGCCAAAACGCCGCCTGCGCAGTGAGCAATGGTTCAATGACCCGGCCCATGCGGACATGACCGCCCTGTATGTCGAACGCTACATGAACTACGGCATGACCCGCGAAGAGCTGCAGTCGGGACGACCGATCATCGGCATCGCCCAAACCGGCAGCGACCTGACTCCCTGCAACCGTCATCACCTGGAACTGGCCCAACGGGTCAAGGCCGGCATCCGTGACGCCGGTGGCATCCCCATGGAATTCCCGGTGCACCCGATCGCCGAACAGTCGCGGCGCCCCACCGCTGCCCTGGACCGCAACCTGGCCTACCTGGGGCTGGTGGAAATCCTCCACGGCTACCCGTTGGACGGCGTGGTGCTCACCACCGGTTGCGACAAGACCACGCCCGCCTGCCTGATGGCGGCGGCGACCACCGATTTGCCCGCCATTGTCCTGTCTGGCGGGCCGATGCTCGACGGCCATCACAAGGGCGAACTGATCGGCTCGGGCACCGTGCTCTGGCACGCGCGCAACCTGATGGCCGCCGGCGAGATCGACTACGAAGGCTTCATGGAAATGACCACCGCGGCATCGCCATCGGTGGGTCACTGCAACACCATGGGCACCGCCTTGTCGATGAACGCCCTGGCCGAGGCCCTGGGCATGTCGCTGCCGGGTTGCGCGAGCATTCCGGCGCCCTATCGCGAGCGCGGGCAAATGGCCTATGCCACCGGCAAGCGCATCTGCGAGCTGGTGCTGCAAGACATACGTCCGTCACAGATCATGACCCGCCAGGCCTTCGAGAACGCCATCGCCGTCGCCTCGGCCCTGGGTGCTTCGAGTAACTGCCCGCCGCACCTGATCGCCATCGCTCGGCACATGGGCGTCGAGCTGAGCCTGGATGACTGGCAACGGATTGGCGAAGACGTGCCGCTGCTGGTCAATTGCATGCCGGCGGGCAAGTACCTGGGCGAAGGGTTCCATCGGGCCGGCGGCGTGCCCTCGGTCATGCATGAACTGCAAAAAGCCGGACGCCTGCACGAAGACTGCGCCACGGTCAGCGGCAAGACCATCGGCGAAATCGTCAGCAACAGCCTGACCAGCAACGCCGATGTGATCCATCCCTTCGACACCCCGCTCAAGCACCGCGCCGGTTTCATCGTGCTCAGTGGCAACTTCTTCGACAGCGCGATCATGAAGATGTCGGTGGTGGGCGAGGCATTTCGCAAGACCTACCTCTCCGAGCCCGGCGCCGAGAACAGTTTTGAAGCCCGGGCCATCGTGTTCGAAGGACCGGAGGATTACCACACCCGCATCGACGACCCGGCGCTGGACATCGACGAACGCTGCATCCTGGTCATCCGCGGCGTTGGCACGGTGGGCTACCCCGGCAGCGCCGAGGTGGTGAACATGGCCCCGCCGGCCGCACTGATCAAACAAGGCATCGACTCCCTGCCCTGCCTGGGTGACGGCCGCCAGAGCGGCACCTCGGCGAGCCCATCGATCCTCAACATGTCCCCTGAAGCGGCCGTGGGTGGCGGCCTGGCGTTGCTGCAAACCAACGACCGGCTGAAAGTGGACCTGAACACACGCACCGTGAACCTGCTGATCGACGACGAAGAGATGGCCCGGCGCCGACTCGAATGGACGCCGAACATCGCGCCTTCGCAAACGCCCTGGCAGGAACTGTACCGGCAACTGGTGGGGCAACTGTCCACCGGGGGGTGCCTGGAGCCGGCAACGTTGCATCTGCGGGTGATTGCTCGTAGTGGTGAGCCGCGTCATTCGCACTGACAAGGTTGCGAGGGAGTCAATCGAATCCAAGACTGTTGAGAATGGAAAAAGAGGCCGAAGCCTAATGCCGACCAGTTAAGTGGACGCCACGAGGAAACACACAAACCGTGGCGAGGGAGCTTGCTCCCGCTGGGCTACGCAGCAGCCCCAAAACAGGGCCGCTTCGCGACCCAGCGGGAGCAAGCTCCCTTGCCACAGGATGATTGCCCGGCTTTATTTCAACTAACTGACGTCAGTCAAGGCTGGGCCGTGTAATTGCCCCGCCCACCGTATGCACGTTCAATGTTTATCCAGTAGATGTTGGTAGTCATCCGCCAGCTTGGCGACGATGGGCAGCGTTTTTCGCAGGCTTGCGACCTGGCTCCGTGCCGACTGAATGTCGGCTTGTTGCTGAGCAATCTCACAGCGTCAACAGTGAGAGGCAGGACCATCGGCAAAATCGTCTGCAGCAGCCTGACCAACATCACCGATGTGCTCCAGCCATTTGACACTCCGCTTAAACCAAGCTCTGCAAACATCGGCTCCCCTTTCTACGCCCGATCTATCCGCCCCGAGTAACACCCTTGCTTCGCATTATGAACGTGGATGTAACTGACCTCAGGATTGGCAAACAGCCGGGTGATCACAGGTTCTATTGCCTGTCCGTCCACCACATCGGCGTCGAGCAGCATCCCCTCTTCGGAAAAAGCACGCAGGGACAGTAGTCGAATGCGCATGACCTCAGGCACCTGGTTGACGGCATCGTAAGCCTGGCTCGCGCCCTCCCGGATGAAAACCGCATGAGAGGCACGGTACGGCGAGTTGGCCGGCTGGCTGACATGGTTCAGTAACAGCATGCGTTGCCCCAGCTCCGCGTCTTTCATTTCTATGCGGTCAGGAAAGCCTGGCTGACGGTCAACGACATAACGCCTCACCCCCCGCGATGCAAGTGCTTCATCGGACAATCCAAACAGTGCGCGGAATGGATCGGGGGCAAGGCCTGTGATGCGAAAGTTCATGATGGGCACCTCTTGATGTGAGTGCCTAGAAGAGAACACCTGGGCAGTACCCGCTATCCGGTTCTTGCGGCGAAAATCAATGACGCTGCGAATCCGTAGGGAGACTGGCACGTGAAAGTGATCCGCAGTACCGATTGTTCTCGGTTATTGAATTCAGATGGCAACTCAACAGGGTTTATCTCCCGGGCCCAAACAAGAAAAATGCGCGCCATGGGTTCTTCGCCCGCCCAATCTGTTTCACACCCACGGAGCAAACCGATGCCATTCGCCAACTACAAATTCCCCGAAGGAATCCTGGACCACGCCCGCAAGGAGGAGATCATCCATCGCACCACGCAGATGTTCGTCGAGTACTTCGGCGAGCAGGTGCGACCGTTCACCATGGTCCTTGTCGAAGAGGTCGCCGACGGTGGTTGGGGCCGCGCCGATGAGACATTGACGTTGGCGAAGATGGGATTGCCGGCGAAAGGACAATAACGCCTGCGGATCATCAGCGACGCATCGACCCCGCATCGCCGGGGTCGTTATCGACGTCACGCATCAGCGCTTCAAGCCACCCTGCCAGGGATTCCCCAATGCCAACTCAAGACGTATCCTCGCCGCGCTCCCCGTTGGCGACCGTGACTGCACGGGTCGCCGGTTTCGAACCGTATCTGTACGCCTTGCTGCGAATCATCTTCGCCGTCGTCCTGTTTACCCACGGCTTGCCAAAGGTTCTGCGCACCGCCCATGGCTCGATGGCCGATCCAATGGCCGCGTCTATCAACCTCATCCAGAACGTGATGGGACTGCCTTTCGCTGGGCAGCTGGCCTTTCTGGTCATGCTCCTGGAAACGGCTGGGGCGTTGATGCTGGCGACAGGGCTCGGCACGCGGCTCGTCGCTCTGCTGATCGCCATTCAAATGGTTGCCATCAGCTACGCGTTGGGGCCGACATGGCCCTGGATAGACCGAGGCATCGAGTTTCCGGTGCTGATGGGATTTCTGGCGCTCTACATCGTCGCGCGCGGCGGCGGAGTCTATTCATTGGACGCGCGCTTGGGCACGCGTCTGCGATAGAAACGGCTTAGGCGCGGGTGGCCCTTTGTTTGAACCACCCTTGCCCTATGCTCAGAAGTCGACCGTGGCCGACAACTGCAAGGTACGCGGCGAGCCTGGAGAGAAGGCCCCATACGAGGCAACACCCGACCAGTACTCGCGGTCAAAGACGTTCTGGACCGTGGCCCTGAACGTCGTCGGTCGACCTTCGATCTTGGTGGCATAGCGAGCCCCCGCATCGAAGCGGGTCCAGGCATCCAACTCCTGGGTGTTGGCTTGGTTCACGTATTGGCTGCTGGTGTAGATCGCGCCGCTGGTGAGGGTAAAGCCTTCCACCCATGGGGTGTCCCATTCAGCCCACAAGTTGGCTTGTACGTCTGGCACGCCCACCGGCTTGTTGCCACGGTTGGCCGCCGTCGCGGAATCCGTCAGCTCGCCGTCGAGCAGTGTCACGCCGCCCATCAGGCGTGTGCCGGGGGCCACTTCGCCGAACACGCTCAGTTCCACGCCACGGTTGCGCTGTTCAGCCTGTACCGAGAACACGTTGTTCGCACCGATTTCGCCGCTGGGCTTCTCGATCTGGAACAGCGCCAGGGTGGTCATGAACGTGCCGTGCTCGTACTTGACCCCAATCTCATGCTGTTTGGATTCATAAGGAGCAAACGTTTCGCCCGCATTGCTCGCTGTGCCTGGCGCGACGTCACCTTTACTCAACCCCTCGACATAGTTGTAGTAGAGCGACACGTCCTCCCAGGGCTTGACCACCACGCCGACCAGCGGGGTCGTGGCGCTGTCGTCATAACGAGAACTGACCGAGCCGGCGGCATTGTAATTGCGCGACTCGATATTCTGCCGACGCAGCCCCAGGGTCAGTTGCAGACGTTCATCCAGTACCGACAAGGTGTCGCTCAAGGCGAAGCCGGTCAGCTGCGATTCGGAAACCCGCAGCACCTTGGGCGCATTGATGGCCGGCTTGGGCACGTCCACCGGGTGATAGATGTTCGAGCCGACCACCGGCCCGTTGTTGATCCCCCGGGACAGTTCATCCTGGTAAGTCGTCGCCATCAGCGTGGTCGTGTGGCTGACAGGACCGGTGTCGAACACCCCACGAACCCCCACGTCGGCTGTCGAACGGTCCACGTTGAATTTGTAATACCCCGGCGTGTTGCTGATATCGCCGGCGTCGTTGAGGATTCTTGGTACCTGGTCGGACATCCGCTTGACGTCCGACCGACCACCACCGGCGTGGGCAAACACCGTGACCGCGTCCGTCAGGTCATATTCGCCACCCAGCAAGGCCGACTGCTCCTTGGTGTCCGACCAACCCCATTTCTGTGATGCGTTGGTACGACCGTTGGGGGCTGATGGAATTTCAACGCCAGGCGCGACAGTGAAGGGTCGCGAGGCGCCATCGAAGCTTTCTTTCTGGCTGATGAAGTCGAGGTTCAAGCGCAAACGCTCGCCCCGATAATCAAGGGCGATGGCGCCGATGTCGAGTTCGCGCTCCTGATCATCGATGGCCGTGTCGCCACCTTGGAGACTGCCGTTGAAGCGCACGCCGAACTGGTTTTCCGAGCCGAATCGACGGCTGACATCCAGGTGCCCACCCACGTAGGAATCGGAGGCATAGCTGCCGGTAAAGCGCGTCAGGTCATCCTCCAACGGACGCTTGGGAACGATGTTGATCACCCCGCCCACTCCGCTGTTCGGAGAAATACCGTACATCAACGCACCCGGCCCCTTGAGCACTTCGACCCGTTCGGCGTAATCGGTGAACACTCGGTAGTTGGGTGCCACGCCGTAGACGCCGTCATAGGCCAGCTCGCCGAGGTTGCCCTCGCCGATGGGAAAACCACGGATGAAAAACGAATCGACGATGCCGCCCACCTGGCCAGTGGAGCGCACCGAAGGGTCTCGTTGCAGGGCGTCGGCCACGGTCACGGTCTGCAGGTCGGCCAGGGTCTTTTCGGTGTAGCTGGTCACGCTGAACGGCGTGTCCATCACGTCCTTGTTGCCCATCATTCCCAAGCGCGCACCGCGTGCCACCTGACCGCCGGCCAGCACGGGCGGCATTGCGCTAGGGTTGTTGTGGGTGCCGGTGATGTTGGTCGCGTCAAGGGTCAAGCCTTGACCGTTGTCGACCGCAGGGACGTCCGAGGTTCTATCGGTGGAGGGCTTTTGCCCGGGGGTTTGCGCCCAGGCGGTGGCGCTTCCTGCGACCAGAATGAAACTCAGGGTGGCGGTACGAATCGCGAGGGATAACGCAGACTCACCACAAGGTCGACGTGCAACAGACATGGCTTAAGGATCCTTTCCAGCGAGAGAAAATGGTAATCACTCCTATTGCCAGTCGACCTGCGGAAAAGTATCACCTCCCGGGGTTTATTTTTTCAGGTTGCGCTGGATCCATCAGGCATACAGAGGCTGCTGCGGTATCGACAGCTTGCAACCTCTCGTACAGCCGGGCATCTTGCCGACCGTGTCGTCGCCTGCAGCACATGCTGATCTACCCGCTTGCGAGCGTTTAACCACCGAGGCTGAGTCATGTCCCACGCAGGTGCCATCCAGGGTTCGAACGTCAGAATCCTGATTTACCTTCTATTCGCGATCCAGCTCATCTCCATGGGCGCGATGGAAATGAGCGGGCCGTTCTGGCCGGTCCACCTGCGCGGGCTGACGTCCTCGGAGTCGGTCTTCAGCTTCGCCAGCATCGCCGTGTATGTCGGGCCGATGCTGGGCATCATTCTGACCAGCGCCTTCTGGGGTCGTATCGGCGATCGCTACGGTCATAAGTTGATGATGATCCGCGCCCTGGCGGGCCTGTCATTGACTCAGTTGGGGCTGGCGCTGTGCAGCGATATCTGGGCCATCCTGGTGCTGCGCTTTTTGCAGGGTGCCTTTGCCGGGTACATCGCCCCGGCGCAAGCCTATGGCGTCAGCATCGAAGCCCCGTCGCGACGGGCGCGGCTGTTCGCGATCCTGCAAATATCCACCAACGTCGGTTCATTGCTCGGCGCGGTGGTCGGGGGCCTGATCCTCGATCACGCCACCTTCTTCTGGATCAACATCATCGCCTCGGCCTTGTGCGCGGTGTGCACGGTGGTGGCCGCCGTGACCTTGCCGGACGTGCCGCCGGTGAAGAAACCCGCGATCAGCCAGGCCCCGGCGACAACAAGCCGTACCGACAGCGTCTGGCAAGGATCGCCCTTGCTGTCGTTGCTGTGCGTCATGGGCATCCTGCTGTTGGCGCGGATGCTGCCACAGACCTCATTCTCCTTGTACGTGAGTTCGGTATTCGACGTCAGCAACTCGGTGGTCGGCCTGTGCTACGGCTTGCTGGCGCTGGGTTTCATCCTCTCGGCCACGGCCTGGTCGCGCTATTTCGAGCACCGTACCCAGCAGGACACCTTGCATCGCATCATCTACGTCGTGCTCGGCTGCATCGCCCTGACCGCCCTGGCTGGGGTCACGCGTAATGCCATCGTATTTGTCGTCGTCTACTTCATTTGGGGGGTGCTGCTGGGGGCTACCACGCCGGTGCTGATGGCGCTGATCTCGAAATCCGCCGACAGCGCACGGCAAGGCCACGTGCTGGGCATTGCCCAAGGCACCGCGCAGTTCGCTTCGATCGCAGGCATCTCGGCTGGTGGATTGCTCAGCCAGGTCTACGGCTTGCAGTACACCTACCTGTTCGTTTGCCTGGCTTATGGGTTGGCACTGATTCCCGTTGTCGTCTTGCGCTACTGGCCCGCGAGCCTGCAAGCCAGTCCCGCCCCGCCTGGGGACTGATCGAGGAGGGAGCGAGCTTGCTCGCGATGACGCCGGTACAGTCAACATCCCTGCAAGCTGACATACCACTATCGCGAGCAAGCTCGGCTCCCACACTGATCTCGGGTGTTCATGGAATCGGTGTTCACCGCAGATTTTGTGGGAGCGAGCTTGTTCGCGATGACGCCGGTACAGTCAACATCCCTGCAAGCTGACATACCGCTATCGCGAGCAAGCTCGGCTCCCACACTGATCTCGGGTGTTCATGGAATCGGTGTTCACCGCAGATCTTTGTGGGAGCGAGCTTGCTCGCGATGACGCCGGTACAGTCAACATCCCTGCAAGCTGACATACCGCTATCGCGAGCAAGCTCGGCTCCCACACTGATCTCGGGTGTTCATGGAAGCGGTGTTCACCGCAGATCTTTGTGGGAGCGAGCTTGCTCGCGATGGCGCCGGTACAGTCAACATCCCTGCAAGCTGACATACCACTATCGCGAGCAAGCTCGGCTCCACACTGATCTCGGGTGTTCATGGAATCGGTGTTCACCGCAGATCATTGTGGGAGCGAGCTTGCTCGCGATGGCGCCGGTACAGTCCACATCCCTGCAAGCTGACATACCACTATCGCGAGCAAGCTCGGCTCCACACTGATCTCGGGTGTTCATGGAATCGGTG